>JAURKV010000079.1 GCA_030831585.1 Ramlibacter sp. | reverse complement strand
GGCACAAGGATCAGGCCTGCAGTGGGTCAATTCTGACGCCGAGAAAATCGCGCAGGTGCAAGCGGCCATTGCCGCTGAGCCCAAGCCGGTGCATGTGCCGCGCGAGCGGCCGCCGGTGGTGGTGATCGACGAAGGCCCTCTGGTTCTGGTCGAAACCCGCAAGGACCTGGGCCAGGTCACCCTGCCCTTCGAGCTTGGCGCACAGCGCTGAGCGTCATCCCTCCTGGCCCCTCGGGGCCAGGAACTGAAAAAGCCCGGCCCGCGCAAGCGGTGCCGGGCTTTTTCATGTTGGGTAGTCCAGGGACGTACCGGACCCTGCCGCAAGGCAGCGCTCCGCTCATCGGCTCACTCGGTGGCCGCCCGCTTCCAGGCCTGTGCCGCTGTCTCGGCGTCCCCACGGTCCTCGGCAAGCTGCGCGAGGGCTCGCCAAGCCTGCCGATGCAGGCGGGCATCACGCAGGCCCAGTGCGGCCTGCGTGAGCAGCTGCTGGGCCTTGCCCCAGAGCTGGCGTTTCATGCAGGCCATGCCCGCCAGGTACTGGAGGCTCGCGTCGCGCGGGTTGGCGCGTTGGGCGGCCTCGAAGCGGGCCAGCCAGGCGCTGTCGATGGAGTCGAGGCCGGCCTCCAGCGCCTGCACCAGCCGCACCTTCTGTGCGTCGGACAGCTCCGAGTGGCGCTCCCAGATCGGCAACATCCACTGTCGCGCCAGCTGCGCATCGCCATGGAGCGCCTGTAGGCGTAGCGCACCGTGAATGGCGAGGTCGGGCATGGCGCGCTCGGCGGGTTCCAGGGTGCCCCAGGCGCGCAGCAGCTGGGCCGAGTCGTGGGCGCCATTGAGCAGGTCGATCGCAAGCCCGCGCACGATGCTCTCGGCGGCCAAGGGCGAGAAGGCCCGGTGCTTGGCCAACAGCCGGGCGGTCTCCAGGGCCTCGGCCGGTTGCGACAGCAGACGATAGGCCTTGAGCTTCATGCGCAGCGCCAGCGTACGGCGAGCCGCACCCAGGGGCAGCTCGCCAAGCCAGCGGCCGGCGGCCTGCGGATCGCGTTCGTCCAGGGACCAGCGGGCTGCGCGCATCAACACCCCTTCGCGCATCGCCAGGCCCTCGCGGCCGGCCTGGGGCGCCAGGGCCTGCTGCAGGTGGGTGTCGCGGGCGGACTTGTCTTGCAGGGCCTGGGCGCTCTCGGCCACCAGCAGGTGGGCCAGTGCCCGCAGCGGCTCGGAATGGGGCAGGTGCCGTTCGGACGCCTGCAAAGCAGCTTCCTGAGCCAGCACGGTTTCGGCAGACTTGCGGGCGCGCACAAATCGCCCAGCCAGCAAATGGGCGATCGCGTCGACCAGCAGGCCATGGACCGCTCGCTCCTTCTGCTGGTTGCGCCAGCGCCTGGCCTGCTGCGGCAGGTGGAATAGCGCCGATAGCGCGCGCAACACCGCGTAGAGGAAGACGAAGCCACCGACCGACAGCATCAGCACCAGGTTCAGCGACAGGTCGATGCGGTAGGGTGGCCAGAACACGGTGACCGTCCCCTGGTTGTTGCCTGCGAAGAGAGCGATGGCCACCGCCACGCCGAACAGTGCCAGGAACCAAAGGGCCGCGCGCATCGGGTGGACTCCTCAGGTCAGCGGCCGGCTGCGGCAGCGTCCAGCACGGCCAGGGTCTCGTCGATGCGAGGCAGGTCGACATTGCGCAGTTGGGCCTGCATCTGCTGCAGGGTCACCAAGGCGGCCTGGGTCTTACGCGACTCGGGGCTGAAGTAGCGTCCAAGAGCTTGGGTCACCTGGGCCAGGTCGGCACGCGCCAGGTCGGTTTGGCGCGCCAGCAGGGACAGGCGGGCATTGAGCAGCTTGAGCTTGAGGTTCTCCCGCAGGAAGAAGGCCTGCTCGGGTGCGACCAGCACCGCATCAGGTTGGTCGATGCGGCTCACGCGCAGGAGGGCCTGGGCCTCCTCGCGCACCAGCGCGAGCCAGCGCGCCCACCAGGCCGGCGCCGAGGCCGCGGCCGCCGGGGCAGAGGCTGCGCCAGCGACACGGCCCGGAGTCGCGGCATCTGCAGTGCCAGAAGCCGACGCCAACGCGGCCGCCTGGCCCACGGCATTGGCCACCGGCAACTCCTCCAGTCCGCGAGCCAGCTCGTCCATCCGAAGAAGCAAGGAGGGCACATCGGTCACGGCCGCCGCCTTGATGCGGTCGATGTCCCGGGTGATGCCGGCCCGCACGCGGGCGAGGCGGGGCTGGCTCACCCGCGCAAGACGCTGGTCGGCCGCACGCAGGGCAGCCAGCAGCGGCTCGGGACTCAGCGAGAGTTGCGACTGCTGCTGCGCCAGGCGAAGCGAGGACTCGATGTCGACCACCAGGTTCTCGTCGCGCGAGCGGGTCAGGCTTTGCATCAGCTCCTCGAGCTGAGTGCGCTGCATGGCCACTTCGGCCAGCTTGTTCTCGGCGATCGCCTGGCGGGCCGCGTTGTCGCGGGCCAGCTCCTGGGCCTGTCGGGCCAGGGTGCGAGCCTCAATGGCAACCGCACCGGAGTCCGCACTCTGGCGAGCCAACTGCTCCTGAATGTCGGACAGGCGCTGCCACAGCAGGCCGCTGGCAAGCAGGGCCAAGCCGATCGATGCGAGCAGGCCCCAGAACACAAGGCGCGACAAAGAAACGCCAGGTGCGGCGACGACAGGCGTTGCCGAGTCTGGCAGGCCGATTGGCACGCCAGAGGCTGCGCCGGGGGCCGAGGCAGGAGCCGATTCAAGAGGCGATGCACCGACGCCCGCGCTTGGCACTGCGGAACTGGCAGTGTCGGCAGCAGACGGGGCGGCGGACGCGGCGCCAGGAGTCGGCACTGTTTCGTCGCGGGCGTGGGAATCACTCATGACGCCGATTGTAGAAAGGCCGCCACGGATTCCGGGCGCGGCGCCACCTCCGCGACCTGGCTGAAGCCGGCCGACCGAGCTGCCTGCGCAATGCGCCCATGGGTGCACAGGGCAAGCCCACCCTGCCATCCGGCGACCGGCGCCAGCCGGGTCAGGTTGGCGACCGCCTCGGAACTGCTGAACAACCAAGCGGCCGGCGCCCGGCAGGCTTCGTCCAGCAAGGCCCGCTCGGACGAGGTCCATTCGGGCAGGACGCGCCGGTAGGCGGGGACCTGGTCCACCCGCACGCCGGCTTCGCGCAGCCGAAGCGCCAGCCAGTCCCGGCCTGCGGCCTCGCCATCGGCGTCGGCACCGCGCACGATCAGCACGCGAACCGGCGCACCGGATCCCTGGGCACGCACCTGTGCGATCAGTGGCGCCTGCACACACGCCCACAGGGACTCGGAGTCAAAGCGGCCAGCCTGTGGGTCTGGCGAGTCGATCTGGGTGGCGGGAACACCCACTTCGAGCAAGGCGGCGTGGGTGCCCGGTCCGGTGGACCAGGCACGTGTGCCAGCCGGCCAGGACAGCTCGGGACCCGCAGCATCAAAGAAGCCGCGCACCGCGTTGGCGCTGACGAACATCACTGCGGCATCACCCGAAAGCGCCGCTTGGCGCTTGGCCAGGCCCTGCGGGTCGGGCCCTGGGCCGATGGCGATCAGAGGCAGCGCCTCGGCGCGCAGGCCCAGCCCCTGCAAGGTACGGGTCCAGGCCAGCGCTTCACGCGCCGGGCGGGTCACGAGGAGAAGGGGCGGCTGTACCGGCATGGGGCCAGGCCGGCCGGTCACGGCGCCTCAGTGGGCGCCGCCGGCGCGCAACTGCTCGACCACCGAGCGGCCCAGCTCCTCGGCCTGTGCCAGGTCGGCCACCGAGCTCTGAGCTTCCGCCCGCACGAGGGTCGTCGTGTGGCTCTCGGGTTCACCCCAGGCGGCGCGCAGGTGCAGGGCGCCATCAGGCGTGAACACCGCATGGGCGGCCAAGGGCATGGAGCAGCTCCCGCCCATACCGCGACTGACCGCGCGCTCGGCCGCCACCGCCAGCCAGGTCGGCTGGTGGGCCAGGGGCGCGAGGGCCTGATCGACCTCGGAGCGCTGGGTCCGCACCTCAATACCCAGGGCGCCCTGGCCAGCGGCCGGAAGCATCTGGTCGGTGTCAAAGATCTGGCGGATGCGGTCGCCCAGGCCCAGGCGCTTGAGACCGGCGGCGGCCAGGATGATGGCCTCGTAATGGCCGTCGTCGAGCTTGCGCAAACGGGTGTCGAGGTTGCCACGCAAGGGTTCGATGCGCAGGTCAGGGCGCAGCGCCCTCAGCAGCACCACGCGGCGCAGGCTGGAGGTGCCCACCACGCTGCCGGGAGGCAAGTCGGACAGCTGCTGGAAACGGTTGGAGACGAAGGCGTCGCGCGGGTCCTCGCGCTCCATCACACAGGCGAGGTGAAAGCCCTCGGGCAGGTCCATCGGCACGTCTTTGAGGGAGTGCACAGCCAGGTCGGCCCTGCCCTCCTCGAGCGCGACCTCCAGCTCCTTCACGAACAAGCCCTTGCCGCCCACCTTGCTCAGGCTGCGGTCGAGGATCTGGTCGCCCCGGGTGGTCATGCCCAGAAGGCCCACCTCGTGACCGCGCGACTGCAGAAGGTCGCGTACATGTTCGGCCTGCCAAAGGGCCAGCCGGCTTTCGCGCGTGGCGATGACTAGTTTGCTCAAAATCGAACCCGGTACGTCGTCGCTGCAAGCCACCTGCAGCAGGGAATTTCGCTTGGCGATGCTAGCATGGGCCGACTCCCCAGCCCTCTGCCGCCATGCCCGCCAGCTCCCCCGCCGCCACGCCGGCGCGCCACACCCCCCGCCGAGCGCGCGACAACGAAAAGCCCCTCAGCGACGACATCCGCCTGCTCGGCCGGCTGCTGGGCGACGTGATCCGCGAACAGGAAGGTGCGGCCGCCTTCGAACTGGTGGAAAAAATCCGCAAGCTCTCGGTGGCCTTCCGCCGCGACGCAGACCACGAGGCCGACAAGGCGCTCAAGGCCCTGCTTAAGGGCCTGCCCAGTGATCAGGCGGTGAGCGTGATCCGGGCCTTCACCTATTTTTCCCACTTGGCCAACCTGGCCGAGGACAGGCACCACATCCGCCGCCGGTTGGTGCACGAGCGCGCCGGTGACACGCAGCAAGGCAGTGTGGAGGTGGCCCTGGCCCGCCTGCGCTGGGCGGGCATCACGCCTCGCACCGTCGCCCGTACCCTGGCCACCAGCTACGTGTCGCCGGTGCTCACCGCCCACCCCACCGAGGTGCAGCGAAAGAGCATTCTGGACGCCGAGCGCGACATCGCCCACCTACTGGCCGAGCGCGACGCCATCAAGGACCGCGCCCTGCCCAAGGACGCCCTCGCCCCGCGCGAGCTGGCCGCGAACGAGGCCCAGCTGCGCGCCCGGGTCATGCAACTGTGGCAGACCCGCCTCTTGCGCTTTACCAAGCTCACGGTGGCCGACGAGATCGAGAATGCCCTGTCCTACTACGAGGCCACCTTCCTGCGCGAAATACCGCGCCTCTACGCCGAGCTGGAGCAGGCCCTGGGCCAGGGCCGGGTGGCCAGCTTTCTGCGCATGGGAATGTGGATCGGTGGCGACCGGGACGGTAACCCCAATGTCAGCGCCGACACCTTGAGCCTGGCGCTGCGCCGCCAGAGCGAGGTGGCCCTGCGCCATTTCCTGACTGAGGTGCACCACCTGGGCGCCGAGCTGTCGGTGTCGGCGATGCTGGTGGGCATGACGCCGGCGCTGGAAGCGCTGGCCGACCAATCCCCCGACGCCGACCCGCACCGCCAAGACGAGCCCTACCGCCGGGCCCTGGCCTGGATGTACGCCCGGCTGGCCGCCACCCTCAAGGCCTTCACCGGCGGCGATGCGGCGCGCCACGTGCTTGCGCCGCAGGCGCCCTATGCCAGCGCCGCTGAATTTCTGGCCGACCTGACCACCATCCGCGAATCGCTCATCGCCTCGCACGGGGCGGCGATGGTTGAGCAACGCCTGTCCCCCCTGATGCGGGCCGTAGAGGTGTTCGGCTTTCACCTGGCCACCATGGACCTGCGGCAAAGCTCCGACCAACACGAGGCGGTGGTCGCCGAGCTCCTGGCCGCCGCCCGGCTCGAGCCCGACTACGCCGGCCTGTCCGAGGACGCCAAGCAGGCCTTGCTGCTGCAACTGCTCAATGACGCCCGGCCCCTGCGCGTGCCCACCGCCCATTACACCAAGGCCACGCTGGCCGAATTGGCCATCTTCGAAACGGCCCGGCGCATACGGGCGCAGTACGGGCCGGAGGCCATACGCCACTACATCATCAGCCACACCGAGTCGGTGAGCGACCTGCTGGAGGTGCTGCTCCTGCAAAAAGAAACCGCGCTGATGGACGGCACCCTGGATGGCCAAGGCCCACAGCCAGGGAAGGCCCAGCTGATCGTCGTGCCCCTGTTCGAGACCATCCTCGACCTGCAAAACGCGGCGCCCATCATGCGGGCCTTTTACGCCCTGCCCGGCATTGCTGCCCTGGTACGTCGATCGGGCGCCGAGCAAGACATCATGCTGGGCTACAGCGACAGCAACAAGGACGGCGGCATCTTCACCAGCAACTGGGAGCTTTATCGGGCCGAGACCGACCTGGTGGCCCTGTTCGACGAGCTGGCCAACAGCCACGACATCCAGTTGCGCATGTTCCACGGCCGGGGCGGCACGGTGGGCCGGGGCGGCGGCCCCAGTTACGAGGCCATCCTGGCCCAGCCCCCTGGCACGGTGCGCGGCCAGATCCGCCTGACCGAACAGGGCGAGGTGATTGGCTCCAAGTACGCCAACCCCGAGATAGGGCGACGCAACCTGGAAACCCTGGTGGCCGCCACCCTGGAGGCCACCCTGCTGCAGCCGACCAAGCCAGCCCCGAAGTCCTTCCTCGAGGCCGCCGAGCGGCTCTCGGCCGCCAGCCAAGCAGCCTACCGCGGTCTGGTCTACGAAACACCCGGCTTCAGCGACTACTTCTTCTCGAGCACGCCCATCCGCGAAATCGCCGCGCTCAACATCGGTTCCCGACCGGCCTCGCGCAAGGCCAACCTGCGGATCGAGGACCTGCGGGCCATCCCCTGGGGCTTCTCCTGGGGCCAGTGCCGGGTGACCCTGCCCGGCTGGTTCGGCTTTGGCTCGGCGGTGCAGGGCTTCCTGACCCCTGGTACGGGACAGACGAAGAAGGAGGGCCTGGCCCTCCTGCAGAAGATGTACCGGCAGTGGCCCTTCTTTCGCACGCTGCTGTCCAATATGGACATGGTGCTGGCCAAGAGCGACCTGGCCCTGGCACACCGCTACGCCGAGCTGGTGCCCGACGCCCGGCTGCGGCGCAAGGTGTTCGAGGCCATTGAGGCCGAATGGCACCGCACCACCGAAGCCCTGGCCGGCATCACCGGCGAACGCCAGCGGCTCGCGGGTAACCCGGCGCTATCGCGCTCCATCCGCCATCGATTCGCCTATATCGACCCCCTGCACCACCTGCAGGTGGAGCTGGTGCGCCGCTGGCGCGCCGGCCAGCACGACGAAAAGGTGCAGCGCGGCATCCACATCTCGATCAACGGCATCGCCGCCGGCCTGCGCAACACGGGCTGAGCCGGGCGCCGCCCCCAGCGCACCCCGTGGCCGGCAGGGTCAGCCCGATAGAATTTGCCCCCTATGTCGTCGCACAACCAACTCGATCAAAAATCCCAGGCCTGGTCGGCGCTCTTTTCCGAGCCCATGAGCGACCTGGTGAAGCGCTACACCTCCAGCGTGTTTTTTGACAAGCGCTTGTGGCAGGCCGACATCCAGGGCTCGCTGGCCCATGCCGAAATGCTGGCCGCCCAGGGCATCATCGCCGCCGCCGACCTGGCCGCCATCCAAAAGGGCATGGCGCAGATCACCCAGGAGATCGAGGCGGGTCAGTTCGAATGGAAACTCGACCTCGAAGACGTACACCTGAACATCGAGGCTCGTCTCACCCAGCTGGTGGGCGATGCCGGCAAGCGCCTGCACACCGGCCGCAGCCGCAACGACCAGGTGGCCACAGACGTGCGCCTCTGGCTGCGCGGCGAGATTGACCTCATCGCCGGCCTGCTGGTCGAATTGCAAAAGGCCCTGGTGACCATCGCCAGCCAGCACGCCGATGTCATCCTGCCCGGCTTTACCCACCTGCAGGTGGCCCAGCCGGTCAGCTTTGGCCACCACATGCTGGCCTACGTGGAAATGTTTGCGAGAGACGCCGAGCGGATGGCCGATGTGCGCGGACGGGTGAACCGCCTGCCCCTGGGCTCGGCCGCTCTGGCCGGCACCAGCTACCCGCTGGACCGCGAGAGGGTGGCCCGCAGCCTGGGCATGGAGGGCGTGTGCCAAAACTCGCTCGACGCAGTGAGTGACCGCGACTTCGCCATTGAGTTCACCGCCGCCGCCTCCCTGGCCATGGTGCACATCTCGCGCCTCTCGGAAGAACTCATTTTGTGGATGTCGCAGAACTTCGGCTTCATACGCCTGGCCGACCGCTTCACCACCGGCTCGTCCATCATGCCGCAGAAGAAGAACCCCGACGTACCCGAGCTGGCGCGCGGCAAGACCGGCCGGGTGGTGGGCCATCTCATGGGCCTCATCACCCTGATGAAGGGCCAGCCCCTGGCCTACAACAAGGACAACCAGGAAGACAAAGAGCCGCTGTTCGACACGGTGGACACCTTGAAAGACACGCTGCGCATCTTTGCCCAGATGGTGGAGGGCATCACGGTGGTGCCCGAGGCGATGGAGCGCGCCGCCCGAAGGGGCTATGCCACCGCCACCGACCTGGCCGATTACCTGGTGAAAAAGGGCCTGCCGTTTCGCGATGCCCACGAGGTGGTGGCGCATGCGGTCAAGACCGCCAGCGGCCGTGGGGTGGACCTGTCCGAGTTGTCTCTGGCGGACCTCCGCGAATTCAACCCGGCCATCAATGAAGACGTGTTCGAAGTGCTCTCGCTGCGCGGCTCTCTCAACGCCCGCAGCACCTTGGGCGGCACCGCGCCGGCCCAGGTACGGGCGCAGGTGGCCAGGCACCTGGCACGTTTGGGCTGAGCAGCGCTCTGGCGCGGCAGGGTCATCAGCCGTCTGCTGTAGACGGCTACCATGGATGAAAAGACGAGGAGACTGGTCGATATGCCCGTGATCACCAACATCGAAGAACTGCGCCTGCTGGCAAAAAAGCGCGTGCCGCGCATGTTCTACGACTACGCCGACTCCGGCTCCTGGACCGAGGGCACCTACCGCGCCAACAGCAGCGACTACGCCAAAATCTTGCTGCGCCAAAGGGTGGCGGTGAACATGGAAGGCCGCAGCACCCGCAGCACGATGGTCGGCCAGGAGGTTGCCATGCCGGTGGCGATTGCGCCCACCGGCCTCACCGGCATGCAGCATGCCGACGGCGAGATTCTGGCTGCACGCGCGGCCAAGAAGTTCGGCGTGCCCTTCACCCTGTCGACCATGAGCATCTGCTCGATCGAGGATGTGGCCGAGGGGACCGGCGGACACCCCTTCTGGTTCCAGCTTTATGTGATGCGTGACCGCGACTTCGTCGAGCGCCTGATCGAACGCGCTAAGGCTGCTGGCTGCTCGGCACTGGTGCTCACGCTCGACCTGCAGATCCTCGGCCAGCGGCACAAGGACATCAAGAACGGCCTGTCGGCGCCCCCGAAGCCCACCCTGGCCAACCTGATCAACCTGGCCACCAAGCCCCGCTGGTGCCTGGGCATGCTGGGAACTCAGCGCCGCCAGTTCGGCAACATCGTCGGGCATGTGAAGGGCGTGGCCGACATGAGCTCGCTGTCGGACTGGACCGCCAGCCAGTTCGACCCGGCCCTCTCCTGGGACGACGTCGAATGGATCAAGCGTCGCTGGGGCGGCAAGCTCATTCTCAAGGGCATCCAGGACGCGGAGGACGCCCGGCTGGCCGCTCAATCTGGCGCTGACGCCCTGATCGTATCCAACCACGGCGGCCGCCAGCTCGATGGCGCGCCCTCCTCCATCTCGGCGCTACCGTCCATCGTGAATGCGGTGGGCGACAAAATCGAGGTGCACCTGGACGGCGGCATTCGCTCCGGCCAGGACGTGCTCAAGGCCCTGGCCCTGGGCGCCAAGGGCACCTACATCGGCCGCGCCTTCCTCTACGGCCTGGGCGCGATGGGCGAGGCTGGCGTCACCCGGGCGCTGGAAATCATCCACAAAGAGCTGGACCTGACCATGGCCTTCTGC
>JAURKV010000078.1 GCA_030831585.1 Ramlibacter sp. | reverse complement strand
TCCGGATGCGCTTTCTCGATCTCGTCGAGAAGCAGCACCGCGTGGGGCTTTTTGGTAACCGCCTCGGTGAGCAGGCCGCCTTGGTCAAAGCCGACATAGCCCGGGGGCGCGCCGATCAGGCGGGAAACCGCATGACGCTCCATGTACTCCGACATGTCAAAGCGAATGAGCTCGATGCCCATGATGTAGGCCAGTTGCTTGGCCGCCTCGGTCTTACCGACGCCGGTAGGACCGGAGAACAGGAACGAGCCAATCGGCTTGTCGCCTTTGCCCAAGCCCGAGCGGGCCATCTTGACTGCACTGGCCAGGACATCTAAGGCCTTGTCCTGGCCGAACACCACCGCCTTGAGGTCGCGCTCGATGGTCTTGAGCTTGCCCCGGTCGTCATTGGACACGTTGGCCGGCGGAATGCGGGCGATCTTGGCGACGATCTCTTCGACCTCGTTGCGCGAAATCGTCTTCTTGCGCTTGCTCGGTGGCAGGATTCGCTGGGCCGCGCCCGCTTCATCAATCACATCGATGGCCTTGTCGGGCAGGTGCCGGTCGTTGATGTACTTGGCCGAAAGCTCGGCGGCTGCCTGCAGCGCCGCCAGGGCGTACTTGACGCTGTGGTGCTCCTCGAATCGGCTCTTGAGACCCTTGAGAATGTCCACGGTTTGCTCGACCGTAGGCTCGACCACGTCGACTTTCTGGAAACGGCGCGACAGGGCAGCGTCCTTCTCGAAAATGCCCCGGTACTCGGTGAAGGTGGTCGCGCCGATGCACTTGAGCTGACCACTGGAGAGGGCTGGCTTGAGCAGATTGGACGCATCCAGTGTGCCGCCGGAGGCTGCTCCTGCGCCGATCAGGGTGTGGATCTCGTCGATGAACAGGATAGCGTTGGGTTTGTCCTTGAGCGACTTCAGCACGCCCTTGAGCCGCTGCTCAAAGTCACCTCGGTACTTGGTGCCCGCCAGCAATGCTCCCATGTCGAGGGAATAGACCACCGAGTCTGCGAGGATCTCGGGAACATCAGTCTGAACGATGCGCCAGGCCAGGCCCTCGGCGATGGCAGTCTTGCCCACGCCGGCCTCTCCCACCAGCAGCGGATTATTTTTGCGGCGGCGGCACAGGATCTGGATGACACGCTCGACCTCGTACTCGCGGCCGATCAGCGGGTCGATCTTGCCTTCCTTGGCCGCCTGGTTCAGATTGAGAGTGAACTGCTCGAGCGGCGACGCCTTCTCGTTTTTCTCGCTGGATTCGGCCTCCTGCTCGCCGCCAGGCGCATCGCTGCCTTTGGCGGGCTCGGGCGGGTCGCTCTTCTTGATGCCGTGGGCGATGTAGTTAACAACGTCCAATCGGGTCACGCCCTGCTGGTGCAGGTAATAGACGGCGTGCGAATCCTTCTCGCCGAAGATGGCGACGAGCACATTGGCGCCGGTCACTTCCTTCTTGCCGTTGCCGGTGGACTGCACATGCATGATCGCGCGCTGGATCACACGCTGGAAACCCAGCGTCGGCTGGGTATCCACCTCGTCAGTCCCGGCGACCTGAGGGGTGTTGTCCTTGATGAAGTTGGTCAGGGACTTGCGCAGGTCATCGATGTTGGCCGCGCAGGCGCGTAGCACCTCTGCCGCGCTTGGGTTGTCCAGCAAGGCGAGGAGCAAATGCTCCACTGTGATGAACTCGTGGCGCTGCTGCCTAGCCTCCACAAATGCCATGTGGAGGCTGACTTCCAATTCCTGGGCAATCATGAAAATTCCTTTGCCTTGCTACCTGGGGATGAGCGACTCGCGTTCAACCCCACTTTAATCTGGATCGGCTGCATATTCACTCACTCAACCGGTTCACTCACACATTGAAGGGGATGCCCTGCCTGCCGGGCCGCTTCCTGGACCTGATCCACCTTGGTCGCCGCGACGTCGCGGGAGTAAACCCCGCAAACGGCTTTACCGTCGAGGTGGATCTTGAGCATGATCTGGGTCGCGGTATCCCGGTCCTTGTTGAAGAACTCCTGGATCACCACCACCACGAACTCCATTGGTGTGTAGTCGTCATTGAGCATGACGACCTGGTACATCTGGGGGGGCTCGGTCTTCTGGGTCAGGCGCTCGAGCACCAGAGAGCCGCCTTCGTCGTCCCGCGGTCTCTCCGTGGGCGCGATGGGGGCAGGAACTGGTTTTTTGCTGGCCATGAAAATCATTCTATCGACCTCGGGGCCCGCTCCGCTCAGAGCCTGGGTTGGCTTGATCGTTGGGCAGGTCTTTGGCGTTCGTCCTTGCAGTGCGGTCGGCCCACCCGCTGCGACCGCGCCAGCATCACTCGCGTCCACCCAAAGCCAGTGGCTTTGACTACGCCATGGGCAACGACCCAAGGCAACTGGCCAGGCCCGTACACCTCCTGAGCCCCCAGTCCAGAAAAGCGTACTTTAGTACCCGAAAAACATTGACAAGGGGCACACCCCTCTACGACACTGCGCCGACTGTCACCTGCTGGCCGCGGATCGCAACCAGCCAGCACCAACTGCCAAAGAGAGGGTCCCCAAATGGCGACTGGCACTGTCAAATGGTTCAACGATGCAAAGGGTTTTGGCTTCATCGAGCCCGACGGCGGGGGCACCGACATATTTGCCCACTTCAGCGCCATCAGTATGGATGGCTTCAAGACCCTCAAGCAGGGGGCACGGGTCAGCTTCGAAGTCATACAGGGCCCCAAGGGTCAGATGGCGCAAGCCATCGAGGCGGATCCTGCAACGGGTCAAGACGCCGCATCGCCGACGGACACCACGGCCAGCCTGCCTCTGCATCCGCGCCATCCCCGCCCCGCCCGGGCCCGGGCCCCGCAGTTCCAGGCCAACCAACCCCGGCCCAACTGATGCCGGGCAATTGAATGGGCCATTCAATGGGGTCTTGAGCGGAACCTTCGCGCGCAGCCCGGAAGGGCCCGCGCCTCGAGACTTGGACCGGTCAGCGTTGCCCCCGCCGCGTCAGTGAGGAACGGGCTGGCGAACGGGCCTCAGGACTTACATGTTCTCGATCATCACCCTGCCGAAGCCAGAACAGCTCACTTGCGTCGCACCGTCCATCAGGCGGGCGAAGTCGTAGGTGACCTTCTTGCTCAGTATGGACTTCTCCAAGGAACTGATGATGAGGTCGGCCGCCTCCTTCCAGCCCATATGGCGCAACATCATTTCTGCGGACAGGATCTCGGAGCAGGGGTTCACATAGTCCTTGCCGGCGTACTTGGGCGCCGTGCCATGGGTGGCCTCGAACATGGCCACCGAGTCGCTCAGGTTCGCGCCCGGGGTAATGCCGGTGCCGCCGACCTGGGCCGCCAGAGCGTCGGAGATGTAGTCGCCATTGAGGTTGAGGGTGGCGATCACGCTGTATTCCGCTGGCCGCGAGAGAATCTGCTGCAGGAATGCGTCGGCGACTGAATCCTTGACCACGATTTCCTTGCCGGTCTTCGGGCTCCTGAATTTGCACCAAGGCCCCCCGTCAATCAACTGCGCGCCGAATTCGCGCTGGGCCAGGTCGTAGGCCCAGTCACGGAAGCCCCCTTCGGTGAACTTCATGATGTTGCCCTTGTGGACAATGGTGACGCTGGGCTTGTCGTTGTCGATGGCGTACTGGATCGCCTTGCGAACCAGGCGGTCAGTACCCTCGCGAGAAACTGGTTTGATA
>JAURKV010000002.1 GCA_030831585.1 Ramlibacter sp. | reverse complement strand
TGGCTGGCCTGCAGGCCATCCCGCGTGACCTGTACGAGGCCGCCGAGATGGACCGCGCCTCGCCCTGGCGCACCCTCACCCGAATCACCCTGCCCCTGCTCATGCCCAACCTGATCGTGGTGCTCGTCCTGGCGATGATCCGCGCGGTGCAGATATTCGATGAGGTGTTCATCCTCACCGGCGGCGGCCCGGGCTCGGCCACCACCTTCATCGTGCAGTTCATCTACCAGACCGGCTTCGCCGAGCAGATTCATCTGTATGGGCTGGCCGCGGCGGCCTCGCTATCACTGGCGCTGCTGCTCATCGTGCTGACCCTGATACAACTCAAACTGACCCGCGCCAGCGAGGCCGGCCAGAAGGTGCGCTGATGTCCATCTGGCAATTTCTTACCGCGACCCGTGGACGACGGGGCCTGCATTGGACCGATACCGCCAGCTACGCCTACCTGGTGCTGGGCCTGTTCACCATGTTCGCCCCGGTGTTGTGGCTGGTGATGTCTTCGTTCAAGACCGAAGCAGCCATCGGCAAGTTTCCGCCCACCTTTTTGCCCTACTCGCAAAAGACGGTGAAGGTCGAGGGGCATGACAAGCCCCTGCCCCTGTTCACGGTCAGGGACGAACAGGGCCAACAGCGCCAGCTGGCCCAGGTACGCCGCATCGGCATCATGGCCACCCTGGTCGATCCGGCGGAGCCGGCCAAGGAGATTCAGGTCAACATCAAGGAGCGCACCCCGGTGGAGGAGATCACCTGGGCCACTTCCAACTACACCGACCTGTTTGGCAAGTTCACCTTCGGCAAGTACCTGTGGAATTCGGTGTTCATCACTGTCGTGGCTACCCTGCTGACGTTGCTGTTCAACTCGATGGCGGCCTTCGCGCTTTCGAAATACCGCTTCACCGGTCAGAAGGCAGTGTTTCTGCTGATCATCGCGACGCTGATGATTCCGCCCACCATCATCTTGGTGCCCGTCTTTCTTGTGATCAACAGCACCGGGTTGCTCAACACGCTGTGGGGGGTAATCCTGCCGGCCGTGGCCACGCCCACCGGCGTCTTCCTGCTGCGCCAGTACATGCTCACCATCCCCGACGAGCTGATCGAGGCGGCGCGCATGGACCACGCCAGTGAGTGGCGCATTTACTGGCGCATCATCTTGCCGCTGTCGGCGCCCGCCCTGGCGGTGCTGGCCATTTTCTCGGTCATGTGGCGCTGGAACGATTTCCTGCTGCCGTTGATCGTGCTGTCCAAGTCCGAATTCTTCACTTTGCAACTGGCGCTCAACTCCTTCCAGGGTGAGCTCAATACCCAGTGGCACTACCTGCTGGCCATGACCGTGATCACGCTGCTGCCCGTGACCGTCGTCTTTGCCTTCCTTCAGCGCTACATCACCACCGGTATCGCCAGCGCGGGGGTCAAGTGAGCGCCATCCCGACATCCTCCTGAAGTCCCACACGTGTCCACCCTCGAACTACGCTCCGTCACCAAGCGCTTCCAACAGGTCGACGTCATCCGCGGCGTCGACCTGCAGGTCAGGCACGGCGAATTCGTCGTCTTTGTCGGGCCATCGGGCTGCGGCAAGTCCACCCTGCTTCGGCTGATCGCTGGCCTGGAGACCGCCAGTGGCGGCGACATCCTGGTCGACGAGCAGCGAGTCAACGACATCGGCGCAGCCGACCGCGGATGCGCGATGGTCTTTCAGTCCTACGCCCTCTACCCGCACATGACGGTGCGCGCCAACATGGCCTTTGGCCTCGAGAACGCCAAGGTGGCGCGCCAGGAGATCGACCGTCTGGTGGGCGAAGCCGCCACCCTGCTGCGGTTGGACACACTGCTCGATCGCAAGCCCACCCAGCTCTCGGGGGGTCAGCGCCAACGGGTGGCCATCGGCCGCGCCATCGTGCGCGACCCGAAGATCTTCCTGTTCGACGAGCCACTGTCGAACCTCGATGCGGAACTGCGCGTCTCGATGCGCGCCGAGCTGCGCGAGTTGCACCAGCGACTGGGCGCCACCATGGTGTATGTGACCCACGATCAGGTCGAGGCCATGACCATGGCCGACCGGATCGTGGTGCTGCGCGACGGCCGCATCGAGCAGGTGGGCACGCCGCAGGCCCTTTACGAGCGCCCCTGCAACACCTTCGTGGCCGGGTTCATCGGCAGCCCACGAATGAACTTCATCCCCGCGAGCCATGCTGCCGCTCTGGGCTACGCCGGGAGCGGCCGAAGTAAAGCCTCGCAGTTGGGCGTACGACCAGAGCACCTGCAACCGGCACCACAGGGCCAGGGTCTGGCGCTGACACTGCGCGCCGCCGAGTACATGGGCGCCAACTCCCTGGTGCAGGGCGATCTCGCTGATGGCACCCGTATCGAGACCCTGATCGAAGGCCCTGCGCCCGGCATCGGCCAGACCCTGTGGTTGCGCGCAGACGCCCACCAGGTTCACGCATTCGACGCACAAGGACTGCGTTTGGAGAACCTGGCATGACACCCTGGCAAGCCGCTACTTGGCGTTTCCAGGGCGACGACACGGGCCGCGTGGCCACCACTTGTTTGGACGATGGCGGCGAGATGCAGGTGCGCTTTCTGGGCGAGGCCCTGGCGCGGGTGTCGCTACGACCGGCAGGTGGCTGGCGCGAGCCGCGCACCTGGGCGATCGCACCGCAGGGGCAGGCGCCCTGGGAAGGGCGTGAGCGCGAGAGCCTCTCCGGCTTTGACTTGCCCGCCACCCAGGCCGACGCGAACCGCTTTGGCACCTCGCAGCTGTCCGTGACTGTGGGTACCGCGCCTCTGAGCCTATGCTGGCACGCCTTCGGCGCGGCCACTCCGGTATTGCAAGATCGAGCCACCACCGCCTACCTGCGCCAGGACCGCGGCGGCCTGGTGCGCCACTACCAGACCCGTGACCGCGCCGACCGTTACTACGGGCTTGGTGACAAGACCGGCCCGCTCGACCTGCACGGTCGCCGCCTGCGGACCGCCGGTCTGGACGCCCTGGGCTATGACCCCGAGCGCGGGGACCCCCTGTACAAACACTGGCCCTTCCTGATCAAGCGCGCCGGAAATGGCCAGTGGGTGGGTCTGTACTACGACACCCTGGCAGGCTGCACCTTCGACCTGGGCTGCGAGCACGACAACTACCACGACTTCTACCGCTACGTGGAGATCGACGATGGCGACCTGGACTACTACGTCATTGCCGGGCGCACACCTGCCGCGGTGATCAGGCAGTTCGTGCAGCTCATTGGCGGCACGCAACTGCCACCGCGCTGGTCGGCGGGTTTCGCGCAGACCGCGATGGGCCTGGCCGACGCGCCCGACGCCCAGGTGCAACTGGGCAAATTTCTGGACGAGGCGATCGCGCACCGGGTGCCGGTGTCCTCTTTCCACTACGGCTCGGGCTACTCCAGCCGCGGCAAACGCCGCTACGTGTTCACTTGGAACGCCAGCAAGTTCCCGGACCCGAAGGCGCTGAACGCCCGCTTCCACGAGGCAGGCCTGATGCTGGTGGCCAACACCAAGCCCTGTCTGCTCGACGACCACCCGGACTTCAGCGAGGTCAAGGCCACTGGCGGCTTTATTCAGGATGCTCGGCGTGGCCAGCCGGTACTTGAGCCCTTCTGGGATGGCCAGGGCTCGCACCTCGACTTCAGTAACCCCAACACCCTGGCCTGGTGGAAGGACCGACTGACCCGGATGGTGCTGAATTACGGCATTGACGCGGGCTGGAACGACAACAACGAGTACGCGATCAACGAGGAGCATGCACAGTCCAACGGCTTCGGTCGGCCGGTACCCATGCATCGCTCGCGCGGCCTGCACCCGCTGCTGATGACGCGGGCCACCTACGAAGCGCAGCAGGCCCATTCGCCGCAAGCGCCGGTCTACACCATCACTCGCGGCGGCATGCCAGGGATCCAGCGCTATGCCCAGACCTGGACGGGCGACAACAGTAGCGACTGGCGCAACCTGCGCTGGAACCTCCGTACCGGCTTGCAGATGTCGCTCTCGGGCATGTTCAACGTCGGCCACGATGTGGGCGGCTTCTTTGGCCCCAGCCCGGGCCCCGAGCTGCTGGCGCGCTGGGTGCAGGCCTGCTGCCTGAACCCGCGCATGGTGATGAACTCCTGGAAGGCCGACGGGGTGACCACCGTGCCCTGGCTGCATCCGGAGGTCAGCGCCATCACCCGCAGCGCCATCGAGTTGCGCTACCAGCTCATGCCCTATCTGTGGTCTCTTTTCGAGCGCGCCGCCAGCCAGCACGAGCCCATCATCCGGCCGACCTTCTACGACTTTCCCGAAGACGCGCAGTGCTTGGAAGGGTGCGACGACTTCATGCTGGGGAGCAGCCTGCTGGTCGCCCCGGTGGTAGAGGAAGGCGCAACACGCCGCCGTGTCTATCTGCCCCAACTGCCGCAGGGCGGCCCGTGGTTCGACTTCGAGACAGGGCATGCCTACGCCAGCGGCCAGTGGCACGCGGTGGACGCGCCGCTTGACAAGCTGCCCTTGTTCGCCCGCTCGGGGGCTGCGATTGCCTGCGCCGCCCCGGCCCCCGGCCAGGTCGCGCGGCATGACGACCCGGTGAGCGAGATCCGCCGCTTCTGAGACCTTCGGGCGACCGCCGGGTTTCGGCCTGATCCGGTCTCGGTCAGGGCACCTCGTGGCCGTTAGCCAAGGTGTACAGCTCGAACCAGGTCTGGCGGTCCATCGGGACCTTCAGCGCATCGGCGATGCGGGCGATGCGCTCGGGCTGGTTGGTGCCCATGACCGGCAGGATGCCAGCCGGATGGTGCAGTAACCAGGCGACGGCCACAGCGCTGGTGTCCGTGCCAGCCTCCCGGGCCAGCGCCGCGAGCCGGGGCGCGAGCCTGGCGGCGGCGGTACCTGCCTGGCCAGCCTGCGTGTGCAGCCGGCCGCCCCCGAGGGGCGACCAGGCCATCACCGGCATGCGGTGCTGCTGCGCGTGGGCCAGCTGGCCGTTGGTGAAAGGCGCGGTGTGCAGCAGGCTGATCTCGATCTGTTGGGTCTGCAAACGGTGCTTCATGCGCGATTGCAGCAGGTCTGCATCCCAGGGCATGAAGTTGGACACGCCCACGCCGCGCACCTTGCCCGTATCAATGAGGCCGTCGAGGCATGCACCAAGCTCGCCTGCGTCCATCAGCGGGTCGGGGCGGTGAATGAGCAACAGGTCGATCACGTCCACCCCGATGCGCGAGAGCGAGCGGTCGACACTGGCACGAACGTGCTGGGCGCTGGTGTCATAGTGCTTGACGCGAGTACCCGGCCACTGGTCCGACATCAGCATGATGTCGGTCTTGGTAACCACCTCGATCTTGTCCTTGAGCGAGGGCTGCGCCCGCAGGGCCTGACCAAAGAGCTGCTCACAGCTGTAGTTGCCGTAGATGTCGGCGTGGTCAAAGGTGGTGATGCCCTGCGCCAGGCAGGCCTCGATGCGGGCCACGTTGGCGTGCACCGAGCTGTCATCGGCTTCCGACAGGCGCCACACGCCGTAGGCCAGTCGGGACAGCGAGCGTCCATTGGGAAGGGCAATGCGTCCGGTGGCCGTAGAAGTGGAGAGAGTGGACGAATTGGAGGAGGTCATTGGCGTTTACCCACGCCCAGGGGCGTGGCGGGAGTCTGTGTGGGCACGCGGCCATAGGCCTGTGCGAGGTTGACGGTCTTGAGCTGCGGCAACACCTTGGTGCCGAAGATTTCGCATTCCTGCAGGTGAGGGTAGCCGGAGAAAATAAAGGCGCGGATGCCCATCTTCTGGTACGCGTGGATCTCGGAGAGCACCTGGTCCACGCTGCCCACGATGGCGGCGCCGCAGCCGCTGCGGGCGCGGCCGATGCCGGTCCATAGGTGGGGTTCCACATAGCCTTCGTCGTCGGCGCGGTCACGGTTGGCACTCTGCAGGGCCACGCCCAGGCTCACGGCGTCCAGCGCACGGCCACGGATTTCAGCGCCCTTGCCGTCGTCGAGGCGAGAGACCAGCTCGCGGGCGTATTCGCGGGCCTCGGCCTCGGTATCACGCACGATCATGTGCACCCGCAGGCCGTAGTCCAGCACACGACCGTATTTGGCAGCACGTTCGTGCGCGTCACGCATGCGCTGGGCAATCAGCGTCTTGGGCTCGGGCCACATCAGGTAGGTGTCGCAGTGCGCGCCGCACAGCTCCAGCGCGTCGGGGCTGTAGCCGCCGAAATAAAGGAGCGGGCCACCGCTCTGGTAGGGGCGCACCGGGTCGGTGGACAGGCCCTTGATCTGGTAGATCTCGCCCACGTAGTCGATCTTGTCCTGGGTCCAGGCCTGCTTGAGGATTTCCACTACCTCCCAGGAGCGGCGGTAGCGAAAGGCACTGTCGGCCACCTCACCCGGGAAGTCCGACGAGATCACGTTCAGCGTGAGGCGTCCCTCGGTCATGTGGTCCAGCGTCGCGACGGTACGGGCCAGCATGGCCGGCTGCACCTCACCGCAGCGGATGGCAGCCAACATGCTCATCGTCTTCAATCGGGGAGCCATGCCGGCGACGAAGGTCAGCGTGTCCTGGCCCACCTGGTAGGACGAGGGGCAGAGGATGTTGCGAAAGCCCAGCTCCTCGGCGCGCTGGGCAATGCGGCTGGTGTGGGCCCAGCTGCTACGCAGCTCGCCATCGGGAACGCCAAGATGGCGAAAATCATCCGAGCACAGGGGGGCGAACCACGCAACCTCTGCGCCATCGATGTCCGCACCGCGGACCGGAACAATGCTCATGAAAACACCTCTGGGATGGAGCCCGGACAGGCCAAACATAAGGCCTTGCTCGAAGTGAATGAATGATAGATGAGCCCGCGACCCAAGCTGGTCGGCGGCAGGAGCCGCAGACAGGTCCTCCGGAGGGCTTCACGCCGAAGGGTTGACGCAGCGAGAGCGCCCCCACGTACCGGTTGCCACCCGAGCGAAGCGGCCTTGTCCGCGCAGGCAACAGGATGAAGCCTGTTCGGAGAGGAAGGTGACGAGGGTGTTGTCGAGGCGCCCCGCTGCAACGAGCGTGTTCAGGGTCGGAGTAGGCCATGCAGGATGTCCGTGTTACCTCCTGGGGGGTTGGGCACGGTCAGGGAAATTCGGGGATATAGCCTTCGAAGGGTAGCCCGCCTGGGCCCAGGCCGATGCGGGAAGTGCAAGTCCCGTCGCCGTCGTCGCCATCGCGCCCAGAAAAGGTGAGGCGCTGGCCGGAAGGAAGCATGGCTGCATTCGAATGGCCGGGGGAGGCGTGCTTTTCATGGGCATGGACTAAGTACAAACAGGAGCGCGAGGGCAGGCGACACCCTGTCACGGCGCATCCGAAAAATCTAGGCCCTGGCCCAGGGGGCCAATAGCACCTCGCTGGCGCCAAGTTGCCGGCTGATCGCCGACTGCGCGACATCGCGCGCCGCATCGGTTTCAGTGAGGCTTCCCCGCTCGGCAATCTGCAAAAAGAGTTGCCACTGGTCGACGGAAAGTGGTGATTTGATGGCGCTGGGGCAATACAGGGTGAGTGCGGCTTATGGGGCGCAACCCGCGTTAAAGCGGTATTGAACCGTGCCCCGTTGCGTCTCACCCGAGGGTACCCAGGTCGACGGGAAATGCGGCTGGTTGGGCGCGTCGGGAAACTGCTGCGGCTCCAGACAAAAGCCCGCGCCGGGCCCGTAGACGCGGCCCTCCTTCCCAAGGCAGGACGGCAGGTCTCCCGAGAGCCCGTGGCCCGAATACACCTGGATCGCAGGCGCATCCGACCAGACCTCCATAGACAGACCGCTGCCGGCCGCTTGGGCCCGCGCCATGCGCCGCAGGCCAGCATCTGCCTCTGCGCCTGGCGCAACGACGAGGCAATGGTCAATGCCGCTGCCTAGGGCCTGCCTCGCCGCGTCCAGCGTCTGTCCGGCCCGAAAGTCCAGCGGGCTGCCAGCCACAGGGTCGATATCACCGGTGGGCAAACGGGTTGCATCCAGCCGCAGAACCTGCGCGGCATCCACGTGCAAAAGCGTGCTGCCCGGGCTTCCCAAACCATCTCCGTCCAGGTTGAAGAAGGGGTGCGGGGTGAAGTTCAGCACCGTCGATCGGCCCGTGACCCGGGCCTCCCAGCGAATGGACAAGGTGCCGGGGTCCGACAGCGCGTAACACACGGTCAAATCGACATCGCCCGGGAAACCGTCCTCGTCTTCACGAAAGGTCCATCCCAGGGTGACCGCCAGGGCGGATCGCGATACCAAGCGGAACATCTGGTGCCGGCTGCCCATGGGGCCGCCGTGAATGCAGTGTTGGCCATCATTGGCCGGTAACTGCCAACTGCGCCCCTCGAGCGCAAAGCGGGCCTGCCCGATGCGGTTCGCATAGCGGCCGATGAAGGCGCCCAGGGAGGGAACGCCCCCCTGCACCCTCTCGAGGCTGTCGTAGCCCAGAACGACATCCCGGGGACGGCCCTCACGGTCTGGAACCAGCAGCTGCAGCAGCCTCGCGCCCTGCGCGCACACGGCTGCCCGCAGCCCGCCGGGCGTGGCGATGGGGAACAAAACACTCTGGCCTGACTCGCCATGAATGAACCTCGAGGGGTCCAGTGGCGAAGGGGTGGGGATGGCCATGTCGTACGATAACCGAACTCTTTTCCGACACACCGTCATGCTGGACCACCCCCTCACACCCATCACCTTCCAACGCCTGCTCCTCACCGGTGCAGCCGGTGGCCTGGGCCGCGTTTTGCGCCCGCGCCTCAAGCGCTATTGCGCGTCGCTACGCCTGACCGACATCGCCCCCTTGGATGCAGCGCAGGTCGGCGAGGAATGCGTGCAGATGGACCTGGCCGATGCGCCCGCCGCGCAAAAACTGCTGCAAGGCGTCGACGCGGTGGTGCACCTGGGCGGTGTGTCCACCGAGCAAACCTGGGAGCCCATCCTGGCCGGCAACATCGTGGGCGTGTACAACCTCTACGAGGCTGCGCGCAAGAACGGGGTCAAGCGGGTGATCTTCGCCAGCTCCAACCACGTGATGGGTTTCTGGCGGCAAGACCAGGTGGTCGACGCCGACAGCGCACCTCGGCCCGACGGCTTGTACGGGCTGTCCAAGGCCTTCGGTGAGGACGTGGCGCGCCTGTACTGGGACCGCTTCGGTATCGAGACCCTGGTGGTGCGCATCGGCTCGTCGTTCCCCGAGCCCACCACCCGGCGCATGCTGGCCACCTGGCTGTCCTACGACGATCTGGAGAGACTCGTCGTGTCTGGGCTCACCGCGCCGGTGGTGGGCTGGAGCGTCATCTACGGCATCTCGGACAACGCCACCGCCTTCTACGACAACACCAAGGCTCGCCATATCGGCTACCGACCGCGTGACAGCGCGGACGCCTTCCGACCCCAGGTCGAGGCGGCGCAGCCCACGATCGACCTGAGTGATCCCACCCAGATCTACCAAGGCGGCGCCTTCGTTCGGGCGGGTCATTTCGAATGAGCCAAGTCTTCTCGCCCCAATTCGACGTCCTCTCGACGACCCGCGACCAGGTCGGCGAGAGCCCGGTCTGGCACGAGGCCGAGCAGGCGCTGTACTGGGTGGACATCGAGGGCCGCGCCATCCGGCGCTACGACTGGGCCGGGCGCAGCACCCGAAGCTGGCAGACCAACGAGCGGGTGGCCTGCATCGCCCTGCGCGCGGGCGGCGGCTTCGTGGCCGGCATGGAAAGCGGCCTGTTCGCGGTGGACCTGCCCGAGGCGGGTGAGGGCGCCGACACCCGCCTGCTGCAAGCCGTGACCCACCCGCGCGCCGGCATGCGCTTCAACGACGGCCGCTGCGACCGCCAGGGCCGCCTGTGGGCTAGCACCATGGTGATGGACATGGGGCTGGCCGCTGCCGACGGCGTGCTGCTTCGCTTTGACACGAACGGCCTGTCCGACCCTTTGGTGCGAGGCCTGCTCACCGGCAACGGCCTGGGCTTCAGCCCCGACGGACGGGTGATGTACCTCTCAGACTCGCACCCGAAGGCGCAGCGCATCTGGCGCTTTGACCTGGGCGAGGACGGCGTGCCGCGCGGCCGCCGCGAGTTCGTCGACATGAACCAGTACCCCGGCCGACCGGACGGGGCGGCGGTCGACGCCGAGGGCTGCTACTGGATCTGCGGCAACGACGCCGGCCAGGTGCACCGCTTCACCCCCGAGGGCAGGCTGGACCATTCCCTGCAACTGCCCGTGAGCAAGCCGGCCATGTGCAGCTTTGGCGGGCCGGGCATGGAGTGGCTGTTTGTCACCAGCATCCCGCCGGCGCAGCCCGCGCCGGGTTTTGATGCCAGCCTGGACGGCGCGGTGCTGGTGCTGCGGCCGGGTGTGAAGGGGATTGCGGAAGTGCCGTTCGGAGGGCTCCAGCCGAGTCCGCGCACGGCCTCTGCGCAGATGGGCGCAGCGTGACCCATCTGGTTGTCATGGGCGTGGCCGGCTGCGGCAAGTCGTCGCTGACGCGTCACCTGGCCGAGCGGCTTGGCTGCGAAATGCTGGAGGGCGACGACTACCACCCTGCAGCCAACCAAGAGAAGATGCGCAGCGGCATCCCCTTGGAAGATGCTGACCGCGAGCCTTGGCTACGCGCCTTGGGCGAGCAACTGGCGCTCCGTCAAAGCCGTGTTGTTTTGGCCTGCTCCTCACTCAAGCGAAAGTACCGCGACCTGCTGCGCGCGGCCAATCCGGCCTTGCGTTTTGTCTATATCGAGATCGACATCGAGACCGCGGCCCAACGGGTGGGCGGTCGCTCGGCGCATCTGTTTCCCATCACCTTGGTGGAATCGCAATTCGCTGCATTGGAGTCGCCCGTGGGCGAGTCGGGCGTGCTACGGGTGTCTGGCTTGCAGCCCGCCCAGGAGCAGCTTGACGCGATCGCTGCCTGGCTGGGCATCACTCGGCACATGGCAGCGCCACCTGCGCCTTGACGCCCCTCTGCAAGCGCATTCAGGCGATGACGGCCCTCATGAACTTTCGCTGAGTGATCAGCCAATCAGCGCGTCGATCACGGCCCTGGGGTTGTGGTCGATGACGTTGAGCAGCACCAGCGCAGGCCCGTGCGGCTGCCGGTCCCCGCGTTCCCAATGCCTCAAGGTCGCCGTGGAAAAGCCAAAACGCGCGGCGAACTGCTCTTGGGTCATGCCAACCTTGACCCGCAGCGCCTTGACGTCCACAGGGCGGGGCTGATGAATTCGTACCCGCTGCTCGTTCCCTTGCGCGTGATCAACAGCCTGTTGCAGCCCTGCTTTGATTCGCTTGAATGCTTCGCTCATGGTCCGTTACTCCTCGTGGCCCAGGCACGAACCAGCAAGCTTGTGAGCTCGGCCAGTTCGTTGCGTTGCGCTTTCGTGAGGTTGGCCCGTTCGCTCTTGGCGAACAAGGTCAACAAATACAGCGAAATATTTTCGCTGTGAAAGTAGTAGATCACCCGAACGCCGCCGTTCTTGCCTCGGCCTCCCCGGCCCCAGCGCAACTTGCGGACACCGCCAGTCCCCTCCATGAGGTCACCGGCAAGGGGGTGTTCGGCCAGATAGCGGATCACGTCCATGCGCTCGGGTTCGCTCAGCAACCGCTCCGCACTGCGAATGAATTCAGCCAGCTCGGCGACGGT
>JAURKV010000077.1 GCA_030831585.1 Ramlibacter sp. | reverse complement strand
CGCGCGGGAACTGCCCGCACTAGAGACACAATCCGTCGACACATTCCACCGACCCGCTCTGTCAACCCGCACTGTCAACCGATACCGCCGACCAACCGCTGGAGCGGGAGACGGGAATCGAACCCGCGTCATTAGCTTGGAAGGCTAAGGTTCTACCATTGAACTACTCCCGCATCGGGGCAAGTTCAACCGCCCTCGGCAGGCTTCCTAGCGCTACCAGCCGGTCTTTCCGACTTTTCAACCTGACACATCACCGCACCACCGAACCCAATTTGGGCCCCCCATTTCTGGAGGGTGGTGGAGGAGGCTGGATTCGAACCAGCGTAGGCGTAAGCCAACAGATTTACAGTCTGCCCCCTTTAGCCACTCGGGCACCCCTCCGGCGAATCTCGGAATATAGCACGGTTTCGTAGGGCTGACGCCCTAGCTGGACCGCAATTCTAGCCAACCCTGCGCGCGGCCAGGGCGGTCAGACCACGCCGAATACACCCCGCTCGGCCAGCCATTGGCGAGCCCGGACGAACTGGCCGCTTCCGATGAAGGGAGTCGATCCGCGGGTGGCCGACAAGGGCGATGGGTGATTGGTCTGTATGACCAGCGCCTGTCGGCCATCGGCCCCGGCGGTTCGCTCGATCAGGCTCGCCTTGGCCTGGGCGTGGGCTCCCCACAGAAAGTAGACACAGGGGCTGGCGGTGGCCGCGACCCGCTCGATAAGCGCATCGGTGAAGGGCTCCCAGCCGCGGCGGGCATGGCTGGCTGGCTGGCCCTCCTCCACGGTCAAGCTGGTGTTCAGGAGGAGAACGCCGCGCCGGGCCCAATCAGCCAGGGAGCCGTTCATCGGCCGCTCACCCTGCTCCTTGAAGATGTTGCGCAGCGATGGGGGCACGCGCACCCCCGGTGCGACAGAGAAGGCAAGGCCTTCGGCCTGGCCAGCGCCGTGGTACGGATCCTGCCCAAGGACGACGGCGCGGACAGACGCCAGGGGCGTGAGCGCCAGCGCACGAAAGGGCTGTGGCGGGAAGACCACAGCACCTGCCTCGAGACGAGCCGCCACGAAGCTCCCCAGGGCCTGCCCGCTGGAGCTGGCCAGAAAGGCGTCGACAGTGGGGCGCCAATCCGGGGCGACCGGCCAGTGGCCAGGGTCCCAGACCTGCAACCGCGCCGCTGCGCTCAGGGCACCCCCAGGATCTGAGCCAGCGCTGGCAGGCGCAGTCGCCGCCATACCAGGGCGGCGATCTGCTGGCAGGTCGGAGAACAGGGGCAGGGTCATCCGCCAAAAAGGCTGGTCAGCGCCGCACCCGGGTCAGGCGCGCGCATGAAAGCTTCGCCGACCAGGAAGGCGTGGACGCCGGCGGCACGCAGGGTGCTGACGTCGGCTGCGCCCAGAATGCCGGACTCGGTCACCAGCAGTCGGTCAGCCGGCACGCGTGGCAGCAAGTCCAACGTGGTCGCAAGCGACACCTCAAAGGTGCGCAGGTTGCGGTTGTTGACGCCCACCAACGGGGTCTTGAGGCGAAGGGCGCGATCGAGCTCGGCGCCGTCATGCACCTCGACCAGCACCGCCATGTCCAGGCTTCGGGCGATGGATTCTAGGTCGGCCATCTGCGCATCGTTGAGGCAGGCAGCGATGAGCAAAATGCAGTCGGCGCCCATGGCGCGAGCCTCATAGACCTGGTAGGGATCGACCATGAAGTCCTTGCGCAGCACCGGCAGTTCACAGGAGGCGCGCGCCTGCTTCAGAAAGTCGGGCTGACCCTGGAAGAACTGCCGATCGGTCAGCACCGAGAGGCAGGCCGCGCCATGCTCGGCGTAGCTCTGGGCAATGTCCGCAGGAATGAAGTCTTCGCGCAGCACGCCCTTGCTGGGGCTGGCCTTTTTGACCTCGGCGATGACCGCGGCCTGTCCGGCCGCAATCTTGGCACGCAGTGCGCCCTCAAAGTCGCGCGTGAGCACGCGGCTTTCAGCGTCAGCGCGAATGGTCTCGAGTGAGATTTTCTTTTTCGCGGCAGCGATCTCTTCGTGCTTGACCGCGACGATCTTGTTCAGGATGTCCGACATGGCCTCAAGCTTTCAGTGCGGTGGTGGCAGACACGAACTGGTCCAGTTTCTTGCGCGCATCGCCTGAAGAAAGCGCGGCACGGGCCCGCTCGATGCCCGCGCCCATGGAAGCCACCACATTGGCCACGTACAGGGCGACGCCGGCGTTCAGGATCACGATGTCGCGCGCCGGCCCAGGCTGGTCGTCGAGCACGCCCAGCAGCATCTGGCGCGACTCCTCGGGAGTTTCGACCCGCAGGGTGCGGCCACTGGCCATCGCCAGCCCGAAGTCCTCGGGATGGACCTCGTACTCGGTGACCTGACCGTCTTTGAGTTCCCCCACCAGGGTGGCCGCGCCCAGGCTGACCTCGTCGAGGCCGTCACGGCCATAAACGACGACTGCATGCTCGGCGCCCAGCCGCTGCAGCGCGCGCACCTGGATACCCACCAGGTCGGAATGAAACACGCCCATGAGAATGTTGGGCGCATCGGCGGGGTTGGTCAGGGGGCCCAGGATGTTGAAGATCGTGCGAACCCCCAGTTCCTTGCGCACCGGTGCCACGTTCTTCATTGCCGGATGGTGGTTGGGCGCGAACATGAACCCGATGCCCACCTCCTCGATGCAGCGGGCGATGGCCGCCGGCGGCAGGCTCAGGTTCACACCCAGGGCTTCGAGCACATCGGCGCTGCCAGACTTGCTGCTCACGCTGCGGTTGCCGTGTTTGCTGATCTTGGCGCCTGCGGCAGCGGCAACGAACATCGAGCAGGTGGAGATGTTGAAGCTGTGCGCCCCGTCACCGCCGGTACCGACGATATCGACGAGGTGGGTCTTGTCCAACACCTGTACTTTGGTGGAGAACTCGCGCATCACCTGAGCGGCCGCAGTGATTTCGCCGATGGTTTCTTTTTTGACCCGCAAGCCGGTGAGCAAGGCCGCAGACATGACCGGCGAGAGCTCGCCGCCCATGATGAGGCGCATCAGGTGCAGCATCTCGTCGTGGAAGATCTCGCGGTGCTCGATGGTGCGTTGCAGCGCTTCCTGTGGAGTGATGGGCATGGGTGTCTCCTGCGGTGTCGGGCGGGGGTGCAGCGCGCCGATCAGCGCGGCGCCAGAAAGTTCTTCAGCATCGCGTGGCCGTGCTCGGTGAGGATGGACTCGGGGTGGAACTGCACACCCTCGATGGCCAGCTCGCGGTGACGCACGCCCATGATCTCGCCGTCCTCGGTCCAGGCGGTGACTTCCAGCTCTTTGGGGCAGCTTGAGCGCTCGATCGCCAACGAGTGATAGCGGTTGACGGTGAACTGTGCGGGCAGGCCTGCGAACACGCCTTGCTGCGTGGTGGTGATGACGCTGGTCTTGCCATGCATCAACACCTGCGCGCGGATGATCTTCCCACCAAAGGCGGCGCCAATGCTCTGGTGGCCCAGGCACACGCCCAGGATCGGCAGCTTGCCGGCGAAGTGGCGGATGGCCGCCACCGAGATGCCGGCTTCGGCCGGGGAGCAGGGACCGGGAGAGATCACCAGGCGGTCAGGCTTGCGTTCGGCGATACCTTCCAGCGTGATTTCGTCGTTGCGGAACACCTCTACCTGCGCGCCCAGTTCGCCGAAGTACTGGACCAGGTTGTAGGTGAAGGAGTCGTAGTTGTCGACCATCAGCAGTTTGGTCATGGGGCCCCCACGCGTGTCATTTCTTGTACGTCGCGCATCACTCCAGCCCCTCTTCCACCAGCTCGCTGGCGCGCAGCAGGGCCCGGGCCTTGGCCTCGGTCTCCCTCCACTCCATCTCAGGCACCGAGTCAGCCACCACGCCGGCGGCGGCCTGCACATAAAGCATCTGGTCCTTGACGATGCCGGTGCGAATGGCAATAGCCACATCCATGTCACCGGCGTAGCTGAGGTATCCGCAGGCACCGCCGTACAGGCCCCGCTTGTTCGGCTCGAGCTGGTCGATCAGTTCCATCGCGTGCACTTTGGGAGCGCCCGTGAGGGTGCCGGCGGGGAAGGTGGCGCGCAGCACGTCCATGTTGCTCATGCCCTCGTGAAGAATGCCTTCCACATTGCTCACGATATGCATCACATGGCTGTAGCGCTCGACCACAAAGGCCTCGGTGACCTTGACGGTGCCGGTCTTGGCGATGCGGCCAATGTCATTTCGGGCCAGGTCGATCAGCATCACATGCTCGGCACGCTCCTTGGGGTCGGCCAGGAGTTCGGCCTCAGTGGCCTTGTCGGACTCGGGACTGGTGCCGCGCGGACGTGTGCCGGCGAGTGGCCGGATGGTGATCTTTTGCCCCTCGGGGGTGCCTTCCTGGCGTACCAGGATTTCGGGGCTGGCACCCACCACATGGAAGTCGCCGCCCCGGCCGTCGTAGCCGGAGAGGTTG
>JAURKV010000076.1 GCA_030831585.1 Ramlibacter sp. | reverse complement strand
GGGCGCCCAGCGGGGCCAGCAGGGGCAGGGCGAGCAGGGCCGGCAGGGCGGCGCGCGCCAGGTGGCGGCGTGAGAGGAACGAGGTCATGCAGGGTTTCCTTGTTGTTGAATGCGGGGGGCGCCCAAATCCGGCCGCCAGAAGGGGCGGGGGCCGGCGGGACCCGCACCGCGTTTTATAGCGCAAAGGCGGTTCTCTATACTGCCAAGGGTTGCTGCAGTACCCGAGCGACGCCCCGAAAAACAGGCAAAACAAAAATGAATTCCAACGAGACCAACGTCTGGCAAGGCCGCACCTCCCAGTGGGTCAACTTCCCGGCGTTCCTGCTGTGGGGGCTGCTGGCACTGACTGTGGTGCTATTGCCGATTTCAGCGGGCGTGATTCTGTGGCGCTACCTCGTGGTTCGTAACGAAGAGTACGAGCTGACCAGCGAGCGGCTCAAGATGCACTCGGGCGTATTGAACAAAACCACCACCGAAATCGAGTTGTACCGGGTGACAGACACCCAGTTCGAGCAACCCTTCTGGCTCAGGCTGGTGGGCCTGGCCCATGTGGTGGTGATTTCCTCCGACAAGCTGTCCCCGCAAACCCAAATTCGCGCCGTGCCCGAAGCCCGCGCGCTGCGGGAACAACTGCGGGGTCTGGTCGAGACACGCCGCAACGTGAAGGGCGTGCGGATCTCAGAGCTGGAGTGACCCGCGCCAGACCGCTGAGCGGCGAGTCCGAGCCGGTGAATCAGGCCTTCATCCGGCTGTAAACACGGCGGGCATTGCCCGAGAAAATCTTTGCTTTAGCCATGGTGTCCAGGCCCGTGGCGCCGTCGATATAGCGCTTGGTATCGTCGAAGTAGAAGCCGGTTTCTGGATCAACGCTCTGGACAGCACCAACCATCTCGGATGCGAACAAGATGTTGTCGACCGGGATGACCTTGAGCAGGAGGTCGATACCCGCCTGATGGTAGACACAGGTGTCGAAGAAAACGTTATTCAGCACTCGCTCCGAAAGTGGCGGCAGCCCCATGTCCTGGGCAATGCCACGGTAACGGCCCCAGTGATACGGGACCGCACCACCCCCATGAGGGATCACGAACTTCAGGGTGGGAAAGTCCTTGAAGATGTCCGACATCATGAACTGAACGAAGGCCGTGGTATCCCCGTTGATGTAGTGCGTAGCGGTAGGGTGGAAATGAGGATTGCAGGAACCACTGACGTGAATCATTGCCGGCACGTCCAGTTCCACCATTTTTTCGTAGAGGGGGTACCACCAGTCTTTGTCATGGAGCGGCGGGTCTGCCCATTGGCCGCCGGTCGGGTCAGGGTTGAGGTTGCAGCCAATGAAGCCCAGGTCCTTGACGCATCGCTCGAGCTCCGCAATACAGTTCTTGGGTGCCACGCCGGGACTCTGGGGCAGCTGACAGACACCCACAAAATTGTCGGGGTAGAGATTGCAGACGCGATGGACCAAATCGTTGCAGACCGTGGCCCACTCCCGACTGGTTTGCTCGTTGCCCAAGTGGTGACCCATGCCGACCGCCCTCGGGGAGAAAATCGTCAGATCGGTGCCACGCTCACGCTGAAGTCGCAACTGATTTTTTTCAACGCTCTCGCGAAGCTCGTCGTCACTGAAGACGGGGGCAGGGAAGATGGTGTGCGTACCGCCACACTCGCAGTTGGCCACTTGCAACTTGCGGTAGTTGTCCAGTTGCTTGGGTGCGGTGGTGTAGTGGCCGTGGCAGTCAATGATCATGATGTCGCGAAGTCGATGATGAAATAGGGGCGCGTGGGGACCGTCGTGCCTCAGCGGTCCGCGCGTTGGGTGGAACGAAGAGCGGGATACAGGAATTCAGCGGTACGGCAAAAAATGGCTTCCAGCTGCGCCGAGGTCGCGAAAGAAAGCGCCTCGCGACAGCTCTGAAGCAACTCGGCCAGCGAACCGTCGTTGGTCGGAAAATTGGACCCCCATGCGATACGGTCCGCACCGAACTCCGCCACCACCCGCGAGAAAAAGGTTTCGGGCGTTGCAGCACCCAGACGTGACTTGTCAACGATGATGGGCGTGATCTTGAGGTAGATATTCGAGTGTTTGACGAGGTCAAAGAGCACTTCAGCGTCCCCGTAGGGGGGCCCGCTCTCCAGGGAGACACCCAGGCAGTGGTCGATGATGATGCGCACATTTGGGTATCGCGCAAGCAGCACTTGCAACTGCGGCATCCCGGCTGGACGCATTTGCACGCATACAGGCAATCCGAGTTCGGCCGCACAATCCCAGGCCGCAAAGCTGCGCGGGTCAGCCAGCCAATCGGCCTGACCGGCCAGGGTGCTGCCCGCGGTGAACAGTCGCAGCCCGGTCAGGTTCCGGTCGGCCCAGTAACGGACCCTCTCGGCCGCATCAGAAGCCAGCATGTCCACCGAAAACACCCCTGTGAACCGCTCCGGGTATTGGGCCACCGCGTCGGCGACCAGTGAATTGTCGAACCCATAGCAGGTCGACGCATGCACGATGGCTGCGCCATCGACACCGGCCTCATTCATGGCTGCCAGGAGCTGGTCGGTGGTCTTGGGCCTATCACGGGACCAGGTGGAGGCCGTACCGCCAAGGGGCGCACGTGGATAGCGATCAGTGTCGGAACTGATGATGTGCGGATGAATGTCGAGAACGCGATGTGTCACGGCTGCGGCTCGGTGGAAGGATGCGGAGAGAGATAGGGGGGGTGGTCAGGCAATGGGCATCAGCGCCTGGCTTCCTGCGGGAACTTGCACGTCGGCAACGGCCAGCATGGCCGCAGTATTGGCATAGGTCCCCATCAGGATCACCAGATCCATGAGCATGCGAACTCCGTATCGGTCGCGCAGCTGTGCGAACGTCGCGGGCTGCACCCGATGCTCGCGCCAGAGTTCACGCGCCAGTGTCATCACCAACGCAGCTTCTTCGGGCAGGCCCTCGATCCCGCGTCTGTGTTTGATAGCCTCCACCACGACCGGCAGCACCCCCACGCGAAGTGCTTCCTGCTCATGGGCCACCCATTCAAACTGGCTGTCCATCTCTCGCGCGACGCAGAGGATGGCCGTCTCACGAAGCGCTGGCGAAAAGCCGGCCTCCGTTCGAAGGTAACGATTCAATGCAGACAGGTGAGGCGCCGTCGCCGGGCTGTGAAGCTGCAATCCGGCCGGGCCCTGAAGGCCGGCGAGCGTGCCGGGACGGTTGGCATGGTCGAAGGCCTTCTGGCCGGTCTCGTCAAGCTCTTCCCGCCGCGGAAGCGGCAGCCTGCTGCGCGAAACGGGGTCCACGTCAGGCGGCAGGCTCGCCGTCGAGGATTGGGAGCCGGCCAAGGGCATGGGCGTGTGCGTACTCACTCGAGAGGAATTCCCGATTTTTCTATCACGGTCTTCCATTTGGTAGCGTCTTGCCGAATGCGCTGTGCCATTTCCTCTGGTGTGCTGGCCTTGGCGATGTACCCGACAGCCTGAAGCGATTGCTGCACATCGGGCGCGGCCACCGCCTGATTGATGATGCGAGACAGTTCCATCACCAACGAGGTCGGGGTGTCGGCCGGCACACTGACGCCAGCCCAGGATGCGGCTTCAAACCCGGGCAAGCCGGACTCGGAGAGGGTGGGCACATCGGGCAATCCGGGAAAACGGCTGCCAGCGGTGACGGCCAGCACCTTGACCGACTTTCCCTTGATCTGACCCAGGATGGGCGAGAGGATTTCGAAGGCCACCGGCACATCACCTGCGCGAATGGCGGTGAGCATGTCGCCTGTGGTCTTGTAGGGGATGCTGATCGCGTCGATACCCGCCATCGATTTGAATAATTCAGCTGCCAGGTGCTGGGTACTGCCGACGCGAGATGTCCCGATACTGAGTTTGCCTGGGCTGGCCTTGGCAAAGGCCAGAACATCCTTGATCGAGTTGAAGCGCGACTGCGGGTCGACGATCAGCCCCAGATCGAAAGACGCCAGCGAGGATACATGCCGGAAATCCCTGTTCAAGTCGTAGGGCAGCTTGCGAAACAAGACAGAACTGATGGCCGAGCCGTTACCGGTCAACAGCATGGCGTGGCCATCGTGCTTGGCCTGGAGAACGGACTGAGCGGCCGCTGCATTTCCTGCCCCGGGACGATTCTCGACCACCATCGGCTGGCCGGTGATCTCGGAAATTTTCTGGGCGACACGGCGCGCCACGATGTCCCCACCGCCGCCTGGGCCGAAGCCGACGGCGAGTGTCATCGGCTTGGAGGGAAAGGTCTGTGTCTGGGCTTGAGCACCCGCCAGCCATGCGACCAAGGGAGAACTGATACCTGCTTGAATCAGGGTTCGACGGGTCGTCACTGGCATGTCTCCTGCGTTGTTCCTGTAACGCCCAGCACCTGCCTGGAGCGGACTTCCAACAAGTATATGGCCTGTGTCACCTGGGACTGGGTTGAGAAATCCCGACGGGACCTTGAGCTTTGGGTTAACCACCCGGGCAAACCCGCCAGGGCTTGAGCAAGCGCTCACGAATGCACCCTTTTATCTCAATCGACGGGGAAGCGGCCCCGTGCAAACATCGCCGCCTTTGTCACTTCTTCCAACCGAAGCAAAATTGATATGAGAAATGTCGTCGTACGCAATATCCCCCGAGCGCCTCAGGACCTGCTGGACTCACTGAAGGTTCACGGCGTCGCCACCGTGCATGAGGCCATGGGGCGCGACGGACTCATGAGGCCCTATATGCGGCCGATCTATGCCGGCGCATGCATCTCGGGCACCGCTGTGACTTGCCTGGCCGCCCCGGGGGACAACTGGATGCTGCACGTTGCCATTGAGCAGTGCAAGCCTGGCGATATCCTCGTGGTGGCCGTCATGACAGACAACACGGACGGCATGATTGGAGACCTGATTTGCACTGCACTGAAGGTGCGTGGCGTGTCGGGCGTCGTGATTGATGCAGGTTGCCGGGACATCCGAACGCTCACCGAGATGGGTTTTCCCGTCTGGTCCCGCGCGATCTCCGCCCGGGGCACGGTAAAGGCGACCCTGGGCCAGGTGAATATGCCCGTGGTCTGCGCGGGAACCTGGGTCAATCCAGGCGACGCCATCGTCGCCGATGACGATGGCGTCGTGGTCGTACCGCATGCAGAAATCGAGCGCGTCGCCGCCCTGGCTGCACAGCGCACGCTCAAGGAGGCCGCCGCACGCCCGCGCTATGAGCGTGGCGAGCTATTCCTTGACAGCGGCAATATGCGCCAAGCCCTTGCGGATGCAGGCCTGGTGTACGTCGACAGCGCCGCGGATCTGTGAGCCACACCAGCCCCACAACGGGGCATCGCCAGAAACGTTTGAATCGAGAATTGATGAATTCCCATACGCCGCTGCGCCTGCGCACCAATATCGCGGATTACCCCGCCACACTGGCCATGAAAGACGGTCGGGTCCGATCGGACCTCGTCGAACTCGATTTCTGCGGACCCAAGACGGCGCATCAGGGATTCAAACCCATGTTGCGGCAGAACGCTTTCGAGGTCGGTGAAATCGCCCTCGCCACATTCCTGCAGGCGCGCATTCAAAACAAGCCCTATGTGCTTCTACCCGCTCCGACAGTGGGCAAGCTGCAGCATAAGGGCATCGTCTACAACAGCGAACATGGCATCCTGGCGCCGCGCGATATCGAAGGTCGTCAAGTTGGTGTGCGCTCCTACACGCAGACCACCGGCCTGTGGATCCGCGGCGTCCTCCAGCATTCGTATGGCGTGAACCTCGACAAGGTGACCTGGGTCACGGTCGAAGAGGCGCATGTCGCCGAGTACCAAGACCCGTCCCATTGTCTGCGTGTGGCAGAAACGCCAACGCTCACCGAACGCATGCTCAGTGGCGAACTGGCCGCCGCGATGCTGGGCTACGGCATCCCGGACGATCCGGGTGTCACCACCTTGATACCCGACGCCGACCAGGCTGCCAGACAGTGGTACGCACAGGAGGGGGTGATCCCTCTGAACCATCTGATCATGGTGCACGAGGACCTCGTGCGGCAACACCCAGACGAAGTACGGGAGATCTACAGGATGGTGGCCGAGAGTCGCCGATTCGCGCCTGATGGCGGCGCACAGTTGCCACCCTTGGGTCTGGAGCCAAATCGCAAAGCTTTGCAAATGGCGATTGACTGGTCCTACGAGCAGAGGATCATCCCCCGACGCATGGCAGTGGATGATCTGTTCAGCGAGCTCACGGCCTCACTGATTTGAATCGATTCAGGCGCCCTCAACAGCCCCACCGGGAGTCTGCAGGTCCCCGGTCTGTTGACGAATACTTGATAGAGTTGGGCTCATGAAAAACAGATCTTCTCGCGACCTGTCCCGCCGCCAGTGGCTTGCCCAGGCCGGCGCCTGGCTCGGCGCCGCCGGGGCTGCCCCTGGGGCCTGGGCCCAGGCCGTCACTGGCAACAGCGCCCCCATCCGCATCCTGGTGGGCGCCTCCCCCGGCGGCTCGACCGACACCCTCGCGCGTGCCGTCGGCACCGAAATGGGCAAGTTGCTCGGGCGCCAGGTGATCGTCGAGAACCGCGCCGGCGCCGGTGGCAACCTGGCGGCTGACGCGGTGGCCAAGGCGGCGCCCGATGGCAACACCCTTCTCATGAGCTTTACCAGCCATGCGATCAACGCCTCGCTCTACCCCACCCTGCCCTTTGACCCGATCAAGGACTTCACCGCGCTCACCTGCGTAGCCACACAGCCCTCGGTGCTGGTGGGCCACCCCTCCCTGCCGGTCAAGGACGTGAAGGAGTTGATCCAGTACGCCAAGACGCGTCCGGGCAAACTCAACTTTGCGATCGGTGGCGTCGGCTCTTCGCTGCACCTGGCGGGCGACCTGTTCAAGATGCAGTCAGGCCTGTTCATCGTGAACATCCCCTACAAGGGCACGGCTCCGGCGGTGCAAGACGTCATCGCTGGCCAGGTTGACCTGATGTTCGCGCCCCTGGTCAACACCATTCCCAACATCCGCGCCGGGCGGCTGAAAGCACTGGGTGTCACCAGCAAACAGCGCCTTCCCCAGTTCCCCGATGTGCCGGCAATTGCCGAGGCCTTACCCGGCTACGAGTCGAGCGCCTGGTTCGGCCTGTTTGGGCCTGGGCGAATGGACCCGGCCCTGACCCGGCGCCTCGCCGATGCGGCACGCCAAGCGGTGCAAAGCCCGGATGTTCGCCGCCGGATCGAGAGCGACGGCGCCACGGCGGTAGGCAACCCGCCAGAGGAGTTCTCTCGCTTCGTACAGGCCGAGATCGATCGCTGGGGTCAGGTGGTGCGCTTCTCGGGGGCCAAGCCGGAGTAAGCAGGCTCCGACTCGCACCGCACCTTGATCACCGACCCCGCCTTCTATGCGGTAGCCGCGCCCGCGGTTCTTTTGCTGGGCCTGAGCAAGAGTGGCTTCGGCTCCGGGTTCGGATCGCTGGCGGTGCCAATGATCGCCCTGATGGTGCCGGTGCCCCAGGCAGCGGCCATCCTCATGCCGGTGCTATTGGTCATGGACCTGCAGGGCTTGCACGCCTTCCGCGCGCATTACGACAAGAACTTGCTTCGCTTCATGCTGCCCTTCGGGCTGCTGGGCATTCTCATCGGGCTGCTCTTGTTTAAGCTGCTCGACACCCGTTGGGTGGCCGGGCTGGTGGGCGTGTCCACCTTGGCCTTTCTGGCGCAACGCCTGATCTGGCCGCCGCGGCCGGACAGCCAGCCACCGCCCCGGTGGCTGGGCGGCGTGATGGTGACCTTGTCGGGCTTTACCAGCTTCATCGCCCACGCGGGCGGGCCGCCGATCAATGCCTATGTCATCCCGCTGAAGCTCAGACCCCTGGTGTTCGCCGCCACCATGTCCTTCTTCTTCTTCTTCATCAATCTGAGCAAATGGGTCCCGTATGCCACGCTCGGCTTGATCGACATGACCAATATGGCCACATCGCTGGCGCTGTTGCCGATTGCCCCCATCGGGGTGTGGCTCGGCGTGCGCTTTGCACGCTACATACAGCCCACGCTTTTTTACCGCCTGGTCTACGCGGGCATGTTCACCACTGGCATGAAACTGGTGTGGGACGGCTTTTTGGCGGGGCGCTGAGCCCCGCTCGCGCAACCGGAAGCAGACCGGTAACGCCATCACTCTATAGATCTAGCTCTCGAGGTCTAACTTGCGCTCGCGCGCAACCTTGGTCCAGCGCTCGATATCGGCCTTGATGTAAGCAGCGAAGACCTCCGGCGTCATGGGCCGCAGGGCGACCGCCTCGGCCGAGAGCTTCTCCTGGAAGTCTGGCTGCGCCAGCACCGCGCCCAGCGCGTCGACCAGGGTCTTGGTCACCGGCGCCGGCAGTCCGGCCGGGCCCATGATCCCGTACCACTGCTCGCCGTCAAAGCCTGGCAGGCCCAACTCCGCAAAGGTGGGAACCTCGGGAAAGAGCGGGTGCCGCTTCGGGCCGGTGACGGCCAGGGGCCGGATACGACCGTTACGAATATGGGGCGAGGCACCGGCCAGGCTGGGGAAGGAAGCCTGGGTCTGCCCGGCGATGAGGTCCACGATGGCGGGCGCCGCCCCCCGGTAGGGGATGTGGGTCATAAAGATGCCGGTCTGCAACTTGAACAGTTCGCCTACCAGGTGCGTCAAGGTGCCGGCGCCAGCCGACCCATACGCGAGCTTGCCAGGCCGGGCACGGACATAGGCGACGAAGGACTTGAGGTCTTGCACCGGCACACCGGGGTTCACGCACAGCACGTTGGGCGCGGTGCCGATCATCCCGATGGGGGTGAAGTCCTTCAGCGCATCAAAGGGGAGCTTGCGGGTGGCCGGCGCGGTACCGTGGGTAGCTACATAGGCCTGGATCAGGGTGTAGCCATCGGGCTGTGCGCGGGCCGCCGTCTGAGAGGCAATGACACCGCTGCCACCCGCAATATTTTCCACGCTGATGGCCTGCCCCAGTACCTTGGACAGGCGCTCACAGGTGTTGCGGGCAATCATGTCTGCGCCGCCGCCTGCGGCCACGGGGACGATGTAGCGAATAGGCTTGGCCGCAGGGTACGCAGCCTGAGCCAAGGCGAGGGGGCTGGCGGCCGCAGCGGAAGCCGCCAACACAAAGGTTCTTCTGTGCATGTCACGCATGGTCTTGTCTCGCAGGCTTGTATTGTCTGGTCAAGCGCCGCACTCTACCAGCAGGTGCACCCTGGAAGTGCCGTGGCACAGGCACAGAGTCAGGCGTAAAGAGAGCAAATGGCCCGAGCCGACGCCGCTACGGCCGCTCGCAAGGCGGGGTTACCGACCACCTCCACCTCAGCGCCGTAGCGAAGAATGTCCATGACCAACTCATTCGGTTTGTCATAGGGCAGCATCACTTCCAAACGTCCGTCCTCGAGTTGCCGACTTCGCTGCATCGGGTGCCACAGCTCCGTGCCAGCCCACCGCGATGCATTGGGCGAAAAGACCAGTACCGCCCAGTAATTGGCTTCACCGGCAAAGGCGCCATATCCGCCGTCCATCAGGCGCTCAACTTCAGACAGGGGAATCTCGACAGCTGCCTCATCCAGGGCCGACACCTCCGTCATCGCATCCAAGGCAAAGCGGCGAAGCCCCTGCGACAAATGACACCACGCGTCGAGATACCAAGTGCGATGAAAAACCAGGCGTTGGGGTGAGATGTCGCGCTCAGTCTCCGCCAGGCTGGGTTGGGTGGAATGGCGAAGGTGCAAGCGCTTGCGCTGCATCAGTCCTGTGGTCACTTTGCTGAACGCCACTGGGTCCACTGCGCGCCTTCCTGCCGCAGTGATCCGTATGCGGTCGGCGAGTTCCCAGCCCCCGTCGGTGTAAGACACCATGGCCTTGACCCGCTGCAACAAGTCCTTCAGGCGTGGCGCCAGTCCCCCAGAGGGATCGATCTCTGCCAGCAGGCGCTGGGCCAGCAGCAACGATGACAAATCTGCCTCACTGAACCAAAGACCGGGCATCTCCTGGCGCGCCCGCAAGGGCGATTCGGCCACAAGGTAGCTGCGGTCAAAGGCGTCGTAGTCAATCGGCATTCCGATCTGCTCGCGCAGGTACTTGAGGTCTCGCTTCAGCGTTGCCGGAGAAACACTCAGGCGATCGAGCATTTCGTCAAATCGGAGTCGCTTTCGGTCGCGCAGCAGGTTCGCGAGCTTGAAAAGCCTTTCAGTGCGTCCCATCTCACCCACGCTCCGAAATGGCAAGCGACACAGCGCTCTGCACATCAGGGCTGCAAATGCGAGAGCATGCCCCTGAGGGGCGGGAGCGAGCCCCTGAGGGTCTAGCGTGGTTCATCAAGCCGATAATTGTTATTAACTAATTGAATGATGAGACCTTTGGCGCTCAATAAATGAGCCATTCGTGATCAAATTAGCAAGGGTTTTCCCGATTCATCTTTCCTTGCCTGATTAACAATCTTTGGCACACTTGGTTACTGTATTCATACCTCCTATGAATTTAAAAGACGCAATCAATAGCTATTTTGATTGTTCAAAAAGCTCGCCCAATGAGCTAACAGGCTGGATTTAGATCCAGCCGATTTCGGGGGAACTCGGGCCGCCTTTGGCTCAGCTCGTGATCCCAGCCGGGCTCAGAATCCGATCCTCAAGCTAGGGCATCCAAGCCAGGCTGAGCCGAATTCGAGGAAGCTCATGAGCGAATCCGTCCGCCTTTACCGCTATCAAACCCTCCTCGGCACGCGCCGCGCAGTGCCTACCCGGGAGCTTTTGAGCGAACTGGAAATTTCCCTCGCCACCTTCAAGCGCGACATCGCCAAGCTGCGTGATCAACTGGGTATGCCCATCGTCTTCGACCGCGAGCGTGGCGGCTATGTGCTGGAAAGCAATGGCGCCAGCCCCCTGCCTGGGATGTGGTTCACGCCCCAGGAACTGGTCGCGCTGGCCACCCTCCAGCAGTTGCTGGTGCAGTTGCAGCCGGGCTTGCTCGCTGACACCTTGGCTCCCATCAAGACGCGGCTGGCCGACTTGCTCAAGACCCACGGTCTTAGTGACCAGGAAATGGCCCAACGGGTACGCATCGTCCACGCCGGCAAGCGCAACGTGCTGCCGCAGTCGCTCGAGGCCGCGGCCTCGGCCACCATGCGCCGGCGTCGCCTGCACTTCGTGCACTTCAACCGGGCCAGTGGCGAGCGCGTGGAGCGCGTGGTCTCGCCTCAGCGACTGGTGCTGTACCGGGACAACTGGTACCTGGACGGGTGGTGTCACCTGCGTCATGCGCTGCGCAGCTTCGCGGTCGACGCGATCGATGCACCGCGCGTGCTGGACGAAAAGGCAAAGGACATGGCGCCAGAGGAGATCGACGCCATCGTCTACCACTCCTACGGCATCTTCGCTGGCAAGCCCCAGGCCTGGGCACGGCTTCGCTTCACACCCGAACGGGCCCGCTGGGTGGCGGGCGAGCAGTGGCACCCCGAGCAGGAAAGCCGCACACTGGAAGACGGCTCCTACGAGTTAGCGATCCCCTACGCCGACGACCGTGAGCTCATTGGCGACATCTTGCGATTCGGCCCCGACGTGCAGGTGATCGGACCGCAGGCCCTGCGGCAAAAAGTGCAGCAAAGGCTGCTGGCTGCGGTGGGTCGTTACATCGACTGAGCGTCACGCCTCACAGTCGGCTATTTGCCCAGCCGCCCTGCGCCATCGCAGTTCGGGTCGCCGAATCCGGTGAACAGGCTCCCATCACTACCGACCACATTGCCAACGCCCGTCCGCGTGTACACCGTCCCCGACGACGATAAACCCACCCGGTCACTCACCTGGTTGATGACCTCCCCCGACGTCGAGACCCAGGTGTGGTCGCTGACTCGGGTGACGCCCTCGCCGTAGTGATCATCGGACACTCCCATCAGGCGCTTGAAGAAGGACACAGACAACTCCTGTCAGTAGTGGAAAGGAATGCGGGGAGAACCGAACGCATCTGTCGGCCAACATCAGTCTGCCAGCGCCAGGTTCTGAAACTTCGTC
>JAURKV010000075.1 GCA_030831585.1 Ramlibacter sp. | reverse complement strand
CGACCAGTGCGCCCAGGACCATGGTGGCGATCAGGGTGACCGCGTAGGTCTCGAACAGGTCGGCGGCCATGCCGGCGCAGTCGCCAACGTTGTCGCCCACGTTGTCGGCGATCACCGCCGGGTTGCGCGGGTCATCCTCAGGGATGCCGGCCTCGACCTTGCCCACCAGGTCGGCGCCGACGTCAGCGCCCTTGGTGAAGATGCCGCCACCAAGACGCGCGAAGATGGAGATGAGTGACGAGCCGAAGGCAAAGCCGATCAGCGGGTTGAGTGCCGCCGACAGGGTGGCGCCTTGGGCGCTGCCGCCGTTGGTGAGGTAGGCAAAGAAGCCCGCCACGCCCAGGAGGCCCAAGCCCACGACCAGCATGCCGGTGATGGCGCCGCCGCGGAAAGCCACTTGCAGCGCCGGCGCAATGCCGCCGGTGGCTGCCTGCGCGGTGCGTACGTTGGCGCGGACCGAGACGTTCATGCCGATGAAGCCGCAGGCGCCAGAGAGCACCGCGCCAATGATGAAGCCGACTGCAGTGCGCACGTCGAGAAAGAAGCCAATCAGGATGGCCAGCACCACGCCGACGATGGAGATGGTTTTGTATTGGCGGGCCAGATAGGCCGCTGCCCCCTGCTGGATGGCTGCTGCAATCTCTTGCATGCGAGCGTTGCCGGGGTCTTGGGAGAGGATCCAGCCGCGGGCCCAAATGCCATAAGCGACCGCTGCCAAACCGCATACCAGCGCAATAGTGAGCGCCGTGTTGCCTGTCATGTATTTCTCCTACATTTTTGTTGAACTTGGAGGGGGCTACGCATGGAACCAGGCCTTGTGAGCCCCCGCTGCGTTGCTTCCTCGTCGCCCCGTGATGCAGGCGGCCCGATTGGCCAACCGCGGCAATATACAGGCTGGGACGCGGCTTGTGTGTCCCCGAGTAAGTTCGGTGTCGCCTGCACGACCTAAAATTCGGGTTTACCTTTAGCTCCCAAATACAAAAGCATCATGTCCCTCGATCTGGTTTCCCCTGGCAAGAACGCGCCCGAGCAGTTCAATGTGATCATCGAAATCCCCATGAACGGGGACCCGATCAAGTACGAGGTGGACAAGGAGACCGGCGCGATTTTCGTCGACCGCTTCATGAGCACCTCGATGCATTACCCCACGAACTACGGCTACGTTCCGCAGACCATCTCGGGCGACGGCGACCCGGTGGACGTGCTGGTGATTACCCCGGTACCCCTGATCCCGGGGGTGGTGGTGCCCTGCCGACCGATTGGTATCCTGAAAATGGAAGACGAAGCCGGGATCGACGGCAAGGTGCTTGCGGTACCAACCGACAAGATCCTCTCCATCTACACCCAGTGGCAAAAGCCAGAGGACCTCAATCCGATGCGGCTGAAGACCATCTCCCACTTCTTCGAGCACTACAAAGACCTGGAGCAGGGCAAGTGGGTCAAGGTCCTGGGCTGGGAGGGACCCGAGGGCGCCAAGAAGGAAGTCGCTGACGGAATCGCTGCCTACAACAAGGCTAAAAAGGGCTGATTCAATCCGCAGTGGGTACGCCGTCTCTCTTGAATGGCGTGCGGGACTCGAGCCGGGTCAAATAACCCTCAATGCCTTCTCCCTCGCGTTCGAGGAAGCGCTGGACGGCATCAGAAAAGGTCGGGTGCGCCAGCCAGTGAGCGCTGCTTGTCGGCACCGGCATGAGCGCGCGCGCCATCTTGTGTTCACCTTGCGCACCACCCTCGAAGCGCCCAAAGCCATTGGCGATGCACCACTGCAAGGGCTGGTAGTAGCAGGCCTCGAAGTGGAGGCAGTCGACGCGCTCGAGCGCGCCCCAGTAACGACCCCAGGCCACGCCGTTCGCTCGGTCCACGCCTACCAGGCTGCAGGCGATTGGCTCCCCTGCGCGCTCTGCGATGAACAGCACCCATGACTCGGCCAGGTCGCTGGCCATCGCCTCGAAGAAGGCCGGTCTGAGGTAGGGCGGATTGCCGTGCTCGCGATAAGTGCGCGCGTAGCATCGATAGAAAAATTCCCACTCCGGCTGGCTGATCTCTGCGCCCTCGGCTGCCCGGAACGTGATGCCGGCCTCGGCGACCTTGCGCCTCTCCTGGCGGATCTTTTTGCGCTTGTCCTGAGAGAGTGCGCCGAGAAATGTGTCGAAGTCGGGGTAGGGACCGGCGGGCGTGCCTCCACCCGGGGCAGCCTCGCTCGCCGCCGCGCCCTGGCGGGGGCCCGGACCGACGCGGTTGCTCCAATGAAACTGCACCGTGTGCCGGGCCATGAGCCCAGCCGCCTCGCAGGCCCGCAGGTCCGCTGGAGAGAGAAAGAGCAGGTGGAGCGAGGACAGGGCCTCAGCTTGGCTCCAGGCGATCAGGGCTCGCACCAGCGCAAGCCTTCCCGCATCGCTGCGGGCCAGCAGGCGCGAGCCCGGAACCGGAGTGAACGGTACCGCGCACAAGGCTTTGGGGTAGTACGCCAAGCCATGGCGCTGATAGGCGTCGGCCCAGGCCCAGTCAAAGACGTACTCCCCGTAAGAGTGATCCTTGAGGTAGAGGGGGCAGGCCGCCTCGAGCTGATCTCCGCGCCAGAGGGTCAAAAAGCGCGGGGTCCAGCCGATGGAAGCCTTGGCACTGCCGCTGGTTTCTAGGGCACTGAGGTAAGCGTGGCGCATAAAGGGCGTGGGTTGGTCCTGTAGCGCCAGCAAGTCGTCCCAGTCGGTCGCGGGCAGGCCAGTGGCGCCCTCGACCACCCGGGTGACATAATCGTTGGAGTTCATTTCCACGCCGGTATGGCCCTCTCCATCAGTACTGCCCAGCTCAATTTCGTAGTGGGCGACATGCCGGGCAACGCCCGCAAGATCATTGACGCTGCCCGCGAGGCCTACGCCCGCGGCTCGCGCCTGCTGCTCACGCCTGAACTGTCGATCTGCGGTTATGCCGCCGAAGACTTGTTCCTGCGCCCGGCTTTCATCGCCTCCTGCGATGATGCCCTGAAGGAGGTGTCCCGTGAACTGGCCAACCTCAAAGGCCTGCATGTGGTGGTGGGTCATCCCCGCGGCGGCGACAGCCGAAGCCGCTCGGTTCAGGTGCAACAACGCTTCAACGCAGCCAGCGTGTTGTGCGAGGGCCAAGTGGTGGCCCATTACGCCAAACACGAACTTCCCAACTACCAGGTGTTCGACGAGCGGCGCTATTTCACCCCGGGCCAAGGCGCCTGCGTATTTTCCGTAGACGGGGTGCGTGTTGGGCTGCTCATTTGCGAAGACGCTTGGTTCGAGCAGCCGGCCCAGCTGGCGCGCGATGCCGGGGCGCAGCTGCTCGCAGTGATCAACGCCTCTCCCTTTCATGTGGGCAAGGGGGGCGAGCGGGTCGAGCGCATGGCTGCCCGGGCCCGCGCCATTGGCCTGCCCCTGATTTACGCCCACTTGGTCGGTGGCCAGGACGAAGTGGTGTTTGACGGCAATTCCTTCGCGGTGGACGCCAAGGGCCACCTGGTCGGGCGTGCGCCGGCCTTCCAGGAAGACCTGTTCACGGTCCAGGCCCAGGCGGCGGACGTAGCCCACGGCGGCGGCGTCTCGCTGACCGGTCCCATGGTTCCCGAGCGGGACGATCTGGCCCAGCTCTGGGACGCCCTCGTTTTGGGCGTGCGCGATTACGTCGGCAAAAACGGTTTCCCCGGCGTGTTATTGGGGCTGTCGGGTGGCATTGACTCCGCGCTGGTACTGGCCATCGCGGTCGATGCCCTGGGCAAGGACAAGGTGCGAGCGGTCATGATGCCTTCGCCCTATACCGCCGATATTTCCTGGATCGACGCCCGGGACATGGCCGAGCGCTTGGGTGTGCGCTATGACGAGGTCTCGATTGCGCCTCTGTTCGAGGCTTTTCGAAGCACCCTGGCCCAAGAGTTTGCCGGCCTGCCCGAGGACACGACCGAGGAGAACATCCAGGCGCGCATCCGCGGAGTGTTGCTGATGGCCCTTTCCAATAAGTTTGGCGCCATCGTCCTGACCACGGGAAACAAGAGCGAAATGGCCACCGGCTACTGCACCCTCTACGGCGATATGGCGGGCGGCTTTGCGGTCATCAAGGACCTGCTCAAGACGCGGGTCTTCGCGCTGGCCGAGTGGCGTAACCGCCATGACCCCTACCGCACGGGTTCAGACCCCATCCCCGAACGCATCATCACCCGACCGCCCAGTGCCGAACTGCGCCCCGACCAGAAGGACCAGGACAGCCTGCCGCCCTATGAGGTGCTCGACGCAGTTCTGGCCCGGTACATGGAAGAAGACCAAGGCATCGAGGAGATCGTGTCCGCTGGCTTTGACCGTGCCATCGTCGACAAGGTAGCGCGCCTGATCCGCATCAACGAATACAAGCGCCGGCAGGCGCCGGTGGGCATCCGGGTCACCCATAGGAGCTTCGGCAAGGATTGGCGCTATCCTATTACCGGTCGATTCCGTGCCTGAGGCTCAGGCGCCCCCTCACCCAGAGAAGCATTCCATGAAGCAGATCACCGCCATCGTCAAACCGTTCAAGCTCGAGGAGGTCCGCGAGGCCCTGGGAGAGTGCGGCGTTACCGGTCTGACCGTGACCGAAGTCAAAGGCTTTGGTCGCCAGAAGGGCCACACCGAACTCTATCGAGGCGCGGAATACGTCGTGGACTTCCTGCCCAAGGTGAAAGTCGAAGTTGTGGTGAAGGAAGGCGACGTGGATCGCTGCGTGGACGCCATAGTCAAAGCCGCACGCACCGGCAAGATTGGCGACGGCAAAATCTTCGTCACCTCAGTGGAGAAGGTGGTTCGCATCCGCACCGGCGAGACCGACGATTCTGCGGTCTGAGCCTAAATCCGTGAGAGGTCTGCGCCGGCTCTGAGCCCCGCGGCTTCTACCAGCGACGCCAGCAGGCGCTGGGGTTGGTTGTCCACTGCCACCAGCCCCATCTGCCATTCATTCATGAAGCCATGGCGCAAGCTGGTGCGCAGGGCCTCCATCATCGGGGCATAGAAGCCCCCGACATCGAGCAGCCCCAGCGGCTTGTCGTGGTAGCCCAGCTGCCGCCAGGTCCAGGCCTCAAAGAACTCCTCAAAGGTTCCGATCCCCCCGGGCAGGGTGAGGAAGACATCCGCCCGCTCGGCCATCATCTGTTTGCGCGCGTGCATGGTTTCGACCACATGCAGTTCGGTGCAATCATGCTTGGCGAGTTCTTTGTCGACCAGAGCCTGCGGGATGACCCCCACCACCCGTCCGCCGGCTTCCAGGGTGGTGCGGGCGACCGTTCCCATGAGGCCAGAGTTACCGCCCCCATAGACCAGTTGGCCACCATGGGCACCGATCCAACGGCCGACCTGTTGGGCCGCTTCCACGAAGGGGGCCGCCACGCCCTCACGAGAGCCGCAGTAGACGCAGACGGTGAAGGCCGGGGCTGGGTTGGCTGGCCTCATTGGCGCTCGTCCTCGGAAGAAACGAGCCGAGTTCCGGCCAGTGCGTCGTGCCAGAACTGGCCCTGTGGATGAAAGCGGCTCAGGATGGCCCAGACCATGACCCAACCGATGATCAGTAGCGCCACCTCTGCACCAGAGAGGCGGTAGGGCGCCATCGCCGTCAAGGGCGGCAGAAACCAGACCCAGGACAGCAAATACCTCACCAGCGCTCGCGCTTGCGTTACCGGCCGGCCCTGCCGGTCGACGATGCGCAGATGCCAGGTCTTCATTGCCAGCGTCTGGCCCCTGGACCAGAACCAAGCGAAGTAGATGCCGAAGACGACGAACAGAAAAGCCTGGAGGAGGGGGCGGCGTGCGTCCATGGCATCACGCATCTGCCCCAGCGTGCTAAAGAGCCAGCCGGCAATGAAGACGACCGCGAACAACAACATGCCTTCGTAAAGCCAGCAGGCCATACGACGGCGCAGGCTCGGTGCCTTGAGCGGCATGCTTGGCGCGAAGGACGCCACAGGACTCAACGGCTGTTGCCGGCTGGGGCCGGCGCTTGCGCGGGGGCAGAGGCGCCAGCCTCTGGCGGTGATGCCAGCACGATGCGTGCGGGCTTGGCCTCTGACCCGACGCTTCGAGGGACGCTGGCCAACTTCTCGGAGGGGACAGGCCGAATCGCCGCTGCGGTCGACGGCGGCTTGGCCACCGCGCTGGCTGCCAACTTACGCTTTTCTTCAGGCGGGAGGGCTTGATAGGCCTCCCACTTGGCTTTTTTCTCGTCGCCAGAGAACTGCTGGGTTTCGCCGAAATTCAGCCTGGCCTCGGTGCGCTGGCTTGGGCTGAGTGCGATCCACTCTGCCATTCGGCCGTGCATCTTCGCCTGCTCGGCCGGGGGCAGCCTGGGGAAGTTGGTGGCCAGTGCCACCCATTTGCGTTTGTGGGGCTCTGAGAGGGTTTCCCACTGGCCTGCCAGTGGCGCCAAGGCCTTCTTCTGGGACTCACTGAGCTCGGACCATACTGGCTTGGCAGGTGCGCGGGCCGCGCGGCTGGCTGGCGCCCTGGCTGAAGCGGATGCCGTAGCGGATGCTGTAGCGGATGCATTTGGCTGGGGCTGCTGCAGCGCCTGGGATTGGGCGCTCCCCGCTGGGCAGACAAATAGCGCTGCCAGCCCAAGCAGCGCCAAGCCGCCGGCGGACCGGGTCAGCAGGCGCCGTCGAGGCGTTTGATCGGCAGAGGCAGCCGCTTGGAGGAACAACGGGTTCCCCTCGGTCAGCGGTCGGACTTGAGGAACTGCACGAAGCCCGCATCGGCGTAGGCCGCAGGTGGCAGGTCGTCGGCGAGTAGCGCCGCATCGACCTCGGCCACTTCGTTGGCGCGGCGGTCGGCCTCCAGGGCCTGAATGCACACCAGGCCAGCGACCAGTACCAAGACCGGCAGGCCCGAGGCGAGTCGGCTCCAGAGGCCAGGCCCTTGACCGAATTGCTGGCCGATACCGGCGGCAGCGAACTGGGGCAGGACCATAGCCACCCCCGCTTCGCGCTTGCGCTGACTGATTGCACGCACCCGCGCAGCGCGCAAGCGCTCGCTGATATCGTGCGGCAGCTCCTGGCTGCCCTGCTCAAGGCGGGTGGCGATCCGGCGACCGAACCGGTCTTGGGCCTGGCCGGCCTCGCCAGAACCTGCGCCCGGTGTACCACGGAAGGTATTGATGTAGCTCATAGTTCTAATCCCTTTGCCTTCAGTGCTTTGCTGAGGGCCTGAACCGCCCGAGAACAGTGTGTTTTGACACTGCCTTCGGAGCAGCCCATGGCTGAGGCCGTTTCAGCCACATCCATCTCCTCCCAGTAACGCATCATGAAGGCTTCCCGTTGACGAGGGGGGAGTTGAAGGATTTCGACCTCTATCTCGCGCAAGATCTGGGCCCGTCTGACCTCATCCTCTGCGCTCTCGACTCTATTAGACAGATCCCCGGGCAAGAAGGTTTCCAGCAAATCGAAGTCCGACCCCTCAGAAAGGTCGGACTCGAACTCGCCCATGCTGGAGAACAGCGCATTGCGGGTCTTTTGGCGCCTGAACCAGTCCAATGTGCAGTTGGAAAGGATGCGCTGGAAGAGCATGGGTAGCTCTGCGACCGGCTTGTCGCCGTAGTGTTCGGCGAGCTTCATCATGCTGTCCTGAACGATGTCCAGCGCCGCTTCCTCGTCACGGACGTGGTAGACAGATCTTTTGAAAGCGCGCTTTTCGACGCTCCGCAAGAAGTCGGACAGTTCGCGTTCGGTGGCCAAAGGGGGGCGCGATGTAGTCGGTAAAACAGGTCTTCGCCCGCGGGTAGCGGCGCAGGGGCGCTCGGGGCCCCCGACCGGTGACGCAGAAGCGACCCCGGCAGGAAACGGGGGGATTATGGCATCGCCACTTCACGGCCTGGCACAACCCAGTGTTGCGATGCGATAATCTTGGGTTGCAAGTCAAAAGGCAAACGAGTCCTGGCCCGGCGGTGAATCCATGCTGCCCATGGCCAGGTGCTCTAAGTTCCGACGCGGCCCCACAAGGGTTGGCAAGGAGCACCCCACGTTTTTCGTCAGAGAAAAATCGAAAGGTTGATCATGGAAATCACGAAAGCTGAGCTCGCCTCGGCAGCCGCGGCGAATGCCGCCTCTCAAGATCTGCGCGGCGCGGAAATTCTCGTCAAATGTCTTCAGGCCGAGGGCGTGAAGTTCATTTGGGGTTACCCCGGCGGTGCCGTACTGCACATTTACGATGCCCTCTACAAGCAGGACACCATGCAGCATGTGCTGGTGCGCCACGAGCAGGCCGCTGTGCATGCGGCCGATGGCTACGCCCGCGCCACCGGTGACGTCGGCTGCGCGCTGGTGACGTCGGGCCCGGGCGTCACGAACGCCGTCACCGGGATCGCGACCGCCTACATGGACAGCATCCCGATGGTGATCATCACCGGCCAGGTGCCCACTGCAGCGATTGGCTTGGATGCTTTTCAGGAGTGCGACACAGTGGGCATCACTCGCCCCATCGTCAAGCACAACTTTCTGGTCAAGGACGTTCGGCAAATGGCCGACGTCATGCGCAAGGCCTTCCACATCGCGCGCTCCGGTCGCCCTGGCCCGGTGGTGGTAGACATTCCGAAAGACGTCTCTTTTAACAAGACAGCCTGGACCGGTTACCCCGAATCCGTCGAGATGCGCTCCTACAACCCGGTGCGTAAGGGGCACAGCGGGCAGATCCGCAAGGCCCTACAACTGCTCATGACGGCCAAGCGCCCTTACATCTACACAGGCGGCGGAGTCATCCTTGGCGATGCCACCGCAGAGTTGCGTGAGCTGGCAGACATGCTGGGCTACCCCTGCACCAATACGCTGATGGGGTTGGGGGCGATCAAGGGTAGCGACCCCCGGTTCCTGGGCATGCTCGGCATGCATGGCACGCTCGAGGCCAACAACGCAATGCAAAACTGCGATGTGCTGCTCGCTGTAGGCGCCCGCTTTGACGACCGTGTCATCGGGAACCCCAAGCACTTCGCCCAGAACGAGCGCAAGATCGTTCACATCGACGTCGATCCCTCCAGCATTTCCAAGCGGGTCAAGGTTGATATTCCCATCGTGGGCGACGTGAAAGAAGTCCTCTCTGAGCTCATCGCCATGATCAAGGAGTCCGGCGTTAAACCCGACGCCGCGGCCCTGGCCGGCTGGTGGGAAACCATCGAGGGTTGGCGCAAGCGGGACTGCTTGCGCTACGACCGCGGTAACCAGGATGTGATTAAGCCGCAGTATGTGATTGAGACCCTCTCGGCCCTGACCCGCGGCGTCGACACCTACATCACGTCCGATGTCGGTCAGCACCAGATGTGGGCCGCTCAGTACTACAAGTTCGACGAGCCACGCCGCTGGATCAACTCGGGCGGTCTGGGCACCATGGGCGTGGGCATTCCCTACGCCATGGGCATCAAGCTGGCCAAGCCCGAAGCCGAGGTTTATTGCGTGACCGGCGAGGGGTCTGTCCAGATGTGCATCCAGGAACTGTCGACCTGTCTGCAGTACAACACGCCGATCAAGGTGCTAGCGCTGAACAACCGCTACCTCGGTATGGTGCGTCAGTGGCAAGAGCTCGACTACGAGGGACGCTACAGCCACAGCTATATGGACGCGCTGCCCGATTTTGTGAAGCTGGCCGAGGCCTATGGCCATGTGGGCATGCTGATTGAGCGCACTGAGGATGTGGAGCCTGCTTTGCGGGAAGCCCGCAAACTCAAGGACCGTACGGTGTTCATGGACTTCCGTACCGACCCCACCGAGAACGTGTTCCCGATGGTGCATCTCGGTAATACCCTTGCCGGCCTGCACCATCGGGAACACGTTCTCGGTGGGGTCGGTACGGAAGTCCATGAACACCGTACGG
>JAURKV010000074.1 GCA_030831585.1 Ramlibacter sp. | reverse complement strand
CTGGCCTCGCCGCAGGCGGTGGGCCGCTATGCCGCCGAGCGCGCCCTTGCACGTCTGAAGTCCCGCAAGATCAGCACCCGCGAGTGCCCGGTCCTTTTCGAGTCGCCCTTGGCGGCCGGCCTGCTCGGCGCCTATGTGCAGGCCACCAGCGGTAGCGCGCTTTATCGTCGCAGCAGCTTTCTGCTTGACTCACTGGGCAAGCAGGTGCTCCCGCGCCATATCGACATCTCCGAAGACCCGCACCAGCGCGGAGGCAAAGGCAGCGCCCCCTTTGATGATGAGGGTGTGCGCACCCGCGCCCGACAAGTGGTGACTGCTGGCCGGGTGGAGGGCTACTTCCTCTCCAGCTACTCCGCTCGCAAGCTGGGCATGAAGACCACCGGCAACTCCGGCGGTTCGCACAACCTGGTGATGAGTTCTCGCCGCACCCGGCCCGGTGATGATCTGCCGGCCATGCTGCGCAAGCTGGGTACCGGCCTGTTCGTCATCGAGCTGATGGGGCAGGGCGTGAACTACGTCACCGGCGACTACTCGCGCGGCGCGAGCGGCTTCTGGGTCGAGAACGGCGAAATCGCCTTTCCTGTGCAAGAGATCACCATCGCCGGCAACCTCAAGGACATGTTCCTCGGCATCGAGGCCATGGGGGCCGACACCTACAACTACGGCGCCAAAACGGTGGGCTCGGTGCTGATCAACCGGATGAAGGTCGCCGGCTCCTGAGGCCGTCGTTGCGCGCGGGTCCGACCCCGCGCCCCTCCCGTCTGAGGAAAGTACCATGGATTTTCTTGGCCTGCCCGGACTTCTCCCCCTGATCCAGGCCCCCATGGCCGGCTCCCAGGGCGCCCGCTTGGCGCGGGCGGTGGGCGAGGCCGGGGCTCTGGGCTCCCTGCCCGCGGCCATGTTGGGTGCCGACGCGCTCGAGCGCGAGCTGCAGCTGCTGCAGGCGGCGGGGCGCCCGTACAACGTCAATTTCTTCACCCACCAGCCCCCCGCGCCCGACCCGGCGCGGGACGCGCGCTGGCATAAGGCCCTTGCGCCGTACTATGCCGAACTTGGGCTGGCCCTGTCCCAGGACACGGGCGGCGCCAGCCGCCGGCCCTTTGGCCCCGAATCGGCCGAGGTGCTGGAGCGCTTCCGGCCTGCGGTGGTGAGCTTTCATTTCGGCCTGCCGTCTCCCGAGCTGCTGGCGCGGGTGCGTGCGATGGGGTCGCGGGTGATGGCCTCCGCCACCACGCTGGCAGAAGCGCTGTGGCTGCAGGAACGGAGGGTGGATGCGGTCATCGCCCAGGGCCTAGAGGCGGGCGGGCACCGGGGGCATTTCCTCTCGACCGACATCAGCCTGCAAACCGACATGCTGGACCTGGTGGCGCAGTGCGCACTGGCGCTGCGAGTGCCGGTGATCGCGGCGGGCGGCATCAGCGACGCGGCGAGCGTGCGCGCCGCAATGGCGGCGGGCGCCTCGGCGGTTCAGGCGGGCACCGCCTTCCTGCTGTGCCCCGAGGCCACCACGGGCCCGGTGCACCGCACGCGCCTCAAAGACCGCGACGCGCAGCCGACGCTGACCAACCTCTTCTCCGGCGGACTGGCCCGGGGGATGTCTAACCGCCTGATGCGGGAGCTGGGGCCGGTGAGCGACCAGGCCCCGGCCTTCCCGCTGGCTTCCGGCGCGCTGGCGCCGCTGCGCGCGCAGGCGGAGGCCGAGGGCCGCGACGACTTCACGCCGCTGTGGTCGGGGACGAACCGCGCGGGTTGCCGCGAGCTGCCAGCGGCCGAGATCGTGCGGGCGCTCGCAGCGGGCTTCAGCCTGCCAGGGCGGCCTTGACCGCTGCGGATACCAAGCCCATGTCGGCCTTGCCGGCCAGACGGGCCTTGGCCGGGCCCATGACCTTGCCCATGTCGCCTGGGCCGCTGGCGCCCAGTTCGGCGACCAGGGCGCGTACTTCGGCTGCCACCTCGTCGGCGGACAGGCGTGCCGGCAGGTAGGCGGTGAGCACCGCCATCTCGGCGGTTTCTTTGTCCGCCAGGTCCTGGCGGGCGGCCTTCTGGAAGGCCTCGATGCTGTCCTTACGTTGCTTGATCAGCTTGTCGACGATGGCAATCACGGCCACGTCATCGAGGTCGATGCGTTCGTCGACTTCCTTTTGCTTGATGGCCGCAGTGAGCAGGCGGATCGTGCCGAGGCGCTCTGCGTCCTTGGCGCGCATCGCGGCTTTCATGTCTTCAGTGATTCGTGCCTTGAGGGACATCAGGGGCTCCTTGAAGTGGGCGAAGTAACGGGGGACGGGTCAGGGGCAGGGCGAGCCAATGACAAGGCCCGCCAGAGTATCCCCGGGCGGGCCTTGCTCGGAAGCCAGGGACTTCCGGGAAGCGTATCAGTGCAGAAAGATCAGTACAGTTTTTTGGGCAGCTGCATACTGCGCACGCGCTTGTAATGACGCTTCACCGCAGCCGCCTTTTTGCGCTTGCGCTCGGCAGTGGGCTTTTCGTAGAACTCACGGGCGCGCAGGTCGGTGAGCAGGCCCAGTTTTTCAATGGTGCGCTTGAAGCGGCGCAGGGCCACGTCAAAGGGTTCATTTTCCTTGACTCGAATCGTCGTCATGCGTTTCTTTGAATCCAATTGGGTGCCGCAAGAAGATCGGGCTCGCAGCGGGGTTCCCCGGCTAATTTGATGATCAGGCCGCCGGGGGTTTTGCCAGAATAGCCGCAGATTATAGCCTCGCGCGCAGGCAGAAATCCGGTTTTAGTGGTGGGCCTTGTGAGTCCATTGGTTTTCAAACGGGGGCCGAGTTTCATCCTCCCAGGCTGCCCCGCCGTGCGGCCATGCCTTGGGCGCAGGCCCAGCCGCTGGCCCAGGCCCACTGGAAGTTGTAGCCCCCCAGCCAGCCGGTGATGTCCACCACCTCGCCAATGAAGTACAGGCCCGGCTGGCGAGACTCCATGGTTTGCTGCGAAAGCGCCCGGGTGTCTACGCCGCCCGCCGTGACCTCGGCTTTTTTGTAGCCCTCTGTGCCGGTGGGGGTGAGCTCCCAGGCGCTGATGCGCTGGGCCAGCAGGGCCAGGGCCTTGTCCGAGGCCTCGTTCACCGGTCGCTGCCAGGCGGTGTCCTGGCAGACCCAGGCTTCGGCGAGGCGTGAGGGCAAATAGGCGGCCAGCTCGTTGGCAATCAATTTGCGTGAGCCCGCTTTGGCTCGGGGAAGCGCCTCGCTGAGGTCCTGCCCCGGGGAGAGGTTCAGCCGCAGGGCGCTGCCCGGCTTCCAATAGCTCGAGATCTGCAGAACGCCGGGCCCCGACAGGCCGCGGTGGGTGAACAACAGGTCCTCGTCAAAAGCACCGAAGGTCAGGCGGTCCTTCTTGCTACCGGTCTCGATGCGCACCGGCAGGGCCAGGCCTGCCAGATCGGCCCAAGGCGCCCAGGCTTGTCCGTCGAAGGTCAGGGGCACCAGGGCCGGACGCGGCTCGACCACCCGCAGGTCAAATTGCCTGGCAATGCGGTAGCCCAGGTCGCTGGCGCCGATCTGCGGGATGGCCAGGCCGCCCGTAGCCACCACCAGCTGCGGGGCGCGCACCGTGCCTCGGTCGGTGTCCACCGCGTAGCCCTCTGCGCCTGCGTGACGCACCGCCTTCACCGCGCAGGGCTGCCAGCGCTGCACACCACCGGCCTCGCACTCGGCCAGCAGCATGCGGATGAAGTCCTCTGAGCTGCGGTCGCCAAAGAGCTGGCCCTTGTGCTTCTCGTGGAAAGGGATGCCGTGGCGTGTGACCAGATCGATGAAGTCCTGCGGCGTGTAGCGCGACAGCGCCGAGCGGCAGAACTGCGGGTTCTCGCCGAGGAAGTGCTTGTGCGGTGCGCGCGGGTCGAGATCGCGGTTGGTGAAGTTGCAGCGGCCGCCGCCGGCAATACGCACCTTCTCGGCCACCTTGGCGGCATGGTCGATGACCAGCACTTTGAGGCCCAGTTGGCCGGCGACGCCGGCGCAGAACAGGCCGGCAGCACCGCCCCCGAGCACGATGGCGTCAAAGGCGAGTGTGTCGGTCCTGGGCATGGCGGTCAGTGTAGTGGGCCGCGCCCATCCAATGCCGGCTACGCGGGACAGCACGGTGCAAGTCAACTGCGACGGGTGCCGCCAAGATCGCCGCCGTCCTTGACTCATCATTTGCCGGTTCACCGGCACACAGCCCCATGCAAAGCTGCTTCCGACGCCCCGGTCCACTCGTCATGACCGCGACCACCAGTTCTCCGCTCCCGGCCGCCCGTCAGGCCGCGCCGGCACATGACGCCGCAGGAGAGGGCAGCGGTCCCCCACAAGCAGCAGGCAAGCGCAAAGAGGCGCCCGCCAGCGCTCCCACCGCAGGTGAGCTGTCGACCAAACGCCACCGCAGCCAGGCCATCATGCGGGTCAAGTTGGTTTCCCAAGGCTTGTTCGCGAACATCACGCCACCCCCGGGCAGGCGCCTGGCTGGCGGTGACCCCGGCTCCCAGCCCGTACCGGGCCGACATGCGAGCCGCTGGCAGGCCGGGATGAGCGCCATTCCGCTGTCGTTCTCGCTCTCGCCCATTGCCGAGGAGGTGCTGGAGCCCGGCTCGCCGCTGGCCTCGCCCCCGCGCGCGTGCCCGGAGTTGCCCCTGACGCCGCCGCCAGCCAAGCGCCATCGGCTGGCCTCGTCCGCGCGCGGCGAGTTGCCCCTGGCATCGGAGCGAGCCAAGCGGCACCAGCCAGCACCGCCCAGCTTTCCTCGGCCGAGCGCGTCTCCTCAGCCGAGCCCGTATGTGGCGCTCGACGTGCGGCCCAGCCCGCCACGTGCCAGCGCCGCACCCGCAGCCCCGCCCGCACCCGCACCCGCAGCTGGTGCCGCTGGCGCGCGCTCAGACTTGCTCGATCCAGTACCGGCTGCATCTGCAGCATCTGCAGCACCGCGCGCCTGGCCACCGGCGGCAGGCACGCGGCTGCGGGAAGCGTTTCCGCAAGCCCAGGAGCGCGTTGCGGCCTTGCAGCGACGTGCAGTGGAATCCCGCTACGGCGGCACTGGCGGCGACCCACTGGCTTTGCTGGACGAGCTCCATCGGGCCTTGCGCCATGTTGCGTGGTCCGTCATGGTCAGGGACCCGGAGCGCGAACTGGCAACGCTCGAAACCCTGGTCAACCGCAGCATCACGCCGGCGCAATTGCCATGCTTGGTGTCCCGCGGTTCCCGGTGGGACCTGCTCCAGACGGCGCTTAACTCGACGCTGCTCTTCGGCGCGAGTTTTGCCATGGCAGGAGGGGTCACGTCCCTCTTGGAGCCCGAGGCCGCCGGGCTGGTTTCGGACCCGCTGGGCACGTCCCCGGATGCCGGGGCGATGCCTCCTTGGATGGGGGCTGCCTTGATCCACCTGCTGGGCGACCTGATCATCGGTGTGGGCGCTGAGTGGGCCGCGGCCGTTTTGCGGGAAGGTAAGCTCGACCAGCCCTACAACCGGCGGCAGGACTTCACCCGCGGCGAAGACGGTCGGCCCCAGGCTTTTGCCGAGACCACTGCTGGACGCTGGGTGCAGGCCCTGTCGGCCCTGCCTTTTGCGGCGCTCTACATCGCCCACCGCCGATTCCCTGAATTCATGGGCCCTCCGCTGGCGCGCCTGGGCATGGGGGCCACCGCCGCGGCAAGTTCGGGCCTATGGCGCGAGGGCATGGCCCAGGCCCTGGCCTCGGAATCCGACCCGGTCTGGCTCGACAGCTCGATTCGCAAGCCCCTGGCCTCGGAATCCGACCTGCCTTTGCACGTCGGCCTTGACCTTAAATACGCTCGCCAGGACCAAATGGACACGGCCCTGCGCCACCTGCAATCACCTGCAAATGCCCTGAGCGAGGGCGTGCAGGCCCTTTGGCAGGGTGTGCGCGGTGCCACCAGCAGGCCCAAGATGGACGCCTCTGTGCGGGCCGCGTTGCGAACCGTCATGGCCTTCCTCGCCCGCGGTGGTTCCTTCGTAGCAGCCTCCCTGGGTCGCCAGCACGACCCGCACTGGGCCTTGGCTGCCGATGCCTGGCTGGGGTTGAGCTGGGGCTATCTGTCCACGCTGCCGAAGCAGGGCACCCTCGCGCTGGCGAGCGGGCTGGCGCACATTGTTCCGTCCCGACCGGTCAAAAGGACGCAGGTCGTCCCCACGCAGGCCGTGGCGCCCCAGCCGGAACGTGCGCCTGGCCCAGGGGTGCTCACACCCGTTTGAGCGTGTCAGCGCGCAGCCTGCAGGGGCAAATCACGAGGCTAGGGTTGTGCAGTGAGGTGGGGCTCGTCCCGGGGGCGGAGACCCTGGGCGGCGGCGGTTCAGCGGTCGCCAAGGCGCCACCACCCATCACCTCCCTCCGGCTGCATTCGGCGGCATCGTGTCGCGCAACCTGGCCTACCGATCGCGGATCGGGGACAGCGCCATGCAAGTGACGCCCTGCGGGTGGCGGCCAAGATCCGCGCCGTTCCGACCGAGCGTGCCGACCGCAGCACGATGCACCCATGCAGACCCCGAGCTTCTCCGCGCCAGGCAGTGCCCGTCCCCAATCTCCCCGGGCTCCTCACACTCCCAGCGCACCCGCGCAGGACACATTGCCCCTTGCTAGCGTCCGCCGACCGATGGGGCCACGCGCTCTTGCCAGCGCACTTGCTCCGACGGGCGCCCCTCTCCGTATCGGTGCAGCGTCCGCGTCCACGGCCTCTGGCGTGTCACCCGCCCCCCTCGTCGAAGTGTCTGCGCCAGCCTCTCTCGCTGAGCACAACACCAAGCGAAAGCAGCCCCCCAGCGGTGCGCCGATCTACAAGCCCGCGTCGGGCGGCTACAAGCTTCGCAGGGTCGATGCGGTCATCCCCGCGCGGGCTCGGGCCGTCGCGCCGAATGGGCGATGGGCCTCACCCGGCATGGGTACGCCTCGCGAAGGTGTGGCGCATGCAAGTGCGGCGCATGCCACGCTCGCCACCAGCCCCAGCTCGCCCCCGCCTCCCCCCCCTCCATTCGAAGACGAGTTCGAGCCCGGCTCCCCGACGCCACCCCCGCCGCCGCTGGTGCCTGCTTCGTTCGAAGCAACGGTACTGACCCCGTCGCCACGGGCGGCGCTGCGGCCACCTCCGCATGAGGCCGCGCTGCGGCCCCTCTCAAATGAGGTCGCAGCGCGGCCCCACTCGATCCAGGTCACGGCGCAGTCCCCCTCGGCTCATGCCGCAGCACGGCCCCCGTCGTCCGCAGCGCTGACCTGGACTTCCTCGACCAGAGAGTCGGTCTTGACGCCAGAGCCTCTAGCGCCG
>JAURKV010000073.1 GCA_030831585.1 Ramlibacter sp. | reverse complement strand
CCAGCATGCCGTAGCCTCCGGCGCCATGCACCTCCTTGACCACCAGTTCGGGCAGGTGGGCCAGGATGTACTTCAGGTCCTCCGGGTCACGCCCCATATAGGTGGGCACATTGCTCAAGATGGGCTTTTCGCCGAGGTAGAACTCGATCATCTTGGGCACATAGGGGTAGATGGACTTGTCGTCTGCCACGCCGGTGCCGATTGCATTGCAGATGGTCACGTTGCCGGCGGCGTAGGCCTCGACCAGGCCATGGCAGCCCAGCGTGGAGTTGGGCCGGAAGACGGCGGGGTCAAGGAAGTCGTCGTCCACACGGCGGTAGATCACGTCCACCCGGCGCGGGCCGCGGGTGGTGCGCATGTAGACATAACGGTCCTTCACAAACAGGTCCTGGCCCTCGACCAGCTCCACCCCCATCTGCTGCGCCAGGAAGGCGTGTTCGAAGTAGGCACTGTTGTACATGCCGGGGGTGAGCACCACCACCGTCGGGTCCTGGGCGCCCGACTGGGCGGCCGACTGCGAGCTCGCGCGCAGCGTCTCGAGTAGCAGGTCGGGGTAGTGCATCACCGGCGCCACGCGGTGCTGGCTGAATAGGTCGGGGAAGAGCCGCATCATCATGCGGCGGTCTTCCAGCATGTAGCTCACGCCGCTGGGCACCCGCAGGTTGTCCTCAAGCACGTAGTACACGCCCTCGCCGGAGGCGTCGGGCGCACGCACGATGTCGATGCCGGCAATGTGCGAATAGACCTGATTGGGCACATTGACACCCATCATCTCCTTGCGGAACTGGGCGTTTTGGGTGATTTGCTCCGACGGGATGACGCCGGCCTTGAGAATTTCCTGCTCGTGGTAGACGTCGTGCAAAAAGCGGTTGAGAGCAGTGACCCGCTGCACCAGGCCTTTTTCCATGAGCCGCCACTCGTGGGCGGGGATGACGCGGGGGATCAGGTCAAAGGGAATGAGTCGCTCGGTGCCGGCGCCGTCCTCGTCCTTGGCGCCGTAGACCGCGAAGGTGATTCCGACTCGTCGGAACACCATCTCCGCCTCCTCACGCCGCGCGGCCATTTGGGCAGCGCTGCGACCGGCCAGCCAGGCGGCGTAGGCCTGATAGTGGGGGCGCACGCCCGCCATGGGCTGCCCCTCCCAGGGGAGCGAACGGACCAAACCCTCCGGCAGGGTGGCGACCATTTCGTCAAACTTCTTCATCGGCGGGCTCCTCACCCTCAGGATAGCAAGATGTGGGCCGTGCGACCGCGCCAGCGCCTCGGGGCGCGGGCTCAGTGCGGCGCTCACCGACCCCGCCGGAGGTCTGGGCCGGGCGACGTTCCGTCGGTCTCGACGGGGCGGTGCCACCAGTAGCGAGGCGCGTCCCAGCGTTGGCATTCGACGCGGTCTGGCTGGCTGGAGACCCATCGCGCCGCGCCGCAGGACGGCGTGGCGATCACCTCAATGCCCTGCGCCGCATAGCGGGCCATCACCGCGGCCGCCGGGTGGCCATAGCGGTTGCGGTAACCCGCCTGCACCAAGGCCCACTTCGGCTGCACTGCCGCCAGCCAAGCCTCGGTGGAGGAGGTGCGGCTGCCATGGTGGGGCACCAGCAGAACGTCCGCACGCAGTGCGGGCGCGACCTCCATGACCAGGCGCAACTCCTGCGGAGCCTCTAAGTCACCAGGCAGCAGGGCGACCGTCCCGCCCTGCCCCTGGATCCGCAGCACGCAGGAATGCGCATTCGGATTGCGCAGCGTGGGGTCGCTCTCCAGGTCCTGCTCCCGCGGGTGCAGCACCTCGAAGACCACGCCGTCCCAGGACCAGCGCTGCCCCTGCAAGCAGGGCATGGGCGGGCGCGCCTGGGCCAACGCATGCCCGGCCGGCAGGGAGGCCAGCAGATCCGCCTGGGGCTGGTCGGCCAGCACCGCGGCGGCCCCGCCCGCGTGGTCGGCGTCGGGGTGGCTCACCACCAGACGATCGAGGGCAACCCCGAGCGCCCGCAAACCGGGCGCGACCACCCGCTGACCGGCGTCGATCTCTTCGCCCCAGCGCGGGCCGGCGTCGTAGAGCAGCGCGTGGCCGGCGGTGCGCACCAGCACTGCCTGACCCTGGCCAATGTCGAGGGCCAAGAGTTCGAACTGTCCAAGTGCCGGTCGAGGCGGCTGCCACAGCAGCATGGGCAGGGCCAGCGGGAGACCCGAAAGCCGCAGCGCCAGCGGCAGCCGAAGCACCGCCAGTACCGCGCCGGCCAGTGCCGCCGCGCCCATCCAGGTCGGCGCCTGAGGCAGCGAGAGCACCGCCCCCGGCACCACGGACAGGGCTTCCAGCACCAAGCCCAGCCCTTGCACGGCCCAGGCGGCGGGATGCCAGAGAACCGGCCAAAACACGCCCAGCAGCGCCAGCGGCAGCACGACGCCGGTCACCCAGGGAATGGCAAGCAGATTGGCCAGCAGGCCCACCAAGGACACCTCGCCGAAGAGGAGGAGCGTCAAGGGCGCCAGCGCCAGGGTGACCACCGCCTGCTCGCGCAGCAATGCCAGACCATGACGCTGCCACCCGCGCGCAGCAGGCAGGTCTGCAGACCCCGCCCCCATCAGCACCCCCACCGCAACAAAGCT
>JAURKV010000001.1 GCA_030831585.1 Ramlibacter sp. | reverse complement strand
GCCAGGATTCCGTGGCCAAACGCCACGGAGCCAAGGCCGCTTGTGCCGCTTCATCCTGTTCCAGTGCCAAGGTCCAGGGGGAGAGTGCGTCGGGCAAGGCCAAATCCTCGCCCATGGCATTGAGCAAGCGCTGGGCCAGCGGCAAGGTCACGGCAAAACCGCAGTCAGCCAAGCTCGGCTGCGCACCGGCCAGGTATGGGCCGGCCTGCACCACCTCGCCCAGGCGCTGCAGTTTGTCCTTGAGAGCAGCCAGCAGCGCGGGCAGCTGCGTTCGCTGCTCAGGCTGCTGAATCAGCGGAAAAAGGGCCCGCACACGCGGCTCCAGATGCAAATCGTGCAGCCGCGCCAGCATACGGACCCGTGCACGTTCCTGGGCCCCCTCGGGCAGCAGGCGCCGCTGCGGGAAGACGTCTTCCAGGTACTCCAGAATCGCTTCGGACTCCGACAGGAAAAATCCGTTGTGGTCGATCGCCGGAATCGTGCCCATGGGCACCTTCAGACGCCAGGCTTGAGACCGGTAGCCGCCCTCAGGCTCACGCTCCTCATAAGCGATGCCGCGCCAGTGCAGGGCCAGACGTAGCTTGGCCGTATAGGTCGACACAGGCAGGCCGTAGAGGACGATCATGCAAAAAATTCGGAGATATCCTGGTGAGCGTCGGAGATAGCGGCCTGCAACAGAGCCTGGCCCGCCTCGGCCCGAGCCAAAGCCGAATGCGAACCCACCCTCCCGTCCGGGAAGCGGGACCGGTGAGCGTTGCTGTCCGGGTGGTTGTCGCCACCCATCAGGCGAAGATCCTCCGCAGTCAGGGCCGGGGGGGGCTGGCCGACCTGCGCCAGTGCCGCCTCGTCATAGGGGTAGTCTGACCCGAGCACGGCCATGCTGATGGCCAGTTCACTGGGCGTGGCGTGCAGACCCTCCCACGTGCCATAAAGCGACTTTCTCATCTGGTCAGCACCGGGATACTCCCACCAGGAACGCAGTCGGCATCGTGGCGCGGCGGCGCTTCGCCGGCCCAGACTCCACTGGGCATAAAAGTCCTGGCAAGCGGCGTTGACCGCGGCGATGTTGGCGCCATGGCCATTGAGAAAATAAAAACGCTCGAAACCCTGTACCGCCAAGGACTCGAGTACGTCGCCCACCACGGCCATCATGGTGCTGGAGCGCAGGGCGATCGTGCCCGGAAAGCCTAGGTTGAATTGGGCCGGCCCCAGGCTCAGCGTCGGCGCTACCAGCCAGCCACCCCGGCTGGCTGCTCCCAAGGCAATGGCTTCTGCAACAAGGGCGTCGGTCCCTATCGGTCCGATGGGCCCATGCTGCTCAGTCGAGCCGGTGGGAATAAGGATGCCCCGGCAGTGCTCAAGATATTGGACGACCTGGGGCCATCGTGAATGGATGAGTCGCATGCGCTTCAATGATAATGTTCTGAGCCCAACCCATCCGAGGTGTTTTCCATGAGCGACCCATCCGAGCCGACAAATTTTTTGATCCGGATGAAATCTGTGAGCAAGTCATTTGGAAGCTTCAAGGCACTCGACCGGGTCGATCTGTCGGTGGCTGGTGGCGAGAAAATAGTGATTTGTGGGCCCTCGGGCTCGGGCAAGTCCACCCTCATTCGCTGCCTCAGCCAGCTGGAAGTGCACGATGAAGGAGAGATCTGGGTAGGCAGCGTGGCTGTGGGCTCCGAGGCCTCTCGCGGTGCGCAGGCGCGCAGCGAAATCGGCATGGTTTTCCAGCAGTTCAACCTGTTCCCTCATCTGTCGGTTGTCGACAACCTCATGCTGGCCCCGATGCGAGTGCGCGGCCTCGGGCGTGATGAGGCGCGTGATCTGGCCATGCAGTACCTCAAAAGGGTAGACATCTCTGAGCAGGCCGACAAATTTCCGGGACAACTCTCGGGGGGGCAACAGCAACGTGTGGCCATTGCACGGTCCCTGTGTATGCGCCCGCGCATCATGCTTTTTGACGAGCCCACCTCAGCACTCGACCCAGAGATGATCCAGGAGGTTCTCGGTGTCATGGAAGGTCTTGCCAGCGAGGGCATGACCATGCTGTGCGTAACCCATGAAATGGGCTTTGCCCGCCGAGTGGCTGATCGCGTGGTGTTCATGGACCAGGGGCGGGTCGTTGAAGAGGCGCCGCCACAGACTTTTTTCAGCGCACCCCGCAGTGAGCGCTGCCGCAGTTTTCTGGACCGAATCCTGCACCACTGAGCGGGAGGGCGCGCGATCCGGCTGTCAGCGAACCCCGGACGACATCCGCCGCTCAAGGCGCCGAACACCCCAAGAGGTCAGCAAGATGAGCAGCAGGTACTCCACCACCAGCGCGGTGTAGATTTCCAGCGGTCGGTACTCGGTCACATTGAGCTCGTTGGCACGGCGTGTGAGTTCCTGCAGTCCGATCACTGAAACCAGAGAACTCATCTTGAGCACATAGACAAACTGATTGCCGAGTGCAGGCAAGATCGTGCGTATGGCCTGAGGGAAGATCACGAAGCGAAACGTGTCGCGGCTTGAAAGACCCAGTGTCTGTGCGGCCTCGCGCTGGCCTTTTGCCACCGACTGAATACCGGCACGAAAAATCTCGGACTCAAACGCAGCATCAGACAGCGCCAGCGAGAGCACGCCGGCAGCGAAGGCCCCAAACTGCAAGCCAGTCATCATGGGCAAACCGTAGTAAACCCAGAGCAGCAAGACGAGCAGCGGAATAGCCCGAAACACTTCGACGTAGGTGCGCGAGATCAGGCGCAGTGACCTGAGCCTGGACAGCCCCGACAGCGCCAACAGGATGCCCAACACCACTGAAACCACGATGGCTGAGATGGACAGCCAAAGCGTCAGACCGATACCGGCGAGCAGAAATGAAAGGTTAGACGCGCCTTTGTCGGTGAGGGGGTTCAGGGTGTACCAGCCCCATGTGTAGGCCGTCCCATCCCCCACCGTGCCACAGCCGCTCAGCAGGCCAAGCGCCCACAGCGCCAAAAGGCCTGCGACAAAACGCATCATGTCGGGCGAGGAGGCGTCTTAGCGACCCAGCCACTTGGTTTCGAGTGCGTCGAAGAAGCCTTCCGATTTCTTCAGCGCGACCCAGTTATTGACGAAAGTGCTCCAGACCGGATCGCCCTGCGGGAGGGGGTAGGCAAACGGGCGCTTGTTGCGCAGTTCGGCCTTGGAGATCGTGGTCAGGTTGGGGTAGGTCTTGATCAGGGTGGCAGCTTCCACGTTGCTGGTGATGGTGGCCACTGCGCGGCCAGCCAGCACTTCCTGATACCCGGTGGCCGGCTTTTCAACGCCCCTCACCGTAGCTTGGGGGAAATGGGCCTTGGCTTGCTCTTCGAAAACAGTACCCAAGGAAACGGCGATCTGCGTGCCGCTGCGATTGAGGTCGGACCAACCTGTCAAACGGGCGGCGTCGGCCTTGCGAATCACAGGCACTGTGCCCGCTTCGATATAGGGATCGGAAAAGGCCACCGTCTTGGCCCGCGCGATGCTCAGGGATGCGCCCGAAAAGATGTCGTAACGGTTGGAGGTAATGCCAGCAACCAGAGTAGCCCACTCGGCGGGAACCCATTCGACCTTGACACCCATGTCTTTGGCCAATTGCTCCATCGCTTCGACGTCAAAGCCGCGGTAGCTGTTGGTGGCAGCGTCGCGCATAGACATGGGGTTGAAGTCACCCGTGGTACCAACGCGAAGGGTTCCGCGCTCCATGACGGTTTGAAGGCGGCTCTTGGCGGGAGCGCCTTGCGCGGCGGCGGGGTTATTCAGAATGGCCATGGCAAGCAGGGCCACGGACAGCAAGGACTTGAAGAACTTCATGGTGCACCTCGGGCTATACGTTGTGTGAACAGCTGGTGGGACCGCACGGGGCCCGCATCAAGCGCGGTGCCCTTAGTTGGAGACTCACCTCAACTTGATCAGGACCACTGTAGCATCTTATTGTCGGCCCCCGCGTGGGGCGTCTGGAAACTCTTTCATGGTTGACCCTGAGCATGACCAGGTGACATCCGGCTACAGTGACCTGACTAGACAAGGTCAGCGCAGCCCGCGCCGCCCATTCAACTTGCAGCGTGCGCTACAACTTTCTTCAGTTATTTCGCCAGGGCTTTTCTGGCCACAGAGGCTGGCCCCGAACCTGGCGCCGGGCCGAACCGTCCGGGATCTACGACGCGGTGGTGGTCGGTGGTGGCGGTCATGGCCTGGCCACGGCCTGGCACCTGGTTCGCGATGAGGGCCTGAGCCGAGTTGCGGTGCTCGAACGTGGCTGGCTCGGCGGCGGCAATACCGGGCGCAACACCACCGTCATTCGGTCCAATTATTTGCGTGAGCCGGGCATTCGCTTCCAGGACGAGAACCTTCGTTTATGGGAAGACCTGAGTCAAAGGCTCGATTTCAACCTCATGGTCAGCCAGCGCGGGCAGTTGGAGATCATTCAAACTTGGGCCAAGCTGCGCGATGCCCGACGGCGCATGCATGCGATGCGCCTGGTTGGTGCCGACTACGAATTGCTCGATGCCGACGCGGTCTACCGCCTGCTGCCGCTGCTGCGGCGTGACCCGGGTTGTCGTCTCCCCGTTCTGGCCGGCGCCTGGCAAGGGCGAGCCGGCACAGTGCGGCACGACGCGGTGGCTTGGGCCTATGCCAGGGCAGCCAGCTCGGTGGGGGTGGACATCATCGAAGACTGCGAGGTCACTGGGATCGAGGTCGCAGCAGGCCGGGTGCGATCGGTCCAAACCAATCGCGGACGAATCGCCACCGAGCGACTTGGGCTGGCCGTGGCTGGCTCGACAAGCCGGCTGGCGCGCATGGCCGGCTTGCGGCTACCGCTGGAGACCTTGACCCTGCAGGCCTTCGTATCCGAGCCACTCAAGCCCATGCTCGATGTGATTGTTTCCTGCCCAGCGCTGGGCATTTATTTCAGCCAGTCAGACAAGGGCGAGCTGGTGATCGGCGGCGGGCCGGATGCTGGACTGTCATGGACTCAGCGCGGACAGTTTCAGGTGATCGAAGACTGCGTGGCCAGCCTGGTTGAGTTGTTCCCGGCCATGGCACGGGTCAAGCTGCTTCGCAGTTGGGGCGGTGCCATCGATTTGTCGGCCGACACCTCCCCTATTCTGTCGACCACGCCAGTAGAAGGTCTGTGCATCAGCGCAGGCTGGGGATCGGGTGGGTTCAAGTCCATTCCAGCGGGTGGCCGCAGCTTGGCAGGCCTGCTCGCTCGCGGTCAGCCCGACAAGCACTGCGCACCCTTTTCGCTCGGGCGGTTCACCACGGGGCGCCTGCTGTTCGAAACGGCTAGCGCCTCAAATCGGTTCTAGGCCCGCTGTGCTGCAAATTCCTTGTCCCTATTGCGGCCTGCGCAGTGAGCATGAGTTCATCTGCACCGGTGAGGCCGGTGCGCGTCCGGCACGGCCTGACGCACTGGACGATGCGGCCTGGGCCGATCACCTCTACCACCGGGACAACCCGGACGTACCGGTGCTGGAGCATTGGTGGCATGTGCATGGCTGCCGCGCCTGGCTGTGGGTACGACGGGACCCCCATACCCAGAAAATCGTTCAGGCCAGCGCAGGGGGGCAAGACGCATGAGCGGCTGGCGTCTGAACAGCGGCGGGCGGCTGATCGATCGCGCACGTCCTCTGGATTTCGCGTTCAATGGCCGGCCCCTCCAGGGCTGGGCCGGGGACACTTTGGCGTCAGCCCTGATGGCCCAAGGGGTAGACGTGCTGGCGCGCAGCTTCAAGTACCACCGACCCCGTGGCATCTTCGCTGCCGGCTGGGAGGAGCCCTGTGCATTCGTTGGCCTTCAATCCCCACGCAGCGAGCCCAATGTGCTGGCCACCACCGAACCTCTGGTGGAGGGTCTGAGGGCCTCTGGGCAGCAGGGTTGGCCCTCCTGGGGTCTGGATCCCATGGCTTGGGCCGATCTGCTGCACCGCTGGCTGCCGGCGGGGTTTTACTACAAGGCCTTCAAATCGCCTGCCTGGGCTTGGCCCTTTTTTGAACACGCCCTCCGGAAGGCTGCGGGCCTGGGCCGTATGCCGGACACACCCTCAAAGCAGATTGGCTATGAACGTCGTTTTGCCCATGCGGATGTTCTGATCGTGGGGGCCGGCGTGGCGGGGCTGTGGGCGGCAAGAGCCCTGGCCGAGGCTGGGGCGCGGGTGATCCTTGCCGATGATGGGCCTCAACCGGGAGGCCGCTGGCTCGACCGGCCAGCCGGCAACGCGGTGGATGACTGGATCGACGAGACGGTGCAGGCCCTCGACGCTTGCCCAACAGTGCAGCGCTGGTCCCACACCCAGGTGGTGGCACAGCACGATCATGGCCTGTTCGTAGCGATCGACCGCAGCCGGCCGGGGCAGGAGCGCTTGTGGAAGCTGCGTGTTCCGCACATGCTGCTGGCCAGCGGCCAGATCGAACGCGGACTGCTGTTTCCCGACAACGACCGCCCGGGCATCATGCTCGCCGGAGCAGTCAGCAGCTTTTTGGGGCGCTGGGCCGTTGCACCAGGCCGACGCATGGTGCTGGCCACCAACAATGACGCAGCCTGGTCAGCGGCCTTGCAGGCACACGATGCCGGCCTGGAGGTCGCGGTGCTGGCCGATGAGCGCGCACAGGTCGACCCATGGCTGCTGCAGCAGGCCAGCGAGCGCGAGTTACGCGTTCAGTTGGGTGCGCGCGTGGCAGGTAGCCGCGGCCGAATGCGCTTGCGCGCAGTCGCCTTGCGGGATAGCGCTAGCCGCACTGAGTGGCACAACGCTGACCTGCTGGCGGTTTCGGGCGGCTGGAGCAGCGCATTGGCCGTTCACGCACAGGCGGGGGGTTCCAGCGCTTACGACCCGCACCTGCACGGCATGGTGCCGCAGGCCGGCCCGGCGGGCATTCCGATCGGGGCTGCAGCCGGGTATCAGGACAGCGCCCAGGCCCTGGCCTCCGCCAGGCAAGGCGCAGAACAAGTTGCGCAAGTGTTGGGACTCCAGCTGCCTCCGCTGCCCACACCCGAGGTGGCGAAGCAAGCTGTGGGTTGCAGCGCGATCGCGCTGTCCAAGCAGAATCAGGGCCGGATCTTTGTGGATCTGGCCAGCGACGTCACAGCCGATGACGTGGAACTGGCGCAGCGCGAAGGCTATGAGGCGCCTGAGCACCTCAAGCGTTACACCGCCCTGGGGATGGGGCCGGACCAGGGCCGGACATCGGGCTTGAACGGGGCCTTGCTGATGGGCCACTTGCGCGGCATGAATGCTGGCGAACTCGGCCCGACCCGGCTTCGCCCACCCTACACGCCGCTGCCTTTTGGCGCAGTGGCGGGCATCGAGCCGGGTGAGCTGATTCGCCCTGTCAGGCGCACGCCGATCACCGCCTGGCATGAGGGCGCGGGCGCCGTCATGTACGAATCTGGCCAAAACTGGCGACGGCCCGGCTATTACCCGAAGCCGGGCGAATCCATGGCGCAGGCAATCGCGCGTGAGTGTCGGGCCTGCCGGGAGGCGGTCGGCCTGTACGACAGCTCGCCTCTTGGAAAATTCGAAGTCACCGGCCCGCAAAGCCTGCAGTTTCTCGAGTATGTCTACGCCTGCCGACTGGCAGACCTCCAGGACGGCCGCGGCCGCTACGCGGTCATGCTGCGCGATGACGGACGTATTTTTGATGACGGAACCGTTTTCAGGTTGGCACAAGACCGTTGGTGGATCACCACCACCACCGGCCAGGCGCAGGCGGTACATGCCTGGCTCGAGGCGCTGCTGCAATTGCAGTTCCAAGGTCGGCTCGAGACTTTTGTGACCTCGGTGTCCGATCAGTGGGCTGCACTGGTGGTCTGCGGCCCGCGTGCCCGCGAACTGCTGGCGGCCTGCGGCTGCAGCATTGACCTCTCCCCCACCAGCTTCCCCTTCATGAGTCAGCGCAACGCCACGCTGGCTGGCCAGGCTGTGCGCCTGTTCCGGGTCAGCTTCACCGGGGAACTCAGCTACGAAATTCATCTGCCATCCAGCGACGCGCTCACACTTTGGCAAGAGCTGGTACGAGTCGGCCAGCACCTGGGGCTGGCGGTCATGGGCTCGGAGGCCAATCATGTGCTGCGGGTCGAAAAGGGCTTCATCTCGGTCGGGCATGAGGTTGATGGTTGCATCAATCCGTTTGATCTCGGCCTGTCCTGGGCGGTCCGCATGGACAAGGAAGCGTTTGTTGGCAAGCGCTCCCTGCAGCGAGACCAGGCCCAACCCGAGGGCAGGGCGCAGCTGGTGGGGCTGCTCGTTCCTGCCGGCGAACCCCCGCTGGAAGAAGGGGCACAAATCCTTCGAGGCCATCAAGCCATGGATCCAGCCGCCGTACGGGCGCTCGAGCAGGCCAGCGGCGGCTTTGTGACCGCCAGTGTTTGGAGCCCCACCCTGGACCGGGCCGTGGCACTGGCGCTGATTGAAGACGGCGCGCGACGTCATGGGGAGACCGTCCGGGTCAGCGCGGCCGCCAAGGGAGGCCTTCACTGGCGGTCAGCTCAGGTGGTGGCCCCCGTATTTTTTGACCCCAAGGGAGGGCTCATGCGTGGCTGATCGCCAGCAGGCCTTGGTAGTGCCCCAACCGGGTCGACTGGTCAGCGTGCGTCTGCGCCCTGGCGACACCGCATGCCTGGAGCGACTCGCGACGGGCTTGTCGCAGCTGGGTGTTTGCCGACAATTTCAGATGGCCTGGGACGCTACGAATCTGCTCTGGATGCGTCTCGGACCTGATGAATGGTGGTGCTGGTGGCCTCAAGCAGAGCCCGCGCAGGCCCCCACCTTGATGGAGGCCGTGTCCCAAGCAACCGACGGCATTCACAGCAGCTGCGTGGACTTGAGCGCCGGGCAGTCGAGCTTGATGCTCAGCACGTCGGCCCGGCAGCTGCTGTCTCTGGGCTGCGACCTTGATTTTGAACGGCTGCCCGCGGATCTGGCCACGCGCACACGACTGGCCTCCTTTTCTGTGGTGATCGCCCATTCGCAGGGCCAGGCCATGTCACTTTGGGTGGAGACCAGCCTGTGCTTGAGCCTGCAGCATTGGCTAGAACGGGCGGCACGCCAATTGGGTGAGGACTAGGTTGGCCTCTCGCTAAAAAACTGGGTCAAAGGCCGCAGGGTCGGCGCACCCACCTCACGCGGCGACGGTGCAGGCCAAGCGTGCGAAGGCGCTGCGAAGCTCCTCCATGTTGTCGGCCAGCGCCGTGCCCAGAAGGTCGGGGCTGCGAAGCCAGACCTGCACAACCTCGATGTCTGCCGCCAAGCTGCGGTCTTGCACCAGCGCCGGGCTCAGTCGGCGTAACTGCGCATGAACGCGCTCGAGCGCCGGCGTACTGCACAGAGGTCGGTGACATTCCAGCCCCTGGGCGGCAGCCAGCGCCTCGATAGCCAAAATCCAGACGGTGTTGTCAACCATCGAGGACAGCCTGCGTGCTGCAAAGGTGGCCATGCTCACATGGTCCTCCTGATTGGCTGAGGTTGGCAGACTGTCGACACTGGCTGGATGGGCCAGCGACTTGTTCTCCGAGGCCAGCGCGGCAGCCGTCACATGCGCGATCATGAAGCCCGAATTCAAGCCCGGCTCAGGGGTCAAAAATGCCGGTAGGCCAGAGATGGCGCTGTCCACCAGCATGGCAATGCGACGTTCGGACAGAGCGCCCATCTCAGCAATCGCCAGCGCCAGACCATCGGCCACCAGGGCAACCGGCTCGGCGTGGAAATTACCGCCGGAGAGCAACTTGGGCTGCCCACCATCGTGGAAGACCAAGGGGTTATCGGTCACCGCGTTGGCCTCGCGCAAAAGCACCTCTGCTGCGTGACGCAGCTGGTCTAGGCACGCACCCATGACCTGGGGCTGGCAGCGCAGGCAATAGGGGTCCTGCACCCGCTCGTCGTCCACCAGGTGCGAGCGACGGATCTCACTGCCGGCGAGCAAAGCCCGATAGGCAGCTGCTGTATCGATCTGTCCTGGATGACCGCGCAATTCGTGGATGCGCGCATCAAAGGGCGCATCGCTTCCACGGGCAGCGTCGAGGGTGAGAGCTCCGATGACCACCGCCGCCTGCATCAATTGATCGGCGGCAAACAGCGCGTCAATGGCCAGGGCCGTCGAGGCCTGCGTCCCATTGATCAGCGCGAGGCCTTCCTTGGCGCCCAGCGCGATCGGCGCCAGTTCGCACGCCTGCAGGGCCTGAGCGGCGGGCATCAACTGGCCGCGGAGCGAAACCATGCCCTCACCCATAAGCGGTAAGGACAGGTGAGCGAGTGGGGCCAAGTCGCCACTGGCACCCACCGAACCTTTGACTGGAATCACGGGCAGCAGGTCCAGCGCCAGGAATTTCAGCAGAAGGGCAATGATCTCCGCCTTCACCCCGGAGTGGCCCCGCCCCAGACTGGCGGCTTTGAGCAACAGCATCAAGCGCACCACAGACGGCCTCATCGGCTCTCCCACGCCGACGGCATGGGAGCGCAGCAAGTTCACTTGCAGTTGGGCGTGATCGCCAGAGGCAATGCGGGTATTGGCCAATTTGCCAAAGCCGGTGTTGAGGCCGTAGACCACTTGTCCGCTGGCTAGCACCTGGGCAACCGCCTCCGCACTGGCGTGGACTGTCCGCCAGGCGGAGGGCTCCAGATCGAGCGCCAGCGCGCCAGCGCGTGCGTCGCCAAGCAGGCGCCAGTCCAGCTGGCCTGGTTGTATGGCTTTCATTGTGAATGCCCGGTGGTGGCCGCCTCGGCCTCCAGCCGTGCTGCCAGCGCCTTTCGAAAACGGGATGCGCCGGTATCCAGCAGCAAACCGATATGCGGCGTGCGCTTGTTCTTCATGCCCTGGTGCACGGCCTCCAGAATCTGCCGGTCCTCCTCGAAGGCCGCTTTGGCCCCGGCGGCGATGCGCTCGGTCAGCGCCTGATCGTGGGGGTCGGTATTGCGGTGCTGCAGCCAGAAATACAGGGTACGGTCGGAATCGATCGGGGTGAGAAAGTTGTAGGAAACCATCCGGTAAATCCGAGGATCGTCTTTTGCCTGAGGACCGCCCAGACCTGCCGGCGCAAAGGTGCTCCGATTGATGGCCATTGACGGCAGCCTCACCTCATAGTGCTGCAAGCGATCGGCCAGCCCCTCAAACTTGACCAGAGGCGCATAAAAAGGCGGCGGTGGCTGCCCGAACATCCAGCGGCTGCACACCACGCCATGCTCATCGGCATGGACCTGCAAAGGTGTGTCTTCGGTGCCCGAAGCGGCAAAAGTGCTGCGGTGGACCCAGGCCACATGGGAGGGGTCCAGCAGGTTGTCGACCAGCCACAGGTAGTGACAGTGGCACAGCAAGCTGTCGCCGGCTGTCATGTGCCAATTCGGGTTGTCGTGGTCGTCAATGTGGAGGATGGGGGTACGCTCGGCCTCATCGGCTGCCCCCATCCAGATCCACAGCAGCCCGTAGCGGTCTTGCACCGGGTAGCTGCGCACCTTGGCCATGGCCGGTATGCGCTGCTGGGTAGGCGCTTGAATGCAGTGTCCGCCGCCGTCAAAGGTCAAGCCGTGATAGCCGCATTCGATGGCGTCCCCGACGACGCGCCCCATCGACAACGGCAACTTACGGTGCGGGCAAGCGTCTTCCAGGGCAACCGGCGAACCGTCCTCGCGCCGATAGAGCACGATGGGCTCATCGAGCAGCCGTACCGCCAGCGGCTGGCGGGTCACTGCACGCGAGACGCTGGCGACATACCAACAGTTACGCAGAAACACATGGGGTTCAGTCAGTTCGAGGGTTGACATGGTGTGCCTTGATCGGTTGATGAAGGGGTGAATCGTGGGCGGGGCTCGGGGGCGGGAGGCGCGCCCTGCCAGAGCTGGCTCATGACCTCGCGCCAGCTTGCACCTAGCGGCGCCAGCTGAGTTTGCACTCGCCGACCAGCCACCCAGACTTGGCGCGCGCGGGGGCCAGGTTCGGAGAACACGCTGGCATCGAGCAAGCTGTCAACGGGCAGGCCCAGCAAGGCGGGATCGTCGAGATCGAGCTCTTGCAGATCAGCGCGTTGACCCAAGGCAATGCCGTGGAGCGCCAGCCCACTGGCTCGACTTCCGCCACTGAGCGCCTGTTCAAAGAGCGCGGTTGCACTGCTGGCTTGTGAAGCATGGCGCGCCGCGATGTTGCGCGACTGCGTACGCAGACGCTGACCGTATTCGAGGCAGCGCAGTTCGGCGCACCAGGTGCGTCCGACATGGCTATCCGTACCGATAGACCAGTGGATTTCTCCCTTGAATGCGCTGGTCAGCGGGCCAAACCCATCGCCCAGATTGGCCTCGGTACTCGGACACAGCACCACGCCAGCCCCACATTGGGCCAGGCCAGATTCTTCGGCGCCATCACAATGCGTGGCATGCACCAGATGCCACGTGGGCCCGAGGGGCGCATGGTCCAGCAACCATTGCACAGGACGCTGGCCGAGATGCTGTAGGCATTGCTGAACTTCGCGCTGCTGCTCCGCGGCATGGATATGAATAGGCCCGTCTTGTGCAGCGAGGGCCATTTCAAGCAGGGCGGCCGTGTCAACCGCACGCAGCGAATGCACCGCCACTCCGGCATGCAGGACAGACTGCCGCTGGTGTTGCTGCGCATAAGCCAGGAGCTGCCGGCGGGTCTCTAGAACGAAATCCGGCGTGCTTGCGAACCTCAGCTGGGCCGGCAAAAGCGGCGCCCTGTCAAAGCCACTGTGCATGTAAAGCGTGGGCAGCAGCGTGAGCCCGATGCCGGTGCGCTCAGCTGCGCGCACCAACGCCCAACTCATGGTCTGCGGGTCGGCGTAGTGCGCTCCGCCGGGGGCGTGGTGCAGGTAGTGGAACTCGCAGACATGGGTGTAACCCTGGCTGAGCAGCTCGGTGTAGAGCCAGGTGGCGATGGTCTCCATCGCCTGCGGGCCGATCCGCAGGGCCACTTGGTACATGCGCTCGCGCCATGACCAGAAGTCGTCACCTGGCTGCTGCGGGTCGATCCGCTCTCCGAGGCCGGCCATGGTCCGCTGAAAGGCATGGCTGTGGGCATTGACCAGCCCAGGCAACGTTGGACCCAAGCGGCTTGCATCAGGGGCCTGCTCGGGCGGCACACCGATTTCGATCCGGCGCCAAAAACCAGCTGCATCGCACTCCAGCAGCACTTGCGCCTGCCAGCCACCAGCGATCCAAGCATGGCTGCACCAGAATTTCATCGGCTCAAACCTTCAAGCGCGACAAAAGCTCCACGCACCATGCGCTCGAGCGTCGGTTGGAGCAACTCCGCCTGCTCGGGCAGATAGGCATAGGGCGCCATCTCCTGCATGTAATGGCGCTGACACAACTCGAGCTGAACCGCGTGAACGCCCTGCGCAGGCTGCCCATAGTGGCGCGTGATGTAACCGCCCTTGAAGCGGCCATTGAG
>JAURKV010000072.1 GCA_030831585.1 Ramlibacter sp. | reverse complement strand
TGCCGATCAGGCCCTTGCGGGTGGCGGCTTCCTTGGCGGCGCGTGCGGCGCGCTCGGCCTCGTGGATGCGCGCGGCCAGCACCTGCAGCGCCTTGGCCTTGTTGCGGTGCTGGGAGCGGTCGTCCTGGCACTCGGCCACGATGCCGGTGGGCAGGTGGGTGACGCGCACCGCCGAATCGGTCTTGTTGATATGTTGGCCACCTGCGCCCGAGGCGCGGAAGGTGTCGATGCGCAGGTCGGCCGGGTTGATTTGCACTGCCTGCGCCTCGTCCGGCTCGGGCAGTGCGGCCACGGTGCAGGCGCTGGTATGGATGCGCCCCTGCGTCTCGGTGGCCGGCACCCGCTGGACCCGGTGGCCGCCAGACTCGAACTTGAGCTTGCCGTAGGCGCCTTCGCCGATGACGCGCACCACCACCTCTTTGTAGCCGCCGACCTCACCGAGGCTCTCGCTCACCAGCTCGCAGCGCCAGCCCTGACGCTCCGCATAGCGGGTGTACATGCGCAGCAGGTCGCCGGCGAACAGGGCTGACTCGTCCCCGCCGGTGCCGGCGCGAATTTCCAGGAAAACGTTGCGCACATCCTCAGGATCCCGAGGCAGTAGCAGTTGCTGAAGCGCCTCCTCCAGCACGGGGAGCGCTCCCTCCACCTCGGCGATCTCCTCGCGCGCGAGGTCGGCCATGTCCGGGTCGGCCAGCATCTCGCGTGCACCGACCAACTGGGCTTCCTGCGACCGGTAGCGTGCATAGAGGCCAGCCACCTCGCTCACCTCGGCGTGCTCCCGGGTGAGGGCGCGCAGGCGGTCGATGTCGCTGGCGACTTCTGGCTGCTGGAGGAAGAAGTCGAGCTCCTGCAAGCGGACCGGGTAGCGCTCGAGTTGCTGGCGGAGAAAGGGTTTCATCGAGGAGGCGGGTGCGGGGCAAGGGGGGGCGGGCAGGGCCGGCCGGAGCCGGGGAGGGCACCGCGCTGCAATTGCGTGTGGCACGTGCGTGCTGCGAGTGCGTCCTGCATTTGCGCGCGGCGTGGGACGGCGCGGCCGCCCCGGGGCAGCGCCGCTAACCCTCTTTGCGAAGGAAGAAGTGCTCGATCGCGCCCATGGCACGCTGGCGCGTGACTTCGTCGCCCGCGCGCAGCTCTGCGAGAGCGCCGTGCAGCATCTTTTGCGTGAGGCCGCGTGAGAGGGCATCGAGCACCACCTCCACATCGTCACCACGCGCCAGCAGCTTGCGCGCGCGGGCGAGTTCGGCCTCGCGCCACTCGTCGGCCTGGGCATGCAGCTGGCGGATCATGGGCACCGCGCGGCGCTGGTCGAGCCAGTGCAGGAAGTTCTGAACCCCGGCATCGACGATGGCCTCGGCCTGGGCCACGGCCGCCTGCCGGTGCGCCTGGCCGGTCTGCACCACATGCGCCAGGTCGTCCACGGTGTAGAGGTAGACGTCTTCCAGGGCCTTGACCTCGGGCTCTATGTCGCGCGGTACGGCCAAGTCGACCATGAAGATGGGCCGGCGCTTGCGCTGCTTGAGCGCGCGCTCGACCGCGCCCAGCCCGATGATCGGCAGCTGGCTGGCGGTGGAAGACACCACCACGTCGAATTCGTGCAGGCGCGAGGGCAGGTCAGCCAGCCGGAGCACCTGACCGCCAAAGCGGGAAGCGAGCTTCTCGCCGCGCTCGAGGGTGCGGTTGGCGATGGTGATGGACTTGGGGTTCTTGGCCGCGAAATGCGTGGCCGCCAGCTCGATCATTTCGCCGGCGCCGACAAATAGCACCCTCAGGCGGGTGAAGTCTTCGAACAGCTGGCCGGCCAGTCGCACCGCCGCGGCGGACATGCTGATGGAGTGCGCGCCAATCTCGGTGGCGGTGCGCACTTCCTTGGCGACTGCAAAGGAGCGCTGGAACAACTGGTTGAGGGTGCTGCCCAGAGTACCGGCCTCGTCGGCGACGCGGACCGCGTCCTTGAGTTGGCCCAGGATCTGGGCCTCACCCAGCACCATGGAGTCCAGGCCGCTGGCCACGCGGAAGGCATGGCGGGCGACCCGACCGTCTTCCAGGGTGTAGGCATGGGAGCGAAGTTCGGCAGGGGACACGCCGCCCGAGCGGGCCAGCCAGTCGATGGTGGCGTCCATGGCGGCCTGCTCGGCGGCCAGATAGATCTCGGTGCGGTTGCAGGTGGACAGCAGCGCCGCTTCAGGGGGCTGGCTGCTGCTCGCCAGGTTGGTCCGCAGGGCGTGCAGGGTGGGGGCCACCTGGTCGATAGCAAAGGCGAAGCGCCCGCGCAAATCGAGCGGCGCTGTCGTGTGATTGATGCCTAGGGCCCAGACCGCCATGTCCAGATTATAAAATTTGTCATCCATGGGTCCTATCGATTTGATCGTCCACCTGGCCGGATTTGTTGCTCCGGCGCTCGCTTTGGGGCTTTTCATGGCGCTGGTGGGCCCTTACCTGCCGGGTGGGGCCGGCCTGAAGTACTCCTTTTGGATGCGTGCGGGAATGTTGGTGCTCGCGGGCGTCGTCGCCTTGGGTGCCGGCCTGTGGGGTTTCGGCCGGGATGGCAAGATGGCCAGCTACGGCCTGTTGTTGGTGGCGGTAGCCACCGCCCAGTGGCTGATGGCGGGAGGCTGGCGACGCTGAGAGCGAACCTGCCCTTCGGCCCCGCCCTGCGCTCGCCGCCTACGATGTCGGTCTGAACGACCTGCCTACAGACCGATCTGCACCACTTGCCGACCTCGCCACTTTCGAGCCGCCCTCCGCCCTGCGTCCATCACCATGCTGTTCCTGCTGTCGCCCGCCAAGTCCCTCGACTACACCTCCCCCATCCCAGAGGTGCCACACACCTTGCCGCAGTTCCTGCCGCAATCGAAGGAACTGATCGCCACCCTGCGCCAGAAGTCGCCGCAGCAAATTGCCTCCCTCATGGACCTGAGCGACAAGCTCGCCAGTCTCAACGCTGCGCGCTACCAGGCCTGGTCGCCGCGCTTCACCGCCAAAAACGCACGGCAGGCGATCCTGGCCTTTGACGGCGACGTTTACGACGGCCTGCAGGCGCGCCAGCTCTCGGCCCGCGACCTGGAATGGGCGCAGGACCATCTGGCCATCTTGAGTGGCCTCTACGGCGTGCTGCGGCCGTTGGACTGGATGCAGCCCTACCGGCTGGAGATGGGCACCGCGCTCCCCGTGGGGGAGGGCTCCAACCTGTACCAGTTCTGGGGCCGACGTCTTGCAGACCATCTCAACGCGCAGCTCGCGCGCGAGAAGGCGCCAGTCATCGTTAACCTGGCGTCGCAGGAGTACTTCAAGTCGGTGGACCGCAAGGCGCTCCAGGCGCGGGTGATTGAATGCGTGTTCGAGGACTGGAGCGCAGGCAAGTACAAGATCGTGAGCTTTTTCGCCAAGAAGGCGCGCGGCCTCATGGCCCGCTACGCGATCAGCCATCGCGTCAACACGCCCCGCAAGCTCGAGTCCTTCAACCTCGAGGGCTATGCCTTCGAACCGGCAGCCTCCGAGCCCGACCGGCTGGTGTTTCGCCGCAAGGCGGCCGCGTGAGTCACCCAAGGCAAGCCGTCATGTCGACACCCGAACAATCCTTGCTGGGAAAGCCGGCAGCCTACAGCGACCAGTACGACCCCACGCTGCTCTTTCCGATCCCGCGGGCCACTAAGCGCGTCGAGCTGGGCCTCTCGGGTCAGCCGCCTTTTTTTGGCGCCGACCTGTGGACGGCCTACGAGCTGTCCTGGCTCACCCCGCGCGGTAAGCCGCAGGTGGCAATTGCCCATGTGACTGTGCCTTGTGAAACACCGCACATCGTTGAGAGCAAGTCCTTCAAGCTGTACCTCAACAGCTTCAGCAACACGCCCTTTCCTTGCCTGGACGCGGTGCGCGAGCGCCTGCGCGCCGACCTGACCGAGGCGGTCTGGCGCGGCCAGACACCAGGCGCTTCAGTGGGCGTGCACATGCTGTCGCCAGATGACTTTGGCCGCGAGCGCATTGCCGAACTGGAGGGTCTCTGCCTGGACCGCCTCGACATTGACTGCGACCGCTACACCCCTGCGCCCGAGTACCTCACCGCCGCCTTTCACGAGGCGCCGTTGGAAGAGACCCTGACCAGCCACCTGCTCAAAAGTAACTGCCTGGTGACCGGCCAGCCCGATTGGGGCAGCGTGCAGGTTCACTACAGCGGGCCGCAAATCGACCAGGGTGGCCTGCTGCGCTACCTGGTGAGTTTTCGTAACCACAACGAGTTCCACGAACAGTGCGTGGAGCGCATCTTCATGGACATCTGGCGCCAGTGCCGCCCGATCAAGCTCAGTGTCTATGCCCGCTACACCCGTCGCGGCGGACTGGACATCAATCCCTGGCGCACCAGTCACCCCGGGGCCCTGCCGCCTCAGCAGCGGACGGCGCGCCAGTAAGGGATCGGGGCTCCTTGCCTCAGCGCGCGTTTTCGAGGAACCAGTAACGCCGTCGCCGCGTCGAAGAGATGGTGCCCGTGATGCCACTGGCCTCGATGGCGGACTCTTTTGCGTTGGGTCCGCCGATGCGGAAGTCCACCGCGCGCTCGAGTGTCTCGCCCGTGGTCGGGTCGCGGTACTGCACGATGGCCGTTCCGGCCACCACGCTGGGTGCCAGCCCGCCGCCTCGAATATTGGCCGATGTGGTGGCTTTGCAAAGCACCGGCGCGGCGTAGGAGGTGGCCTGGCCCAGGTTGGCCGTGCAACTGTTGGCAGCAGGTCGCGTGGGCCGGTGGGTGGCGAAATAGGTCACGCCGCCCACGGTGGTGGGCGCATTGACCACCTTCTCGCCATTGGCGCCGTCCAGCGAGATGTAGCAGCCGCGGGTTGAGGCCAGCCCGGAGGCAACGTCGACCAGATCGCCTGGCACCAATGGCGTCACCGCTCCCGTGGGCGTGCCCCTGGTGAGGCGCGTGTCGATCAGCGTGAAGAAGCGGTCGTTGGAGGTTGTCGACAGCGGCTTTTCGCGGTCGCCCGAGCCCGCCAGCACCGCAGCGAAGGTGCGGTTCAGAACCACATCGGGTGAGTAGAAAAACTTGCGCACCGGGCTGCTCGTACTGCCGAGTGTGGCGAAGGCGTACATGCCCCAGTCGTCCGTGCCGGCGAGCACGCCACCCGTCGTCTCCTTCTCGAAATCGAGGCGGTAGATGTTGCCGCCAACGTCGGCAGCGTAGGCGCGGTCGACATAGCCGTCGTAGTCGGCGTCGACCAGGGCCACGTCGGCCGCCACGCTGCGGCTGGTGTCAAACCGCCGCAGCACCGCGCCGGTGAAGGCGTCGAGCACCAGCACCGCATTGCCCATGGTGGTGGTGCCTGGTGTTGGCTGGTCCTCGGCGACGTTGTCGTAGCCGGCGCCCATCACGATCACCGGGTCAGTTCGGCCCTTGAGCCGGGCCACCCGGGGCTCAGACCAGGTCTGTCCGAGGACGGACAGGTTGGCGCTGGTGTGCTTCCACAGGTAGATGGGGCTGGACGGGGTGGTCACGTCCAGCGCATACAGCTCGCGCCCGCCCCTGCGCATGCCAACGAAAAGAATCACCCGGTCGCTGGTGCCAGCGGTGTTGAGGCGCTGGTAGATACCGATCGGGCCGTCGACGAAATAGTCGCGCGGTGTGGGGGCGGTTGTTCCCGGTAGGGTCGGCACCACCGTGGTCGAGAGCCGGATTTCTGGCGCGTTGTCTCGCAGGCGCTTGAGGCGCCCGAGATGCTCGCTCGGAATGAAAGACCAGAGCTCGTCGCCAACGCCGGTGCCCGAGGCGTTGCCATTGACCGCTCGCAGCATGCCGTCGTTGCTGCCGTAAAACACCACCACCCCGGTGCTGCCGCCGTAATTGACCACGGCCGGGCGCGAGTGCAGCACGTCCCCGTGGATGGAGGGGCGCACCGTGGTCGTGCCCCCGGGGCCGGTCTCGTCGCCAGCGTTGTCGGTGCCCCGCACCCAGTTGATCAAGGCGGTGCGGTCGGCAGCGCTGGCCGCGCCCAGCGCGGTGGCGGTGAGGCTGGCGTTGTCGCCGGCAAACTGGTGCGCGCTGCTGGTGGCAAGGGTGATTGGCGAGGTGGGCTGGGCGGCGCAGGCCAGGCAGGTGAAGACCTTGCGCGTGGTCTGGCTGGTGGCATAAGTCAGCCGCTGGCGCTGCGCGGCGCCGCCTTTTTCGACCACCTCGCCGTCGGGCCGGTCGGAGGCGGAGGCGGGGGTGCCCATGGCCTGATTGACCCAGAAGTTGCTGTCGGCCGTCCAGTAGGAGGCAGCGTTGGGTGAAATGAAGCCGGTTGTCCCGGTGACGGCGTCCTGGCCTGCGGCGTCGACCAGTCGGACGCTGCCGTCCAGCGGGTTGTAGTCAAAGCGGTACTGCTTGAGGTTGCCGCGCCAGCGGGGCCGGGCTTCCTGGTCGGGGCGGAACATGCCGAGGAACACCTGGTTCTGGTAGGTGCCCCGGGTGGTCATGCTCACCGGCAGGCTGGCCGATGTGAACACGCTGTTCACCGCCTGGATCTGGTTGAAGATCCGTTGCAAAGCGTTGACGATACGGCCGCCATTGTTGACCGTGGAGTCGATGTTGAAGTACTGCCCGCCACTTCGGTTGGCCATGCTGGTCAGAAGCGCCGACCAACCTGGGCCCTGCCCGCTGGTGACCGGGTCGATGTCCAGGGTGTAAGTGGTGATGCCCTGGGGCGAGGCCCTCATGAAGCGGGCCCATTCGTCCGCCATGTTCGACTGCGAGCCGGAGGGTGATAGGCCGGTGATGTCGGTCGGCCGCGTCATGCCCATTGCCGTGTACGCGGCGCTCAACGCGGTGGAGGCCGCCGACGAGTCTGCGGCGTTGTCCTGCGCCGAGCCGTTGCTCACATAAATGATGTAGTTGCGCCCGCAGTTGGTCACGGTGGGGCCGTTGTAGCGGGTGGCACCCACTGCATCCAGTGCGTTGCCGGGTAGGGCATAGACATCGTTCGACTGGGAGCTGCCGGAGGTGTTGCCCCGGTAGTCGGTCTTGCGCTTATTGGTACCGGTGACCGCATCGCGGCTGGCGAAGTAGTACCAGGCCTCGGCCATGGTCAGGCCGGCCTTGCCATTGTTGGAGCGGTCGTCGGTGTTGCTGAGGCTGGTCACCAGGGATCGCAGTCGCTGCTTGTAAGTGTCGTCCAGCGGCCGAATTGCGGCCCTCAGGTAGCCGCCGTCGGCGCCGGTGTTGCCCGAGCCGGTCTCGGTGAACATCATCAGGCCCACGTTGAATTGGTTGGAGGGCAGGGCCGCGAGGGTGTCACCCACTGCAGCCATTTCACGGGCGAACATGGACGACCAGTTGGCGGTGTTATCCATGATGATCAGCACATTGGCCGCGCCAGCCGATGTGGTCTGACCGGCGTACAGGTCGATATCGCTCGTGTACTGCGAGGCCGCCGGGACGGCGCTGAGCGCAGCAAGCAGGGACAGGCCCACGCCCAGGATTTGGTGGATCAGGCGTCGCATGGTGTCGTCTTTCCCTGGGTGTTCACTTGCACAGATTGATCGCGTCGGACTGGGCCATCCGCAGCGCCGCACCCTGGTTGACCGCGACCTTGGCGCCGCTGCGGGCATCGACCACTTCGGCACGGATGTTCCATTCAGTGTCGGCGCACAGCGAGTTGTCGGCGAGGTGCCCTGACTCGCCCGGGGTGGGCATTTGCATACCGGGCATGGACACCGTGCCTGAGCGGATGCAGGCGGCGTCACTCGCGGTACCCGGGTTGAGCTCGCTGTTTTTGACGATACGCACCCGGTAGCATGT
>JAURKV010000071.1 GCA_030831585.1 Ramlibacter sp. | reverse complement strand
GTGCTGCGCGCCAGGGCCTCGCGCGACGGTGCGGCCAGCATCGGCTTTGGCGACTGCGCCGGCATCGTGCTCCCTGCGCACGGAGCGTCTCGTGACTGAGCCTCTTGCTGCATCGAAGAATTGTTCTTATTGGCAGTCGTCGACAATGACTTGCTGATGGCTGGACATACAACCGGAGACAAACCCCGTGAACTTTGATCGCGACTTCACTGCCTGGCCGATCGGGCTGCACAAAGTGGCCGAGGACGTCTATGCCTATGTGCAAGGCAACGGGCCTTATGGCAATGCCGGGTTCAGCAACGCCGGCTTTGTGGTTGGGCCCGAGTACGTTGTCGTGATCGACACTCTGGGCACAAACTCCATGCTCGATGGCTTCATCAAAGCGATCCGTAGCGTGACAGACCTGCCTGTGGGTTTGGTGATCATCACTCACCACCATGTCGACCATGTGCTGGGAACGCACCGCTTCATGCCGGCGCGGGTGATCTGCCACCGCCATTGCCGGGCGCATATCGCCGCGGGGCGCGACACCATGGTGCAACGCTGGCGCTCGATGCGGCCACTGCTGGCTCCTGACCTGGACGACATCCCGGTGGTGGTGCCCGACATCACCTTCGAGCAGCGCATCAGCATCCACCTGGGCGAGCGCGAGTTGGTGGTCTTCCACCCCGGCCTGGCGCACACCGACGGTGATGCGGCGGTGTACCTGCCACAGGATCGCCTGCTGTTCACGGGCGACCTGTTCTTCAACCGCGTCTGCCCGGCCGCCTTCCAGGGCAGCGTCACCGGGTGGATCGCCGCTGTGGAGGGCCTGCTGGCCCTCGATGCCGAGGTGATCGTTCCTGGCCACGGCCCGGTCGCGGACCGCGCGGCGCTGGCGGAAATGCTGCGGTATTTGCGCCTGATCCAGACCGGCAGCGAGCAGGCCCATGCCCGCGGCCTGACACCCGCGCAGGCGGCAGCCGAAATGGAACTGGGGGCGTTTCGCGACTGGTTCGACACCGAGCATCGGCTGCTGCAGGACGTTGAGCGTGTCTACGCCAGCCTGGAGGTCCAGCCCGCCACTTCGGCCTGAAGCCTGGGCGAGCCATGAGACAAGATGACTTTGACCGGGGCCTGGTACAGCGCCGCGCCGTGCTGGGACACGACTGGGTAGAGCGCTCCACAGCCAATGCCACGGCCTTCACCGCGCAATGGCAGGACTTCATCACGCGCACCGCGTGGCATGCCGTGTGGGGCCGCGAGGGCCTCGACACCGAGACACGGCGCCTGCTGGCCATGACCTCAACGCTGGCGCTCGGCCGCCTGGAAGAATTCGAAATGCATGTCCACGCCGCCCTGGCGGCCGGCATGTCCGAGGTGGCCTTGCAGGACATGCTGCAAATGGTGGCCCTCTATGCCGGCGTGCCGGCGGCCAACACCGGCTTTCGCATCACCGCCGCGGCCCTGAAGGCGGCCGGAAGACCGTCGCCCCCCGCACCGCTGACCCCCACGGTGCGCGAACGCAGCTTCCATACCTTCAGCCAGCCTCAGACCCATGTGGTGCTACAGGGCCCAGAGTCCGGACCACCGGTGGTGCTGTGCCATGCCCTCGGTCTGGACTTGTCGATGTGGTCCCAGGTGGCTGGACGCCTGGCCGCACTCGGCCACCCGGTGCTGCGCTATGACCTGCAAGGGCACGGCGGATCGGAACTGGCAGGCAGCCCGAGCATCGATGACCTGGTGGAAGACGCCGCCCGCGTGGTGCAGGAATGGAACCGGGGCCCCGTCGTGTTCGTCGGCCTCTCCCTGGGCGGCATGGTGGCCCAGGGTCTCGCCATCCAGCACCCCCGTCTTGTGCGCGCGCTGGTGCTTTCGAACACCGTGGCCAGTTACCCGCAGCAAGCCCGCGAGGGGTTTCTGGCGCGGGCTGGCCAGGTGCGCGCGGGTGGGATGGCGGCCATCATCGACGCGGCTATGCAGCGCTACCTGTCTGCGCAATTCCAGAGCCTTGCACCTGCGGCGACGCTCCAACTGCGCGAGCTTTTGCTGCGCTGCCCCCCGGCCGGCTACGCCGCCTGCTGCGAAGCCTTGGCCAGCGTGGACTGGACCGAAGGCCTGCCGAGCATCCGGGTGCCAACCTGGGTCGTCTCTGGCGCCAGCGATTTGGCCGCACCACCGGCCCTGCAGCAGGCATTGGCGCAGGGCATTGGCCCTTTGGCACGGCACACAGTCCTAGCGAGCGCTCACCTGCCCACCCTGGAGGCGCCGGAAGCCTTCAGCGCAGGCTTGGAGGCATTCCTCGCCGAGTGCGTGACAACCGGCACGGTGGAAGGCGCGGGCTGAAGCAAACCGCGGTGCGGACCTGTGCGCAAGCTGGCACAGGGGGAACGGCGGCCGGCCTGTGGCGACACACCGGCCGCCCTCGCCTGCACGCCTCTCCCCCCTCACCCATCACTCTCCCACCTCCGCGCCTGTCTGGCGCGCTGGGAGGGTCGGCTCCAGAAGTGAATGCGTGGGCCCCTGCGCAACCTTCCACTTGGAGCCCCCCATGCCATTTGCGGACTTCGCCCTTGCGCTAACCCGGCAATTCGGTCTGGACAGCCCTGAAGGGGGGTTTGCAAAGGGCTGCCACTTCCAATTCGACGCCGTGGAAGTGCAGGTGACCGAAGTCCCTGGCGAGGAGCTCATCCTCCTGCGTAGCGAACTGGGCGCCCTGCGAGGCGCAGGGCTGGAAGGGCAACTCGAAGAGCTGCTCCTGGGCAACCTCTTCACGAATCCCTCGGGCGAGGGCGTGCTGGGGGTCGAGCCTGGCGGTGCGGTGGTCATGAAGCAACGCGTCGCCATCGGCCATCTGCCGACCGCTGCTGCAGCCAGCATCGTGGCGCGCTTCGCGGGCCATGCCGCAGTGTGGGAGGCGCAACTTCGCACACGCCCTGGGCCCTCTCGCCACCTGAGTCCCCTGGACTCTGCTGCGATGGAGGTGCCCCATGAACGCGCATGAACTGGCCAACGCTCTGGCGGCCCAGCTCGGTCGCCCCCCCGGATCGTTTGACGTAAACCGCCCCTTCCGGGCCCGGATCGAAGGCGGCCCACCAGCGGAGTTCGGCTTTTTGAGCGGGTACGGCTTGCTGCAAGTGGCATTTGCCTTGGGCGCCGTGAACAGCGGGCAGCGCTTGCCAGCGCTCGGCGCCCTGGCGCTGGCCAACGGCCACGCAGGAGAACAAGGCCTGCCCCACTTTGCGCTCACACCGGACCGGGAGACGGTCGTCTTTTGCCGGTCACTGGCCTATGAAGCCCACGGCTTCCAGACCGTCTGGCAAGACATCCAGTCGCTGGCCCAGGCGGCCCAGGTCGCCCGCAGCGAACTGGTGTCGAGACAGCTCATCCACCCTTTGCCCTGAAACAACCACGAGGAAAAACATGCCTATCGACAACTTCAACATCCAGCCCTCGCCGCTCAAACCAGCCGCCGCGCGGGTGATCAAGTCTCACGACGACGATCAGCCTGGAGGGCCAACCTTCGTGCGGATTCATCCCCCTGCGCAGCTGACGCCAGCGCTCGTGCCCTCCAGGGTCTGCGGCAGGCCGGACGCCACCGATGGATACGGCTATGGGCTCGATCACGGACGCGGATTTGGCCAAGGCGAAGTCGAGCTGGCGCTTCGCAGTTCGGTTTTGGCCACTCGCGTCGACAGCCCAGCGATCAGCACTGGCCCCGCCCGCAGCGTGATGAAAGACGAAGGTGGCGCCGGTGACGCATGCTGCTGGGATGGCTGCATCGACTGCGCTCAATGCCTGGCCGACTGCCTGTGCTGCCTGCCGAAATGCCTCTGCTCTGACAGCAGCAGCGGGGGCGGTAGCTGCTGCTGAGACTGCAAATATCGTCGACCGCCGAGTTCAGTGGCGGAAGTGCCGCACCCCTGAGAACACCATCACCACGCCGCGCTCGTTCGCGGCGTCAATGACTTCCTGGTCTCGCATCGAGCCACCCGGCTGAATGACGCAGCTGGCGCCCGCGTCGACCACCACGTCAAGGCCGTCGCGGAAGGGGAAGAAGGCATCGCTGGCCACCGCGGTGTCCTTCAGCGACAGATTGGCGTGCTGGGCCTTGATGCTGGCGATGCGGGCCGAGTCCAGCCGCGACATCTGGCCAGCGCCCACGCCCATGGTCATGCCGCCCTTGCAAAAGACGATCGCATTGGACTTGACGTACTTGGCCACCTTCCACGCAAACAGCAGGTCTTGCAGTTGCTCGGGGGTGGGCTGGCGAGTGGTGACGACTTTCAGGTCGGCCAGTTGCAGCTCGTGGTTGTCGGCCGACTGCATCAACAGGCCCGAGCCGATGCGCTTGATGTCCATCAGGTTCTGGCCGCGGTCCCAGGCCGTCGCGCCACTGGAATTGGATGGAGGCAGCGCGATCTTCATCAGCCGCACATTGACCTTGGACTTGAACACCTCCAGCGCCTCGGGGCTGAAGTCGGTGGCAATGAGCACCTCGACGAACTGCTTGGCCACCGCCTGAGCGGCCGCGCCATCGAGCGGCCCGTTGAAGGCGATGATGCCGCCGAAGGCGCTGGTAGGGTCGGTCTTAAAGGCCTTGTCGTAGGCCTCAAAGGCATTGGCGCCTACCGCCACACCGCAGGGGTTGGCGTGCTTGACTATCACGCAGGCCGGCGCGTCAAAGGTCTTGACGCACTCCCAGGCGGCATCGGCGTCGGCGATGTTGTTGTAGGAGAGCTCCTTGCCTTGCAGCTGCACGCCGGTGACCAGCGAGCCCGGCGCGGGGTACAGGTCGCGGTAGTAGGCGGCTTGCTGGTGCGGGTTCTCGCCATAGCGCAGGTCTTGCAGCTTGACGAAGCGGCCGTTGGACTGGGCCGGGAAGGCGGCGCGGCTGCCATCGTCCTGCAGGCTGGAAAGGTAGTCGCTGATGGCTGCGTCGTAGTTGCTGATGCGGTTGAAGGCGGCCACCGAGAGCGCAAAGCGGGTCTTGTCCGAGACCTTGCCCTGCGCCTGGAGCTCGGCGAGAACCGGCGCGTACTGGCTGGCGTCGGTGAGCACCGCCACATCCTTCCAGTTCTTGGCGGCGCTGCGTACCATGGCCGGGCCGCCGATATCGATGTTCTCGATCGCATCCTCGAGGGTGCAACCGGGCTTGGCCACGGTGGCCTCGAAGGGATAGAGATTGACCACCAACAGGTCAATGGTGCCGATGCCGTGCGCATTGAGCGCCGCCATGTGCTCGGGTAAGTCGCGCCGGGCCAGCAGGCCGCCGTGCACCATGGGGTGCAGGGTCTTGACCCGGCCGTCGAGCATCTCGGGAAAGCCGGTCACCTCGGCCACCTCGGTGACTGGCAGCCCTTGCTCCTGCAGCAGCTTGGCGGTGCCGCCAGTGGAAATGAGCTGCACGCCCAGGCCGTGCAGGGCACGGGCGAGTTCGGCGATGCCGGTCTTGTCGGAGACAGAGAGAAGTGCTTTCATGGATTCATTTCAGGAGCTTGTGCTCGAGCAATTTCTTGCGCAGGGTGTTGCGATTGAGGCCCAGCCACTCGGCTGCGCGCGATTGGTTGTGGTCCGCCTTGGCCATGACGACCTCCAGCATGGGCTTTTCGACCACCTTCACCAGCAGGTCGTAGATGCCATCGGGGTCGGTGCCGCGCAGGTCCCGGAAATAGCCTTCCAGGCTGTTGCGGACAGAGTCTTCAATCTGTTTCTTGCTCACGCGTCCTCCGCGTCGTGGGGTTCTTCGATGGCGGCCAGGGATGCGGGGGCCGCCGCCCGCTCGGGCAGCCGGTCCGCGTGCGCGGCCAGGGCATCGAAATAATCGGCCACCGCCTGCCACTGGGCGGCGCTGTCCTCGAGGGTGTTCATCTGGCGGCGAAACGCCTCGCCGCCGGGCAGGCCGGTCACATACCAGCCAATGTGCTTGCGCGCGCTGCGCACGCCGGTGAATTCGCCATACAGGGCGTAGTGGTCTTCCAGGTGCGCCAGCAGCAGGCGCCGGACTTCGGCCACCAGAGGCGGCGCCAGATGCTCGCCAGTGGCCAGGAAGTGACCGATCTCGCGAAAGATCCAGGGCCGGCCCTGCGCGGCGCGGCCGATCATGAGGGCGTCGGCGCCGGTGCGGGCCAGCACCTCGCGCGCCTTCTCCGGCGAATCAATGTCGCCGTTGGCCACGACCGGCACCGCCACTGCGGCCTTGACCGCCGCAATGGTGTCGTACTCGGCCTGGCCCTTGTAGCCCTGCTCGCGGGTGCGTCCATGCACAGTGAGCATGGCAATACCTTCCTGCTCGAAGGCGCGCGCCAGGGTGACCGCGTTGCGGTGGGCCTGGCACCAGCCAGTGCGCATTTTGAGAGTGACCGGCACCCCCCGGGGTGCACTGGCGGCCACCACCGCGCGCGCGATCGAAATGGCGAGGGTCTCGTCCTGCATCAGCGCAGAACCCGCCCACTTGTTGCACACCTTCTTGGCCGGGCAGCCCATGTTGATGTCGATGATCTGCGCGCCGCGGTCGATGTTGTAGGCCGCGGCCTCGGCCATTTCCTGCGCCGAGGTGCCGGCAATTTGCACCGCGATCGGGCCGGGCTCGCCTTCATGGTCGGCGCGGCGTGAGGTCTTGAGGCTGTTCCACAACTCGCGCTTGGAGGTCACCATCTCGCTCACCGCATAGCCCGCGCCCAGCTGCCGGCACAGCTGCCGGAAGGGGCGGTCCGTCACACCCGCCATCGGCGCTGCGAACAGAGAGTTCACCAGAAGATGAGGGCCGATACGCATGGGAGGGGTAGAACGGGTCGTGCTGAAAAAAGAGGCACGATTGTAGTGCCTGCGAACGGGCCCGCCGCGCTTGCGTCGCGCGTCATCCTCTGCTAGGCGCGCGGCTGTCATCGGTGTCCTGGCCTGAAGGCTTGAAGGCTTGAAGGCCTGATGCGCTGAGGCACCGATGGCTGAATGGCCTGACGCGCTGAGGCACCGATGGCTGAATGGCCTGATGACGCCATGGCCTACCGAGGGCCTACGCGGACGCACTGCCTATACTCGCGCCACCGGTTTCGACCTACTGGATTCAACAACGCATGGAAGTCTGGCTCGCAGGCCTGCTGGGGTGGCTGGCCTTGCCGAAGTTTGGTCTGGGCGCCCTCTTTCTTGTGGCCTTCATCTCGGCCACGCTCCTGCCCATGGGCTCGGAGCCCGCGCTGCTCGGACTTATCAAGCTCAACCCAGACATGTTCTGGCCCGGCATTGTGGTGGCCACAGTGGGCAACACCCTGGGCGGGATGGTGGACTGGTGGATGGGCTACGGCACCCACAAGGCGGTCGAGCGCTGGAGGCACTCCCCGGTGCATGTGCGCGCGCTAGCTTGGCTCGAGCGCATGGGCCCCAAAGCCTGCCTGCTGGCCTGGCTGCCACTCGTGGGCGACCCGCTGTGCGCGGTGGCGGGCTGGCTACGCCTGCCCTTCTGGCCCTGCGCCGCCTACATGGCGGTGGGCAAGTTCCTGCGCTACCTCCTCATGACCGGAGC
>JAURKV010000070.1 GCA_030831585.1 Ramlibacter sp. | reverse complement strand
CCGCAGTCCACGCAGGCGTAGCCGTCACGCGCCAGGACCTCCTGGCGCTTGTGCAGCCAGCGGCGGCCGCGCTCGCGCGCCGCCGTGCCTGCCTTCTCGGCCAGCACGGGCACGCCGGAAGTGCGCACTATCGGCAGTGACGGCTTGAGAACCTGCAACCTGAACTCCCAACAAAAAACCCCGCAGGCCTGCGCCGTACGGGGTGGATGAGTCGCTGCGCGCGTCCGATGGAAACACGTTCGCTGCAGCTTGCCTGAAATGTGCCAGAAAAGTCTATGTTGGAAAACTCCCTTTTCGCGCCTGCCGCGCCTCGGCACGCTCGCGGAACCAGATCGCAAGGGCGGCGTCGGCCTGCTCCAGGTGCGCCTTGATGGTGGACGGTGCCTTGCCCAAGCGCCGGGCCGTGTCCGCCACGTCGCGGCCCTGCACGTAGATGCATTGCAGCGTCAGGTACAGATGCGAGCGGTTCCAGCGCAGAGCGGTCACCGCCTCGTCGGTCAGCGCGGCGTCGATGTTGTCGATGGGGATGACAGCCTCCGAGCGCGTGCCCTTGTTTGCCAGCCGGGTGAATGCCGCCTGCCGCGGGAAGCCCAGAGCACCCTGCTCTCGCTGCACAGCCCACCGCGCCCAGTTCTCCAGCCGTTCCCTGACCCACTCAATGCGCGCCATCCGCACTTCCGCTCAGTTGCATCATCAGGAGGTAGCCCAGGCCGAACTGCACGATGTGCTGGGCAAGGATGGGGTCGGTCAGTTCCTGCGCGAACGGCGTGCCGACGACGTGGCCGGCCTCGATGGCGTAGAAACGCGAGGGCTCGCCGCCGCAGCCCTGCCGCACCAGGCGATACACCTCGCCGCCGCGCTCGCCGGCCTGGCGCTGGATCTCTGCATACGTCTGCGGCATGTGGGCCTTGATGGTGTGCAGGCCCTGCTGCTGCCGCTCGGCTGTCCTCTTGTCCATTCTGTCCTCCATTTCTCCAAGGAGATCAATGTGATTCGCACCCGCGCACACGCGCGAGCGCACCCGCACCTGCCCCCGCGCCTGCCCGCACGCCTTGGGCGATGTGCATACCGCCCACGCCCGCGAGACCCGCCGGACCATGCAGCGGCGCAACCCCGCTGATGGGCTGGTAGTGGCATCCAGAGCGCTCCAGGGGAAGGCGCCGGACACCGCGGACAGCAGGACAAGGACGGGGCTACATGGCGCGCTCCGCCAACGTCCCCGCGTTCGCGCCCCAGCGGGCGCGCCGCACCATCGGCGCGCCCTCCACTTCGTGGCCCGTGCTGCCAATCTTGCGTCTGGCACGGTCTGCGGCACGGCGCGATTCGGGCGCCGCGACCCGGGGGTCAGAACGGCGCATCGTCAGCGTCTCCATGCACGTTGAATGAATCCGGCGCACCCTCGTCGGGGGCGGGCGGGTCGTCGGGTGGCGGCTCGTCGCCGCTGTTGTCGTCGGGTGCGGGCCAGGCGGCGGGGCGCACATAGCGCATGAGCCGCGTGGCGCCGACCGGCACTTTCTTTTGCTCCCAGCCCTCCTGCTCCAGCCAGGCGCGAATCTGCGATTGCAGGCCGGCGGTGGCCTTGCCCACGTCCACGCCCAGGGCCTGGATGAGCTGCGCGACGGAGACGTGGGCGGCGAGTTCGTTGACTTCGGCGCCGATCCCGCTGGCCACGGGCGCGCGGGTGAGCACGCGCAGCAGCTCTTCCTCGACCGCATCGACGATCAGGCGCTCCTGCTGCATGGGTACGAACAGGCGCACCTCGGTGTCCTCGTCGGGCCAGTGCCGCTCGCCGGCGCGGTACAGCGCCAGCGCCTCGGCGAACAGCTGGCCGCGCCAGCGCTGTATCCAGCCGATGTTCATGACGTGGTTGACGGGCACTGGCCAGAAGCGGCGGTTGCCGGTCTTGTCGCGCAGGTATTTGCGGTTGTTGGTGGTGGCGGCGAGCACGCATTGGCGCGGAAAGCTCTCGACGTGGCGACCATAGGCCGGGCGGTAGCGATCAACCTCGCTGCTGACGAATGCCTTGATCTCGTCCACGCCGGCTTTGTTGAAGTGGGCCAGCTCGCCCAGCTCGTACAGCCAGACGCCCTGCACCTGCTCCTGCGCCTCCTTGTTTTTCTGAACGTCGAAGCGGGTGTCGGAGAACCATTCGCGGCCGACGAGGACTTTGAGCGCGGTACTTTTGTAGCGCCCGCCCTTGCCTTCCAGCACCAGGCAGTAGTCGAACTTGCAACCCGGCTCCATCACGCGGGCGACGAGGCCCAGCAGGAAGTAGCGGCCCACCAGGGACAGGTATTCGGCGAGGCGCTTGGAAACGGTCTCGGGCGTCTCGCCGATGACGTACATCAGCCACTTGTCCACGCGGGGCTTCCCGTCCCATTCGAGGCCTTCGAGGTATTCGATGACCGGGTGATACGGCGCGGCGAAGGCGACGGTTTCGATGCCTTCGGCCAGGGCCGCGCGGGCGATGCTGGGCAGCCCGTAGGTGTCGCTCAGGTAGTTGCCCAGCATGAGGTCGTGGCTGTTGCGCACGGCGCCGGCGCGGCCATGCGGGAACGGCCAGTCGCGCCGCGCATCGATGTTGTTGGACAGCCGGTTGAACGCCAGCACGCCAGCCAGGCCCGGGTCTTCGGCGAGGGCGCGGATGACCAGCTTGCGGGAGACGAGCCAGCGCTCTTTGTCGGCGTCCCAGTACGGGCGCAGCCAGGCGGGGATGCGGCGGTCGGTGTCACCAGCGTCAGCGGGGCCTTCGGCCGCGCCTTCGCCGGGCGGCGGGGGCGGCGGCTGGCCGGCACCGCCGCCCTGCCCTGCGCCGGCATCGGCATCGCCGGCCGCACCGGGCAGCGGCTGCGCCTGGCCGAAGAAGGCCAGCACGCGATCGGCGTCCCACCCGTCAGCGTTGATGGCGTCGTCACAATCCCATCCATCCTTGACTTCCCCGGGAGCGGGGATGGGCAGGATCTGCACGCCGCAGCCCTGCTCGTCGCGCAGGTAGGCGCCAAGCCCCAGCATGGCCTCCATGCCGGGCTGGTCGGCGGCGGGCAGTAGCGGTTTGGCATCCTGCGCGGCACGCAGCGCCACATCGCGCGCAGGCGCGTCGCCCTCGGGCACCAGCGCCAGAACCGCCTCGCGCTCGGCTTGGGTGAGCTTGACGCGGTGCGCGTCGCAGTCGGGCCACAGCAGCACAGTGCTGCCAGCGATCCACTCCCACGAGGCCTTGTGCCACACCCGACATCCGCCGGGCCACGACACCACGCAGTAGACGCCTGGAGCGGCCGCTTCCAGCAAATGGTGCAGGGCGTCGGCCTTTTTCTCGCCCTCCACCACGACCACCGTGCGGCCTGCCGGCCGGGTGCCACCAGGCAGATACAGAGGCCGAGGGTCGGCCCACAGCTTCCAGACCCACTTCATGCTGCCATCTCGCTCGGATCGGCACCATGTGTATGGGCACATCTCCTTGCCGCCGCCGCTGCGGCGAAAGCGCACGATGTAGCCCAGCACATGATCGTCCAGGCGATAGGTGGCGGTGTAGGTGATGTCCTCGCTGGCGCGCTTGACGTGCCTGAAGGTGGGTGCCATTGCATCCGGCGGCACCGGCATGATGGGTGTCCATCGGTCCTCGGGCGGCGACCTGGGTGGCGGCGGGGGCGGCGGTGGAGGGGGCGGCGCGGGTGGCGGCGGCGCGCCCAGATGTTGGCCAGCACGCAACACGCGCGCCACGTCCTCCAGCGCTTCCTCTCGCGCGATGCGAACGGCTGCGTGGCCCCCGGTAAGGCCGTGCAGCTGGGCATACAAGCCGACCAGGTCGCCGCCACGATGTTCGCCCCCGAAGTCGGCCCACTGGCCTGCCTTCTCGCCGCGCACGCATACGCTCAAGCTGGCGGTCTTTTCGGCCCGCCAGGGCGAGAGCACCCGGTATTCCTTCCCGTTCGCGACGAACTCCCCGCCCGGCAACCACCGGGGCAGAAGCTGGTGCGCGCGGTCAAGCAGCGCCCGGTTGAGCGCAGGGAAATCGATGTCGGGCAGCGGGGCACGCTCGGTCACTGCACCTCCTGCCTGCGCGCCAGAATGGCTTGGCGCACCTTAGCCGGCACGTGTCCGACGTGGTGGCCACCGCAGAAGCCGCAGCGGTAGACGGCCAGCCAGCTCTGCCAGTCCCTGCCCTGCGCGAGGGCGCGCAGGGCGGCCTCGGCGTCGGCATGGGTGGCGTAGCGCTGCTTGCCCAGGCAGGCCTTGCGGCGCTGCGCGTTTTGACCGGGCATGGCGGCCGCCCCTCAGACGCCGATGCTTTTGAGCAGCGCCTGGAGCTGGCGCAGCTTGTCTCCATCCTCGCCGGCGGCCTGCACGCGCTCCTCCACCTCCAGCGCGATGGCGTCACACTCCTCCGCTGCGCGGCGCAGCAGCACGCCGAGGTTGGCCAGGCGACCGAGGGTATCGGGCGCCGGGGTGGCGGCGGGCGTGGCTGAAAGGGTCGAGGGGTTGGCTTGCATGATGGGATCGGCAGGTTGCGGCGGGGCCGGCGGGCGCGCGGCGGCGCGGATGAAATGGCCGCGCGGCTGCTCTTTGGCGAGGCCGCGGGCGGTGAGGGTGGCAAGGCAGCCTTCGATGACGTCGCGCCCGGCGTTAGAGCCGGTGCGCCGCATCTCGGCGACGATCTGGTCCTTGTGCCAGGGCTGCTGCATGGGCACGGCCTCCAGCACCTTGCGGGCCATGGCGTTGAGGCCGCTTTCGAGGCGGGCCAGCTTGGCGTTGTTCATGAGGACTCCGGGGTTGTGCACGCCGGCCAGGCGCAGGCCTTCGGCGACGCCGCGGCCAAAGGTGGCGCGGCGGGTGCGCTCGTGGTCGGTGACGGGCATGCAGAGGCTCTAGGTAGCGGCCCAGGCGTGTGCCACACCGCTCAGCGCGCACTCAGGCGCTTGCGCGCGCGTGGCCGGCGCGTACTCAGCCACGGGGCGGTTGCGCCACGCCACGCGCCGCTGCCGGACGATGGTCAGGTGCCCATGCCGCCGCAGATCGCGCACGCGGCTGCGCACCATGTGCACAGCCACCCCCGTGGCGCCGGCCAGCTCCGACAGCGTGGCACTGCGCCCGGCCCCATGCAGGGCGCAGACCGCGAACAGCAGCACCCTGGTCACCTCGTCAGCCGGCCGCATCGGGCACCTCCGCAGTCTTGCCGCGCCGCCACGTGGACGGCACCATGAAGAGCACCCGCACCTCCTCGGCCCGGCAGCGGTCCGCGCGCTCCATCTGCTGGCGGTACACGGCCGAGCAGTCGTCGCAGGGCCGCACCGCGCCGCCGGAGCGCACCGCCAGCTGACGCCACTGCTGAAAGCCCTCCAGGCTGTCGAAGCACGCCGGAAAGTTCGCATGACGGGTCAAGCCACGGACTCCTTCAGCGCCGGCACAATCCGCGCCAGCTCTGCCACCAGGGCCTGCGCGCTGCTGAGCAGGCGCGCGCGGCGGCTGTCGTCGCTGTCCAGGTACTTCGCGGCCAGGTAGGCCACCACACGCGGCGCCTCGCCCGTGCTGGCGAGCCAGGCCTCGAAGTCGTCCAGGTTGAAGCGCTGCGTGTCGCCATCCGCCGGGTTCAGCTTGCGCGACAGCGTGCTGGGCGCCAGGTCCAGATCGGCCGCCTGCGTCTTCAGCGGCTTGGCGGTGGCCATCGCCAGGTAAGCGACGTACTCGCGCAGGGTAGGCCAGCGCTCGGGGAGCGCGGGCTCGAAGTCGAGGGTGAACTGGGACATGGTCAAGCCCTAGCAACGTGCGTTGCCGTCTGTTGCCGTCTCGGCGGCGGACAAAAAAAAGAGACTGGCGGCATGCACACCACGCCACACCGCACAGAAAGAAAAGCGCCCGGCCCGAAGGCCGAGCGAAGCCGCGCAGCCCGATTCGCGGGCCGGTGCACGGCAGGAGACAACGGAGGCGCCCGCCCGCTCCCGGCTTACGATGGAAGCTCCGACACCACCATCCGCGAGAGGGGCAGGCATGCAAGGCAACGGCGAAAACTGGCCCATGGCGCAACTGGGGCGCGACCTGGCGCACCAGAGCATCCTGGAATCGATCATTTGGGTGCTCATTCGGGACGATCCCTCTTTGCTGGATCGTCTGCGGGCGCGGCTGGACGACTATCAGCCGAAGGCCCTTCGGCTGCTGCCGGCCCCGGCACGGGCGGTGTACGAGGACCGTCTGACGCGCTTTCTGTTGGATCTGGAAGATCGTCATCCAGACGCCTAAACGGCAGCCCTTCGATATCCCAACGACGCTGGAGCACCAGGGACATCAACTGCACCTCGCGCAGTCCCTTCACATCGGCACGCAGCGCTCGCACCTCTGCGAGCAGCGCCGGGTCGGCGGCATCGTTGAGTTGGCGCGCGTATTCATTCAGCGCGCGTGCCCAGTGTTCGAGCTGGTCGCCCGTGATCTGGGCCTTGGGCTCAAACATCGCCGGCCTCCTTGCCCGCCTCGCGCGGCACCAGGACGTAGCGCTCGCGCACCTCGGCCAGGGTCTCCTGGCCATCCGCGCCAATGGTCGGCACGAGCACCGTGGCGCGCACCACGGGGCAGGCACCGGGCTTGAGCACGATGATGGCGCGCGTGGCCGTCCAGGGCAGGCCCAGGGCATCGACGAGCAATTTATTGACGGCGGACATTCAGGCGCCCTCCCCGGTTGCCACAGTCCCAGTAGCTTCTGGCGCTTGGCGGGCGGCAAAGGACACCTTCCTAGAATGAGGATTCCACTCATCACCCACAGGAAGGGCCTTTGCCGTGAAACGAGACATGGACCTGATCCGGCGCATTGCCCTGGCCACGGAGGCGCTGCCACCCGGCAAGACCCTGCACGAACTGGACGGCGTGTCCGAGATCGCATTCTTCGAGCACGCGCGATGGATGGCAGAGGCCGGATTGCTCCACGTCCTCGGTTCCGAGTACCTGGACCAGGACGAGCCAGGAGACGTCACCGTGCAGCGGCTCACCTGGGCCGGCTGCGAGTTTGCCGACGCGGCCCGCAGCGATACGCTGTGGAAGAAGGCGAAGGAACAGGTCATCAAACCCGGCGCGTCATTCACCTTCGACCTCCTGAAGGAGTGGCTGAAAGCCGAGATCGCGCAGGGCCTGCCGACCCTGCGCGGACTGCTCAAGTAGCAGCATCAGGTCGCGGGCGCACAACGCGCGCGGCGACAGTTGAGCCAGGCTGCAATCCAGGGCGCGCCTGGGGTCCAGCCCATCCGCCAGCAGCCACGCCGCGGCAAGGCACGCCAGCGCCTTCTCCAGCGCACCCAATTCCCCGCGCGCGACCGATGCGCGCAGGACTTGTCCGTAGGGGAGCTTCATGCCGCACCCTCCCCGACTGTGATGGCGGCGGACGCAGGCTGTGCACTCTCCAGCAGCGCGCGCACGTCCTTCGATTCACGAGCGAGGGCCGCCAGCACCCTGTCTTCTATCCGGGCAGGCAACTCAGCAGGCCACTTGTCAACAGCCTGATAAGTCACCCCAATTTTCTTGGCGGCAATTGCCACGCTTCCGCCCAGCAATCGAATGGCGTGTTCTTTCAGCATGGGCCGATCTTAACCATAGTTCACACCAAAAAGCAACCATGGTTCCACGTGAAACAGCGATCATCGCTACAACTATGGTTGATTACTCTGACCGACTGAAAGAAGGCATGTCGGACGCTGGCGTCAGCGCGTCGGCGTTGGCGGCCGCCATGACGCTGTCTTATCAAGCTGTAAAGAAAGTGCTCGACGGCAAGACCCGGTCATTCACCGCGCAAAACAACTCATTGGCGGCCAGCATTCTCGGCATCAACCCCGATTGGCTCGCCAGTGGAATCGGCGACAAACGGCCTGATCGAGCGCCAGGAATCGAGCCGCCGCTTGAGTCCAATGTGCTGGCGGTGGATGACGGCGATCCGATGCCCGAGAACGTGGTTCTGATCAAGGAGTTCCGCGTTCATTTTTCAGCTGGGCCGGGCAGATCGCCAACCTACGACGAAATCACCGAGAGCCAGCCGGTGCCCTATCTCCGCACCTGGATGGCCCGGGAACAGATCCCGCCAAGCAAAGCCAGGAGGTTCAAGGTCAAGGGCGACAGCATGGCGCCGACTTTATTCAGTGGCGACATCGTGCTGGTGAATACGGCGGAGACTTCGATCATCGATGGCAAGGTGTACGCCATCCGATACCAGGACGACCTCCGAGTCAAACGCCTGTACAAGCGATTGAACGGAGGCCTGATTCTGCACAGCGACAACCCGGAACATCGCCCTATCGATGAGGAGCTGACGCCCGAGCAAGTCGCCGAGCACATCGGCATCATCGGCCGCGTGCGCGACAAGTCCGGCGCGGGCGGACTCTAGAACCTGCGCCAGCAGGCGCGGCTAAAAAGCCGCCCGGGCGTGAGCGTAGCTGGTGCCCGTTTTCCCGCCACAGCGCCCGTTCCAGTCCACGACCTTGTTCTTGGGGTCAATCCCGGTTTGTTGCGTGACGACAGCGTTGAACGAGTTCGTCCCGCGATAGGTCAGGCAGACCGTTCCATCGGCCATGTAGAGCCCATCCACCAGTTCGAACGAGGCGGGGTTTTTCATCCCCGCCTTCACGCCTTTGGCCACGGCCACCACGCGCTGGAATTCGGCCTCTCGCTTAGCCTTCTGCTCGGCCTCGGCCTTGCGTTGTTCCGGCGATTTGGCCGCCTCTGCCGCCGCTTGCTCGGCCTGCCGTTTGTCGGCCGCCTCCCGGCCGTTCAGGATGGCCGGCAGGGTTGAAACAACCACCAAGCCAAGGAAGCCCGTCACCAGCCAAGTCATGACGCTGGTGCGCTTGATCTTGGCTCCGCATTGCGGGCACGCGGCCGCCTTCGTGCTCAGTGCCGCCCCGCATTCCTTGCATTTGGTCATCGCCATCTGACTCGCCTCCATCTTGAACTTGGGGCGAATTGTAGCAGATTGTGAAAATTCCGACCACGCGAATGAACTATGGTTGACTTTGAAAATGAACCATGGTTAAATAGACCTCATCGCGGCACCCCGCCGCCTTGGAGGTCACCATGCAACCCACCCTCGCCGCACCAGCGCCGACCGCCCCCCGGATCGCAGCGCAGACGCCTGCGGCTACCGCTATCGACCCGCCCGCCTGGGACGGCGGCGCGCGCATCGAGGACTGGCTGAAACAGAACGCCGGCCAGCCCAGCGCCTGGCACCTCGAACCCTGTGCCGACGAGACGGTCGGCATCACCCAGCCCGAACCGGGCAATGTCTACGTGGGCCGCATCGGCCCCCGCGCGCCCTACGCCTCGTCGCCCACGGTGGATCTGATCGAGGCCCATTCCCTGGACATGGCCGCCCTGGTGGCCCTGCTCTCCACACCCAATTCGGCCAGCACCGCCAGTACATCGGCATTGGAAGGCTTGGTCAGCAAGCTCTCGGCGATGGCGCGCGCGGTGCGCAACCGCTCGTATGTGTTGATGGCGGCATCGATTTCGGTGGTCGGGGCGCCGGCTTTTCTCAACAGCTCCAGCTTGCGGTCAAAGGCGTCGGTGGCATCGTTCACTGACATCGCGTCGGTCTCCATCTTTGAAATCGATCATTGTGGGGCCGCAGCGCAGACGCCTGCACCGCCCACGCCGACCAATGCCCCGGCCGCGCTCCCCATCACCATCCGCTTCATCGAATGGCGCTGCGGCCACCACAGCCAGCGGCCCGACGACATTCCGGCGGCCAGCCGCGAGCAGGCCCAGCTCATCCTGCAAGCGATTGGCTACGCTATCAGCCAGCCCGGGCACGCGCGGGCGGCGGTGTTCGACGACCACAGCGGCACCACGGTCTACCTGACCGACGACTACGCGGAGGAGATCAAGCCGGGCTGGCCCAGCCGAACCGTCCTCTACCACGCCACGCCCGACCAGCTTGCCGAGCTGCGCCGCCCCGAGCTGGCCAGGGCCTGGGACGACTGCTACGGCGGCGAGCTGCGCGAGTGGGACGGCGCCGCCCTGCTGGATGACGAGATGGAATGGGTCACCACGCAGGACGTGGCGGCGATCACGCAGGCCCTGACGCCCGTGGCCTGGCACGAGGAGGGCCAGCGGCGGGAGGTGTGCCAGGTGCCGCCCGTGCTGAAACCGGCGGCCGAGCTGCTGGCGGAGCTGCGCGAGGCGGCGCGGGAGACGGCGCAGTACGAAGCCGACCTGGCGGCCGACCGCGCCGCCGAGCTGGAGGGCGGCGCGTCATGAGCGACCCCATCCGCCCCCTGCACAGCTACCGCGCCACGCTCTGGCCCGCGCACATCGAGGCCGGCGACGTGGAGGAGCACGCGGACAAGGGTTCGCTGCCGACGATCCAGTTCAAGGCGCCCGATGCGGATTGCGCCGCCATCGTGGCCGCGCGGCTGACGGGGCAGCACGTGCTGCGCGTGGACCGTATCGAGGCCGCAGCAGCGTGACCGCCCTTCACCCATTCCCCGCCCTGGCTTCGGCGCGCAAGCGCCTGCCGGGCACCCCCGCGCACCGACGCGCATCACTTGACCGGAGCACCCTGTGACCACCGCTACCACCGAATCGACCGAGGTCATCACCCTCACCTTCGCCACCCTCCCCGCCCTGCGCGCGCCCCTGGCCGGCGGCGTGTACGGCGGGCTCACCACGTGGCCCGACGGCACCACCGTGGCGGTGGTCCTGTTGCCCGACCAGGGCACCGACCTGAACTGGCAGGCCGCCAAGGATTGGGCGGCCAGCGTGGGCGGCATGCTGCCCACGCGCCCCGTGGCCGCGCTGCTGTTCGCCAACCTGCGCGAGCAGCTGCGGCGCCGGTGGCACTGGACCAGCGAAGCGTTTGAGCCGGACGCCTCCTACGCCTGGTACTGCGACTTCGACGACGGCTACCAGTACATCGACGACGTGGGCTTCGAGGCCTGCGCCCTCGCCGTCCGCTTGATCCCCATCAAGGGTTAGTCCTTCAGTCCTTTTCAGGAGGGCATCCGTCATGCCAGCGCCTCACCTGCAACGTGCGTGGTGCGCCGCCTCTGCCGCAGGGGCACCCCCGCGCATCGTCGTCGAAGTG
>JAURKV010000069.1 GCA_030831585.1 Ramlibacter sp. | reverse complement strand
GCCGAGATCGATGCGCTGCAGGCCGAGGGCTTGCTCAAATGAGCCACCGCCTGCGTGGACGCGGCGCGATCGTCGGCGTGGGTGCCAGCGCGCAGGGCAAGGTGCCGGGCTCGACCGCGCTGTCGCTGGCGGTCGAGGCTTTCAAGCGCGCGCTGGACGACAGCGGCCTGCGCAAGCACCAGATCGACGGACTGCTCACCCTACGCGGCCAGACCTCGCCCGAGGGCGAGCAAAACTACCTGCGTCTGGGCGAGACCCTGGGCATCAACCCGCGCTGGACCGGTGGCATGCACATGGGGGGCGCCACTGCGGGTGCCCTGATTCAGCAGGCGGTGCTGGCCATCGACGCCGGCATGGCCACCCATGTCGCCTGCGTCTACGGCGATGCCGCTGCCACCGGGGGCGGTGTTTTCAACCGGGCCCAGGGCTGGGGTGACTCGTCCTCTATCTGGGGCTTCATGGCGGCGGCCGCTAACAGCGCCATGACCGCCTCGCGCCACATGGCGCTGTATGGCACCACCAGCCGGCAGCTCGGCGAGGTGGCAGTGGCTTGCCGCCACCATGCATCACTCAACCCCGATGCGGTCATGCGCCAGCCGATCACCGTGGACGAACACCAGGCCTCCCGCTGGATCGTGGAGCCGCTGCACCTGCTCGATTGCTGCCTGGTCTCCGACGGTGGCGTGTGCGTCATCGTCTCCAGCGCCGAGCATGCGCGCGACCTACGTCAGCCGGTAGTCCCCATCCTGGGCATGGGCCAGGCCCACACCACCCAGACCCTGGGCCGGGAAGACTGGTGGTACGCGCCGCACCAGAAGGCGGCGGTGCAAGACGCCTATGCCATGGCCGGTGTGGGCGCGAGCGACATCGACGTTGCGCAGCTCTATGACAACTTCACTATCAGCGTGCTGCTGTGGCTCGAGCACGCCGGCTTTTGCGCGCCGGGCGAGGCGGGGGCATTTGTCGAGGGCGGCCGCATACGCCTGGGCGGGCAGCTGCCGGTGAACACCGCCGGCGGCAATTTGTCGGAGTCTTTCATGGAGGGCTGGCTGCACATCGTCGAGGGCGTGCGCCAGATGCGTGGGCAGTGCGGGCCGCGCCAGGTACCGGGTGCCGAGATCTGCCTGACCACCGGGCGAGGCATGGCCCTCAACTGCGCCAATGCATTGGTGCTGGGAAAGGGCTGAGGCACCATGACTGAATCTGCCAAGCCCGAATCTGCTGTGCCCGAATACAACAAACCCCTGCCGGTGCTCACCGACGAGAACCGGCCCTTCTGGGACGCCTGCCGGAGCGGGCGACTGTCTTTTCAATGCTGCAGTGGCTGCGGCCATCTGCGATACCCGATCAGTCCCTTCTGCCCGGAGTGCCTCAGCGCTGACTTCGCCTGGACCCCGGTCTCGGGGCGCGGCACCGTGTTTGCCAGCGTGGTCTTTCACCAGGCCTACCACCCGGGCTTCAAGCAAGAGGTGCCCTACAACGTTGCCCTCATCCAACTGGAGGAGGGGCCGCGCATGTACAGCAACGTGGTCGGGGTGCCACCCCGGGAGGTGCGGGTGGGGGATCTGGTCGAGGTGATATTCGACCCGGTCACAACCGAGATCACGGTGCCGAGGTTTCGGCCGCGTGGCACGGCCACCTGAAGAAGAATCCTGATTTCGAAACCTGGACGCGTTCCCTCAGCGTACAACCTGAACACGAGACACCGCATGTTCAAAGTCGACACCCTGGCCCCACCCGAGCGGCATTTTGAAGACTTCCACGAGGGGCAGGAGATGCCCGTCGTCACCAAGGGCCCGATGAGTGCCGGCCACCAGGTGCGCTGGGCCGGCGCCTGCGACAACTACGCCTCGGACTTTCATCACGACGCGGCCGCTGCGCGCGCCCAGGGCCTGCCTGGCCTGTTGCTGTCGGGCCCCTTCATGGCGTCGTACATGCTCACCGAGGTGAGCCACTGGCTGGGAAGCCATGCCCGCGTGCTGTCCTTCTGGGACAAGAACAGCGGTACCACCATGCCCGGCGACATGGCCCATATCCACGCCCGCATCACCCGCCTGCAGGTCGAAGGCGACATGGGCCGGGTTGAGGTGGCCTGCGACATCGTCAACCAGGACGGCAAGTCCACGACGCCAGGCGGGCTGGTGGCGCTGCTGCCGCGGAAGGGGGCCTGAGATGGGAGAGCCGATGACCGCGCTGCAGATGGAGGCCTCCCTCAAGGCCATGGAGGGCCCGCTGGGCCAGCCCGACACGATGCCGATCGAGATGATGGCGGCACGGCGCATGGGCCTGTGCGTCGAAGCGCTCGACCCGATCCACTATGACGAGGCCGCGGCCCGCGCGCGCGGCTACCGCGGCATCGTCGCGCCCTGGCCGCTCTTGTGGCTGGCGTTCTTCAACTGCCGTGACGCGCCCTTGAAGTTCGACTTCGGCAGGGCCACCATCCACGGCGGTGACAGCTATGAATTTCACGAGCCGATGGTGGTGGGCGACACCCTCACCGTGCGCGCCACCGTCACCTCCACCGCGGTCAAGCAGGGCAAGGCCGGGCCGATGGGCGTGATCGTCACCCGGCGTGAATTCCACAACCAGCACGGCCAGCTCTGCGCCATCCTGGACACGACCAACATCCGACGCTGAGGCGAGTGCCCGCCAGGGTTCGCCTTGGGGCGCCTCTAGGGGCGGTCCTGGGGGCGTCGAAGGCGCCGCAGACCGGGCCGATGGGCTTGACAGGCCTCGGCGCGCTACCTAGACTGGCTCGGGAAAGTTAGCGCTACCATGCGAGCGGTCATGAGAGCTGTCATGAGAGCTGGTCAGCCAACCAATCCGCCGCCTCGGCCGCGTTCCGAACATCACCGCCCCCACAGGAGACAGACATGCGCCCCATCACCCGCCGGACCGTCCTGGCCGCTGCCGCTTCAGCCCTGGCCGCCCCCACCGCCGTCCTGGCCCAGGCCGGTTTTCCGAGCAAGCCGATCCGGCTGGTGGTTCCCTTTCCGGCGGGCGGCAGCGTGGACCCGCTGGCGCGTGTGCTGGGCGAGCGCATGACGCAGGCCTTTGGCCAGCAGGTGATCGTCGACAACCGCGCTGGCGGCAACACCGTCATCGGCACCGACTTCGTGGCCAAGGCGCCGGCGGACGGCTACACCCTGCTGCTCACCGCCAGCTCCCACGTGACCCAGCCCCAGCTGCTCACTGCGCCGTTCGACCCGATCAAGGACTTTGCCCCGGTGGCCACTGTCAGCGCCTCCGACATGATTCTGTGCGTGCACCCCTCGGTGCCGGCCAACAACCTGCAAGAGTTTCTTGCTCTGGCCAAGGCCAAGCCTGGCGCGCTCAACTTCTCTTCGGCCGGCAGCGGCAACCCGAACCATCTCGCCGGTGAGCTTCTGAGCATGATGGCCAATGTGAAGTTCACCCATGTGCCCTACAAGGGTGGCGCGCCGGCCATCGTCGACTTGGTCGGCGGTCAGGTGCAGTTCTCCTTCGGCAGCCCGATCATCGTGCTGCCCCATATTCGCTCTGGCAGGCTCAAGGCGATTGCGGTCACCAGCGCCCAGCGCATGTCTCTGCTTCCCAACGTGCCCACCATCGCCGAGTCGGGCGTGGCGGGCTACGAAGTGCGTATCTGGTACGGCGTGCTGGCGCCAGCAGGAACGCCCAAGGATGTCGTGGCCAAGCTGGCCACCGAGATCAACCGCATCACCGCCTTGCCCGAGATGAAGGAGCGGCTTGATGCCGCCGGCATGGAGCGCCTGATGGTGCCCACCGAGCGGTATGAGGCTGTGATGCGCCAGGACATGGAAAAGTTCGGCCGCATCATCAAGACGGCCAACGTGAAGCTCGACTGAGCCTTCTCTCTGGTCTCGGGCAAACAAAAGCCGGCGCATGCGCCGGCTTTTTCGATGGGGGTGGGTGCCCCCACTTTCGCAGCCTGGCCAGGCCAGCGGGGGGATTACATCCGCCCGGCCGTCGATCCGCAGTCGAGTAGCAGCGTGTGGCCCGTGACTGAACGCGCCAGCGGCGAGGCCAGGTACACCGCCGCGTCGGCAAAATCTTCCGGCTCGATCAGCCGGCCCAGGGGCAGGCCCTGCACCAGGCGGTTGACCGCCGCGTCGACGTCGCCCTCGACCTTGGCCAGGTGGTCGCGCAGGAACTCGGTGTTGGTGGGGCCGGGCGCGATCGCGTTGACCCGGACACCGCGTGGCCCAAACTCCAGCGCCAGTGCTTTCACCAGACCGCCGAGGGCGTGCTTGGAGGCGTTGTAGACGCTGCGCTGTCCACGGCCTGTCACGCCGCTGATCGAACTGGTGAAGATCAGGCTGGCCCGCGGGCTGCGCACCAGACTGCGAAGCCCGGCCTGGGCGGAGAAGATGCTGCCGCTCACGTTCACATCCACCACCCGGCGCAGTTGCTCTGGGTCAGCCTGCAAAAAGTCGCCGGCGAAGCTCAGCCCCGCGTTGGCCATGAAGACATCCACCGGCGCGCCAAAAAACCGCTCAGCCTGCTCCACCAAGGCGGTGCAGTCGGCCGGCGAGGCGACGTCGCAGCGGACAGCGCAGGCCGCCGCTCCGATCGAGTGGGCCACCCCGGCGGCCGCCTGGGCATCGAGGTCGGATACGACCACCCGCGCGCCTTCCCTGGCGAAGCGGCGCGCCGCCTCCGCGCCCATGCCCCGGCCCGCGCCGGTGATCACCACGCCCCAGCCGGCAAAGCTCATTGATCG
>JAURKV010000004.1 GCA_030831585.1 Ramlibacter sp. | reverse complement strand
GTAATAGAACTCGAGGTGCTTGAACTCGGCCTTCGCCGCCGAGAACATTTCCTCGACCCGGGCGATGTCTTCGTCCATGGTGCCGCCCACGTCCATGAGCAGTAGCACCTTCACGTTGTTGTGACGCTCGGGCACCATCTTGATGTCCAGGTAGCCGGCGTTGGCCGCGGTGGCGCGGATGGTGTCGTCGAGGTCCAACTCCTCGGCAGAGCCCTCGCGCGCAAATTTGCGCAGGCGTCGCAAGGCCACCTTGATGTTGCGGGTGCCTAGCTCCTGGGTGTCGTCGTAATCTTTGTAGGCGCGCTGGTCCCACACCTTCACCGCGCTCTTGTTGCGGCTCTTGTCCTGGCCGATGCGGATGCCCTGGGGGTTGTAGCCATAGGCGCCAAAGGGCGATGTGCCCCCGGTGCCAATCATCTTGTTGCCGCCCTCGTGGCGCTCTTTTTGCTCCTCGAAGCGCTTTTTCAGCGTCTCCATGAGCTCGTCCCACCCCATTTTCTCGATCTTGGCCTTGTCCTCTGGCGACAGCTCCAGCTCCAGGTTCTTGCGCAGCCACTCCAGCGGCAATTCTTTGGTGAAGTCGGCGAGCATCTCCACGCCCTTGAAGTAGGCGGCGAAGGCGCGGTCGAACTTGTCGTAGTGCTTTTCGTCTTTCACCAGCACGGTGCGGGCGATGAAGTAGAAGTCGTCCAGGGACCAGCCGTCCTCGCTGCGCGGGCCGATCACGCCGGCCTCCAGGGCTTGCAGCAGGGCCAAGAGCTCCTTGACCGAGACCGGCAACTTGGCGGCGCGCAAGGCGTAGAAAAATTCGATCAGCATGAGGTGGGCTGTCTGCGTCGGGGGTTCAGTGCGTGGTCAAGGGCTTGGCACCGCGCGCCAACAGGTGCGCCAGGTGCGCGCGCACCTCAGGCCATTCGCCAGCGGTCACGCTGTACATCACGGTATCGCGCACCGTTGCGTCGCGGCGCAACGCATGGTGGCGAATCACGCCGTCGCGCTTGGCGCCCAGACGCTCGATCGCGCGTTGGCTGGCGAGGTTGAAGTTGTCGGTGCGCCAACCCACCACCTTCGCGCCCAGATCCTCAAAGGCGTGACGCATCAGCATCAGCTTGGCGGTGGTGTTGACATGGGTGCGCTGTGCCCGTCGGGCGTACCAGGTGTAGCCGATCTCCAGCCGGTCGATCGCCGGAACGATGTCGTGGTAGCGGGTGGTGCCGAGCACCGCGCCGCTGGCTGGGTCAACCACCGCGAAGGGCAGCATGTGACCCTGGCGTTGCCCCTCGAGGGCGGCGGTGACGTAGGCAGCGGTTTCTCCCGGCGCCGGCACCGAGGTGACGCGGATCGTCCACAACTCGCCGTCTGCCGCGGCGGCCTCCAGCGGACCCGTGTGGCTCTCGGCCAGCGGCTCTAGGCGGAGGTCTTGGCACTCCAGGGTGAGGGGCGCAGGGCGGATCATTCGTCGCCCTTCGTGCGATGGGCCGATCTCCAGCGCCGGGTCAACGGCACTCCACCGCCGCCGCCCGCGCCCACCAGTGTCCCGCCGACAAAGCCGACGGCATCGGACAGGCCTTCAATCAGCAGCGGGTGCATGGCGGACGGCTGTTCAGCGGTTGTTGCGCTGCATGAACACCAGTTTTTCGAACAAGGTCACGTCCTGCTCGTTCTTCAGGAGCGCCCCGACCAGCGGCGGCACGGCCACCTTGTCGTCTTTGCTGTGCAAAGCCTCGAGCGGAATGTCTTCGGCGACCAGCAGCTTGAGCCAATCGAGCAGCTCGGAGGTGCTGGGCTTTTTCTTCAGGCCGGGCAGGTTACGCACGTCGTAGAAGGTTTTCATCGCCGCCGACAGCAGCTCTTGCTTGAGCGTCGGGAAGTGCACCTGCACGATCTGGCGCATGGTGTCGGCGTCGGGGAACTTGATGTAGTGGAAGAAGCAGCGGCGCAAGAAGGCGTCGGGCAGCTCTTTTTCGTTGTTGGAGGTGATGAACACCAGCGGACGGTTCACCGCCCGCACCGTTTGGCGGGTCTCATAGACATGGAACTCCATACGATCGAGTTCGCGTAGCAGGTCGTTGGGGAACTCGATGTCGGCCTTGTCGATTTCGTCGATCAGCAGGGCTACCGGCTGATCGGCGGTGAAGGCCTGCCAGAGCACGCCCTTGACGATGTAATTGTGGATGTCGCGCACCTTCTCGTCGCCCAATTGCGAGTCGCGCAGGCGGGAGACGGCGTCGTACTCATAAAGGCCTTGTTGGGCCTTGGTGGTCGACTTGATATGCCATTGCAACAGCGGCATGCCCAGGGCGGCAGCCACTTCTTCGGCCAGCATGGTTTTGCCGGTGCCCGGCTCGCCCTTGACCAGGAGAGGCCGCTGCAGGGTGATGGCGGCGTTGACCGCGAGCATCAGGTCCTGGGTGGCAACGTAGTTTTGTGAGCCTTGGAACTTCATCGGTGTATTGCTTCGGAGGTGCATCAAGGACGGGCCATATAATCCCGGGCTGTCTTGGAGCTCATTGTGCGCGCAAAATGATCAGGTACTTCCGCTCTCTCCTCGGCCAGTCCGGCCTGTTTGTCGCTTGTGCGACCGCCCTGGCGGCTACGCTCGCCGCTCCTGCTGCATTTGCCCAATCTGCTGCCCCCGCTGCGGCCACGGGTGCGGCCACGGGTGCCAAGTCGGTTGAGACCAAGGCGGCCATGTGCATTGGCTGTCACGGCATCCCCGGCTACCAGGCTACTTTCCCCGAAATTCACCGCGTGCCCATGATTTCGGGCCAGAACGCCAAGTACATCGTTGCGGCTCTCAACGCCTACAAGAGCGGTGAACGCAGGCACCCGACCATGCGCGGCATCGGAGCGGGCATGTCCGATCAGGACATGGTTGAAGTTGCCGACTGGTATGCCAAGCAAGCCAAGCCCGCCACGGCCGACAAGCCTTCTCGCGAGCCCAGCCCCCAGGTGGCGGCCCTGTTGCAGAAGGCGGCCTGCACCTCCTGCCACGGCGCCAACTTCTCCAAGGCAATCGACCCCTCCTACCCGAAGCTCGCCGGCCAGCACGCCGACTACCTTTTCGTCGCCCTCAAGTCCTATAAGAATGAGCCGAACAATGTCGTCGGCCGCTCCAACGGCGTAATGGGTGGTATCGCCAAGCAGTTCACCAACGCCGAGCTCAAAGCCCTCGCTCAGTACGTGGGCTCGCTCGAGGGCGAGATGCAGGTCAAGCCGCAGAGCCGCTTCCGCTGATTTCTCCGGCCGCTTTCGGGTGGCCCGCATGCAAGAGGCCCGCAGATGCGGGCCTTTTGCTTTGCGTTCCCCTGTGACGCGCTCCGGCGCGGGGGCTCAGCGCGTGGCGCGGCGCTGCACGCAGTCGATGTAGGACTGTCCGTCGGGCGGCTGGCCGGCGCGCTGGCTCTCCCACAGCATCTGGCCCAGGCAGTCCATCGCTTCGTGATGGGCCTCATGCAGCGAATTGCGCCGCGCGGTCAGCAGCTCCACCGCCTGCCGAATGCCTTGGGGCTGGTCGATCGAGCATTGCTCGCTGATCGACAGGTGCATCGAGAGGTGCAAAAAGGGGTTGGTGCGGCCGTCCTGGCCGTCATAGACCTTGGCCACTGCGGCCTCAGCGTCGGCCAGGTCGGCCTCGTACTCGGGGTGCTCAGCCAGCCACTGGCCGGCCAGGGTTTCCAGGGCGTCCATCGGCGCCTGGGCCTGTGCCTTGGCCTGGACGCCGCAGAAGAAGCGGCGGACATCGTCCTGGGAGGGGTTGAACATGGGGTGGGAGGGTAGCACGCGAGGCCTTTCCAGGCCTCGGGCCGCCTATCACGAAAAAAACCATAAAGAATTCATATTTCTTGACAAAATAATTCTCAGGACTACTCTTCCGTACCGCTTTTCACTTTAGGGAGTGTCCATGATCCGCTCGTCCACCAGCGCGCCACTGGCGCCGACAGCCAAGGCCCCGCAGGGGGCCCAGCCCGCATCGCCCGCCATCCAGGGGCAGCCGGCAACCGGCACGACCGGCACAGGATGGAAAGCGGCGGTGCCGGTGTCGCACGTGGCGCCACCGGCAGGCGGATTCAACGCGGCGCAGACGCTGGGCCAGGCCACGCCTCAGACTCCTCATCAGCCACTCGCCGGCAAGAATGCGGCCTCTCTGCCGGTGAACTCGGGTGGCGGCAAGTCCAACACGGACCTGCTCCGGCCGAGAGTTTCAGAAGTCTTCGCGAAGAAGTTTGAGCATCAAGTCGACAAGGACGACTTTCCCTATATCTCGCTGGAATCCCACCTCACAGACTTGGCGGAATCGGTCGCCGCCCTGAAGGACCAGCAACTGGCGCCGGCAAGCGCGAACCAGGCCAAGAAGGAGCTTTTCATCCAATTGGCGCGCGAGAAATTTGCGGACCACCCGGAGCAGGTGAAGGCGAGTGCGCAGGTTCATTCGCTCGAGACATTCAAAAGCGTCCTTCTCCAGGAGGTCGCTGGGAAATCGACCGCGCACCCCCGAAGCTCCGCAGCGGCGCACGAGCACTACAACGCCAAATTGCAGCTCGAAGAGCTGCCGGCCGAAATCCGCAATGCCAAGCGCGATTGCGTGGACTTCATCGCAGAACAAGCCATTTCCAAAGCGCTCCGGCAGGCGGGTTGACGCGCTGCCCGAGCGCTTCCACCGCGTCACCTAAGATGAGGGGATGCGGACCTTTGAAAAGCTCTCAGACCTTCCCCCCCTGGTCGGCCAGGAAGTCGCCGTCACCGACTGGCTCACCATCACTCAGGACCAGGTGAACCAGTTCGCCGACGCCACGCACGACCACCAGTGGATTCACGTCGACCCTGAGCGCGCCCAGGCCGGGCCCTTCGGCGCGCCCATTGCGCACGGCTTTCTCACGCTCTCGTTGTTGTCGAAATTCTTCGCGATGGCGGTGACCCTTCGCGACGTGCGCATGGGGGTCAACTATGGCCTGAACAAGGTGCGCTTTCCGGCGCCGGTGCCCGTGGGCAGCCGGGTCCGCGCGCGCATGACGCTCTTGGCCTGTGACCCGGTCGAGGGGGGTGTGCAGATTACCTGGGGTGTGGTCGTTGAGCGAGAGGGCTCTGACAAGCCGGTCTGCGTGGCGGAGTCGTTGGCGCGCTGCTACGCCTGATGCCGTACGGCGGCGACGCAAGACGATGTAAAGCCACTCGGTGGCAATGGTGGGGAACGGCGGGTCCTAGCCCTTGGTGTCCCCGCCAAATCCGTTTTGCCGCCAGGCCTCGAACACCGTCACCGCGACTGCGTTCGAGAGGTTCAGGCTGCGCTGGCCGGCCCGCATCGGCAGACGCAGGCGCTGCGCCGGCGGAAAGGACTCCCGCAGGGCCGGGTTCAGGCCCCGGCTCTCCGACCCGAACACGAAACAATCACCGGCTTGGAAGGCCGCCTCGTGCACGCCGCGCGCGCCACGGGTGGTGAGCGCGAAGCAGCGCGCCGGGTCGGGCTGCGCCGCAGCCAGGAAGGCGTCCCAGTGGGCGTGCCGGCGCACGTCCGCCCACTCGTGGTAGTCGAGCCCGGCCCGGCGCATCAGCTTGTCTTCCATCGAAAAGCCCAGCGGCTCGACCAGGTGCAAGGTGCAGCCGGTGTTGGCCGCCAGCCGGATCACGTTGCCGGTGTTGGGCGGAATCTCGGGTTCGACAAGGACGATGTGAAACATGGCTAGGAGCGGTCGGTGCGGGCCAGCACCACCGCGCTCACGCTGGCGGCTCCGGCCCGTCGCAAGGCGCGGGCGGCCTCGTACAGCGTCGCGCCGCTGGTCATGACGTCATCGATCAGAACGAGGCGACGGCCCCGGATGGTAGCCGCTCGCCTGGGCGGCACCGTGAAGGCCTGGCGCAGGTTGCCCGCCCGCTCCGACAGAGGCAGCGCGCTCTGGGGCGCGGTTTCGCGCACGCGCTGCAGCAGCCCGGTCGCCAACTGTCGCCGTGGCACCAGCCGCCGGGCCAATTCGAGCGCCTGGTTGTAGCCGCGCTCGGCCAGTCGCCCTGCGGCCAGTGGCAGGGGCAGCACCCGGTCTGCCGCCGCCAATGCTGCCATCAGCGCTGGCTGGGCGCGCATCAGCCCCGCCAGGGGGCCGGCCAGCGCGGGCTCGCTGCCGAATTTGAACCGGGTCACCAGCGCGTCCCAGGGGAAGGCGTAGGGCAGGGCGCTGAAGCAGGCGTCCAGTGGCGGCGGTCGCAGGAGGCAGGCGCCGCAGACGGGCGCCCAGACCTTGGCTGCCGAAGCGTCGGGGGCGGCGCCTTCCCCGCGCGTACCGCGGGCCGCGGGCGGTGCTCGGGTCAGGTGTCGATGCAGGTCCAAAGCGAGGGGCAGGGCACACAGCGAGCAGCGGCCGGCAATTCCGGCTGCCGCATCGCCGTGGTCGGCGACGCAGGCCGCGCACACCGGCCGCGACGGCCAGGCGCGGCAGACCTCGCATCGGGCGGGAAATCGAGGCCAAGGCATGCGGGTCAATATACTGGCGCGCCTGCTTCTCGCGGGCCGCGCCCCCGCATTTCGCCCGCCCTGCTTTGACCACCCGCCCACCCACCGTCGATCCCTCGGCCGCCGAGCGCCTCGCCCGGCGCGCGCCCGGGCCCTCTCCCTGGCTGCACGAGGAGGTGGGTCGGCGCATGGCAGAGCGCCTCGAGTGGATCCGTCTGCGCCCCGAGTCCTGGGTCGACTGGCGGCCAGTCTGGGGCGGTCTCGAGGCCCACGCCCTCGTGCACGCCCGCTATCCCCAGGCCCCTTGCACCGCGGTCGAGCCCGACCCGGCGCAGGCCTCGTACGCCGCCACGCGCCTGCGCAGGCCCTGGTGGCGGCGCTGGTCCGAGGCCGGTGTGTCGGTGGCCGCGGATGCGCCCGATGGCACGGCCCGGATGCTTTGGGCCAATATGGCGCTGCACACGGCGGCCGACCCGCAGGCGCTGATGGCCCGCTGGCACCGTGCCCTGGCCGTCGACGGCTTTTTGATGTTTTCCAGCCTGGGGCCCGACAGCCTGCGGGCGCTGCGTCGGCTTTATGCCGACCTGGGTTGGCCGCCGGCCGGCCCCGAGTTCACCGACATGCACGACTGGGGTGACATGCTGGTCCAGGCTGGCTTTGCCGAGCCAGTGATGGACATGGAGCGGGTGACGCTCACCTGGACCACGCCCGAGGCCTTGCTCGAGGAGTTGCGAACCCTGGGCGCGAATCTGCACCCGGGGCGTTTTCCCGCCTGCCGGGGGCGCCTCTGGCGCGAACGATTGCTGGCGACCCTGCGCGAGCGGCTTGCCGGGCCGGACGGTCGTCTGGCCCTGGAGTTCGAAATCGTCTACGGCCACGCCTTGCGCCCGGCGGCACGTCCCCGGGTTCTGCCCGAGAGCGCGGTTTCGCTGCAGGAAATGCGGCAACTGCTGCGAGCCGAGCGACCCGAGGGCGGTATGCGATGAAAAGGCCAGGGACTGACGCAATGGTCACGAGAAAGAAGGGGTCTGGCGCAGAGTGCCCGGAAGCGCAAGACGCTCACGGTAGAATCGCCATCTAATTTTTGACAGCAACCGACTTCCATGTCGATGTTCCGATTTGCCACCGTTCAAGGTTCCTCCGTTCAGTGGGCCTTGAAGCGAAATTGCTCGGTGACGCCATCCCAGCTGGGGTGGTTTTATGCGTCGCTGTGTGTTTTGTCGCTGGGCATTGCGGTCGCTTTCTGGTTCCAGGGTGCGACCTTGGTGCTCCCCATCGCCTGGCTTGAGTTGTCGGCGGTCGGGGTGGCCCTTCTGGTTTATTCGCGCCATGCCACCGATGGCGAGCGCATTAGCCTGTCGGGCCCCAGCCTGGTTGTCGAACTGGAGAATGCCGGTCGCCTTGAGCGCGCCGAGTTTCACCGGGACTGGGTCCGGGTCGAGCCGCAAGCCGATCACCGGTCGCTGATAGAGGTGTCCGGCCGGGGCCGGTCGGTGCAGGTGGGCCGCTTCGTGCGTCCTGAGCTGCGGCCGGCGCTGGCCCAGGAGATTCGTCAGGCCCTGCGAGAGAGCGCATGAGGCTGGTCCGAAGGGACAGTGGGATTGTCTAAGAGGTAGATACGAAGTGAAAACGATGAAAAGCATTTCCCAGAAGGCGGCCGCGCTGCTGATCGCTGCGGGTGTCTTCTCCGGCGCACATGCTGTGGAGGACCTGCCAGGGGGTCCAGCCGTTCGCCAGCTCAATCTTCCAGCCGCCGCCACCCGGATCGCTGCCGAGCAAAGCTGGCTCCACTGGATGATGCTGATCGCCTGCCTGGTGATCTTCGTTGCGGTGTTCGCGGTGATGTTCTATTCCATCTGGAAGCACCGCAAGTCAAAGGGCGCCAAGCCGGCCAGCTTTCATGAGTCGGTGTCCGTCGAGGTGATCTGGACCCTGGTTCCCTTCGTGATCGTGATTCTGATGGCCTTACCTGCCACCAAGGTCCTGGTGGCCACCAAGGACACCACCAATGCCGACCTCACCATCAAGGCCACCGGCTACCAGTGGAAGTGGGGCTACGACTACCTCAACGGCGAAGGTGCCGGCATCTCCTTCCTCTCGGCCCTGGACGCCTCGCACCGCGAAATGTCCAATTCGGGCAAGACCCAGACAGCCGGTAACGACTACCTGTTCAAGGTCGACAACCCGCTGGTGGTGCCAGTGGGCAAGAAGGTACGCATCATCACCACCGCCAACGACGTGATCCACGCTTGGGGCGTGCCGGCACTGGGCGTGAAGCAGGACGCCATTCCCGGCTTTGTGCGCGACACCTGGTTCCGCGCTGACAAAACCGGCGACTTTTACGGCAACTGCTACGAACTGTGCGGCAAGGAGCACGCCTACATGCCGATTCAGGTGAAGGTTCTCTCCACCGAAGACTATGCCAAGTGGGTTGGCGAAGAGCAAAAGAAAATGGCCGCCAAACTCGATGACCCCAACAAGGTCTGGCAGTTGGCCGACCTGTCCGTGCGCGGCGAAAAGGTCTACGCAGCCAACTGCGCCGCCTGCCACCAGGCCAATGGCAAGGGCGCGGGCCCGATCATGCCGCTGGACGGCTCGGCCCTGGTGCTAGACGCCGACAAGAACAAAGAAATCGCCGTGCTGCTCAAGGGCCGTAACGCCATGCCCGCCTGGAAGCAGCTCTCCGACACCGACATTGCGGCGGTGATCACTTACACCAAGAACCACTGGTCCAACAAGACCGGCCAAGTGGTCCAGCCGGCCGAAGTTCTGGCCCAGCGCGGCAAATAATTCAGCAGCTTGAGGTACATACGATGAGCGCAGTTCTCGACCATCACGACGCCCACGGGCACGACCACGCACACGACCACCCGCAGGGCTGGCGCCGCTGGGTGTATGCCACCAACCACAAGGACATCGGCACCCTTTACCTGCTGTTTGCCTTTGCCATGCTGATGATCGGCGGTGTGCTTGCCCTGGGCATCCGCGCCGAGCTGTTCCAGCCCGGGCTGCAACTGGTCAACCCTGAGCTGTTCAACCAGCTCACCACCATGCACGGTTTGATCATGGTGTTCGGCGCCATCATGCCGGCCTTCGTGGGCTTCGCCAACTGGATGATCCCGCTGCAAATTGGGGCCTCCGACATGGCCTTCGCGCGCATGAACAACTTCAGCTTCTGGCTGATGATTCCCGCAGCCACCATGCTGGCCGGTTCGTTCTTCATGCCCGGCGGTGCGCCGGCGGCCGGCTGGACGCTCTATGCGCCGCTCACCCTGCAGATGGGTCCCTCCATGGACGCTGGTATCTTTGCCCTGCACATCCTGGGTGCCTCGTCCATCATGGGGTCGATCAACATCATCGTGACCATCCTCAACATGCGCGCTCCCGGCATGACGTTGATGAAGATGCCCATGTTCGTGTGGACCTGGCTGATCACCGCCTACTTGCTGATCGCCGTGATGCCCGTGCTGGCCGGTGCCATCACCATGACGCTGACCGATCGTCACTTCGGCACGACATTCTTCAACCCCGCGGGTGGCGGTGACCCGGTCATGTACCAGCACATTTTCTGGTTCTTCGGTCACCCCGAGGTGTACATCATGATTCTGCCGGCCTTCGGCATCGTGAGTCATATCGTCCCGGCCTTTGCCCGCAAGAAACTGTTTGGCTACGCTTCCATGGTGTACGCCACCGCCTCCATCGCCATCCTGTCCTTCATCGTGTGGGCGCACCACATGTATGCCACCGGCATGCCGGTGACGGGCCAGTTGTTCTTCATGTACGCCACCATGCTCATCTCCGTGCCCACCGGCGTGAAGGTGTTCAACTGGATCGCCACCATGTGGCGCGGCTCCATGACCTTTGAAACCCCGATGCTGTTTGCCGTGGGTTTCATCTTCGTGTTCACCATGGGTGGCTTCACCGGCCTCATTTGTTCCATGGCTCCGATCGACACACAGATTCAGGACACCTATTACATCGTGGCCCACTTCCACTATGTGCTGGTGGCGGGTTCGCTGTTCGCCATGTTCGCCGGCTTTTACTACTGGGCGCCCAAGTGGACCGGTGTGATGGTCAACGAAACCCGTGGCAAGTTGCACTTCTGGTGGACGCTGATCTCCTTCAACGTCACCTTCTTCCCGATGCACTTCCTGGGCCTGGCCGGCATGCCCCGTCGCTACGCCGACTACCCGATGCAGTTCACCGACTTCAACCAGATTGCTTCCATCGGCGCCTTTGCTTTCGGCTTCGCCCAGGTGTACTTCTTCCTGTTCATCGTGCTGCCAGCCATGCAAGGCAAGGGCGAGAAGGCTCCTCAGCGTCCCTGGGAAGCCGCCGAAGGTCTCGAGTGGGAAGTGCCCTCACCGGCGCCGTTCCACACCTTTGAAAACCCGCCCAAGCTGAACGCTGACGCGACCCGTATCGTCGCCTGATCAGGGATTGACTGGCATGACACCCGAGCAGAAAAAGAGCAACCTGCGGTTGGGCCTGATCCTGGCCTCGGTGGCGCTCGTGTTTTTCCTCGGGTTCCTGGCCAAGATCATGCTGTTGAACCGCTGAATTCCTTGCCATGGCGCTGAACCGCAACAACCTGTTGATGCTGCGCAAACTCACGGTCGTGGCCGCGGGTATGTTCGCCTTTGGCTACGCGCTGGTGCCCATGTACCGCGCCATTTGCGAGTTCACCGGCATCAACATCCTGGCCTTGGGTGAACGTTCTGTCACGGGCACGGGCAACGCCCGTATGGCGGCACCGGCCAACACCCAGGTTGACACCAGCCGCACCATCACCGTCGAGTTCGATGCCAACGCCCGCGGGCCCTGGCAATTCCGTCCGGCGCAGCGCTCGGTGGACGTCCACCCGGGCGAGATGGTCACCGTCATGTACGAGTTCGAGAACGTGCAAGACCGTGTCATGTCGGCCCAGGCTATCCCCAGTTATGCCCCGCGACAGGCGGCGGCGCATTTCAACAAGGTCGAGTGCTTCTGCTTCAACCAGTACACGCTCGCCCCCGGCGAAAAGAGGCAGTGGCCGGTGGTGTTCGTGGTGGACCCCAAGTTGTCCAAGGACGTCACCACCATCACCTTGTCGTACACGTTTTTTGAAGTGGGCAGCAAAACCCCTGCTGCCCCGACTGCACAGAGCGCGCCCGCTCGTTCACAGGTGGGCGCATGACCGATCAACAACCCGTGCGCAAGGGGTCGCTGTGGCGCACCATCGTTGCCGTGGGCTGGTCGTTTCTGGGTATTCGCAAAAGCAGCGAGTTCCAGGAAGACATTGCGAAGATCACCCCCTTGCATATTCTGGGCGTGGGCTTGGTGGCCGGTCTGTTGTTTGTCGCCGGGTTGATGCTGATCGTCAACCTGGTCGTCGCGAAATCATGAAGGAGTGGAAATGAGCAGCACCTCGCACGGCGGTACGCCGTACTACTATGTCCCGCACGAATCGCGGCACCCGGCCTTGGCGGCCCTGGGTCTGTTTTTCGTGATTTTGGGCGCTGGCCAATGGGTCAACGGAGCCGACTGGGGCAAATACTCCCTGTTCGGTGGCCTGGCTTTCTGGCTGTTTGTGCTGTACCAGTGGTTTGGTGATGCTATTGCTGAAAGCGAAGGCGGACAGTACGGTCACAAGATCGACCTGTCCTACCGCTGGAGCATGAGCTGGTTCATCTTTTCTGAAGTGATGTTCTTCGGCGCGTTCTTCTCCGCCCTGTGGTGGGCCCGCGCTCACTCGGTGCCTGAACTGGGTAACCTCAACAACGCCCTGTTGTGGCCCGATTTCAAGGCCGTGTGGCCCAGCGTGGCCGCAGGTGCCACCGCTTCGCCGGGTGGCATCATCGAGCCCTTCCAGACCATGACGCCGTTCTGGCTGCCCACCATCAACACCGCGTTGCTGTTGGCCTCGGGTGTCACCCGCACCGTCGCTCACCACGCCCTGCGTGACGGCAACCGTGGCAAGACCATCCAGTTCATGTGGTTGACCGTGCTATTGGGTGTTGTGTTCCTGTTTGTACAGGGCTACGAGTATGCGCACGCCTACTCTGACATGAATCTCAAGCTGTCTTCAGGTGTGTACGGTTCGACCTTCTTCATGCTGACAGGCTTCCACGGTTTTCACGTGTTCCTGGGCATGCTGATGTTGCTGGTCATCACCCTGCGTTTGCAAAAAGGTCACTTCACGGCGGACAAGCACTTCGGTTTCGAAGGCGCAGCCTGGTACTGGCACTTTGTGGACGTGGTGTGGCTGGGTCTGTACATCCTGGTGTACTGGATGTAAGCCTCGCGGCTGACCCCACCGCAGACAGGCCGCTGATGCGGCCTGTGT
>JAURKV010000068.1 GCA_030831585.1 Ramlibacter sp. | reverse complement strand
GAGGCCGCTATCATCGCGCCATGGCCTTCTTTGCCATCCTGTTTGCGTTGCTCATCGAGCAGGTGCGCCCGCTCGCCCCGCGCAACCCCGTTTACGCGGGCATGCTGGGGTGGACCCGCTGGGTCAGCCGCAACTTCGACGCGGGCCGCGGCCATCACGGCTGGATTGCCTGGGCGCTGACCGTGCTGGTGCCGACCGGCGCCGCAGCCTTACTTCATCTCGGGCTGGACTTCGGCCTGGGCTGGCCGCTGGCGATGCTCTGGAACGTGGTGGTGCTCTATTTCACTCTCGGCTTTCGCCAGTTCAGCCACCACTTCACTGCCATCCGTGAGGCACTCGACGCTGGCGACGAGGACCAGGCCCGTGCCCTGTTGGCCCAGTGGCAGCAGGTAGAAGTTGCCGACCTGCCGCGCAGTGAGTTGCTGCGCCACGTGATCGAGTACTCGGTGCTGGCGGCCCACCGGCATGTGTTTGGCGTGCTCGCGGCCTACTGCATCTTTGCTGTTTTAGGCCTGGGGCCTGCTGGCGCCGTTTTCTACCGCATGGCCGAATTCGCTAGCCGCTACTGGTTTCATCACAGCCGCCAGCACCCGGTGAGCGACGCATTGCAAAGCGCGGCCTCGCTGGCCTGGGCCCGTATCGACTGGCTGCCTGCCCGCATCACCGCCCTGGCCTTCGCGGTAGTGGGCAGTTTCGAGGAGGCGATTGACTGCTGGCGTCACCACTCGCAGCGCTTCCCGAACGACAACGATGGCGTGGTGCTGGCAGCCACCTCGGGCGCAGTGGACGTCCGTCTGGGCGGCGAGGCACTGCGTTCGGCCTACGCGGCCGCGCCAGGCCCCGGGGGCTGGCCAGAGGGCGGGGCGCCCTCCGCCACCAGCGAAGACAGCGAGAGCACGCCGGGTCGCGAGGCCCAGCCGGCGCACCTGCGCAGTGTCGTCGGCCTGGTCTGGCGATCGGTGGTGCTGTGGATGGTTTTGCTGGCACTTCTCACGCTGGCCCGCCTCCTGGGCTGAGTGGCGCCCGTCCGCCGCTCACCAACGCGTCTGCGACAACTCCGCAAACAGCTCCGCGTAGATGCGGTGACGGCTGGCGCTGACCGCGCCTGCACCCGTGCCACCCACCGAGGCCAGAACTGCGCAGCCCGGTTCATGCAGGTGGGTGCAGTTGTAGAAACGGCACTGACCCTGGTGCTGCCGCAGGTCGGGCATCAGGCCCGCGAGCTCGGTGGGTTCAAGGTGGCGCAGGCCAAATTCCTGAAAGCCGGGTGAGTCGATCAGCGCGGTGCCGCGCGCCCCGTCGACCCAGTACCAGGTGGTGCTGGTGGTGGTGTGCCGGCCCGAATTGAGCGCCTGCGAGATCTCGCCGGTTTCGGCCAGTGCCCCAGGTACCAGCAGGTTGATTAACGTGCTCTTGCCCGCGCCTGAGGGGCCCAGCACCAAGGTGGTCTTGCCGGCGAGGCGCTGCATCAGGTGCGCGCGGTCTACCTCTGCGGAGAGACGCAGCGAGAGTGGCATCACGTCGTGCTGCATCGCCTGGTAAGGAAGCAACCGCGCCCAGGCGCGCTCGAAGGGCGCCACCAGATCACTTTTGTTCAGGGCGATCAGCGTCGGAATGCCAGCCGCCTCGGCCGCGATCAGGGCCCGGGTCAATTGAGACTCGGAGAACTCAGGCTCGGCCGCGACCAGTATCAGTACCTGGTCCAGATTGGCGGCGAATGATTTGGTGCGTACCTCGTCCTGGCGATAGAACAGGTTTCGGCGGGTCTCGACTTTTTCGATGCTCCCCTCGTCACCGCTGACCTGCCACAGCACCCGGTCACCGACCACCGCCTGGCTTTTCTTGCCCCGCGGGTGGCAGATCAGCCGCCGGCCCTCTGGCGTCTCGACCAGCACATGCCTTCCGTGGCTCGCGACGACCAGGCCCGGTTCCCGCGGCGGGCTGGCGCTCATGCCAGCAAGGCGTCGATCAGGGCGGCGCAGTCGAAGTCGGTATCCGAGATGCCACCGACGTCGTGGGTGTTGTAGCGAACGACGCACTGGCCGTAGCGAACCACCAACTCAGGGTGATGGTCCTGGCGCTGGGCGATGAAGGCGACCGCATTCGCGAAGGCCAGCACCTCGTGGTAAGCGGCGAAGCTGAAGGTCTTTTCGATCGCGATGCTCGCGCCGTCTCCCGAGAGCTTCCAGCCGGGCGCCGTCACCAGGCGCTGGACTATCTCTGTGGGTGTGAGGGCGCGGCGCTTGACCGTTGCCCAGTCTCGTGCCTTGAAGTCGGCGCTGCTCACGCGGCCTCCTGGCTCAGGCGTGCCAGTCGCTCTCCCGCCGGTGGGTGCGAGTAGTAAAAGCGCACGTACACCGGGTCGGGAGTCAGCGTGGAGGCGTTGTCCTCGTACAGCTTGGTCAAGGCTGAGGCCAGGTCGCGACCGTCAGTCTGCGCCACGGCGAAGGCGTCCGCCTCGAACTCGTGTTGGCGCGACACCGCAGCCATGAGCGGCGAGATGAAGAAGGAGAACGCAGGTACCGCCATCAGAAACAGCAGCAAGGCCAGTGCGTCGTTTCCGCCCGAAAGGCTTGGCTGCAACCCCAGGCCGGTGTAGAACCAGACTTGGTTCGATAGCCATCCGAGCAAGGCAAAGCCGGCCAGGCTCATGGCAAACATCGTGGCAATGCGTTTGAGAATATGCCGGTGGCGAAAGTGCCCAAGTTCATGCGCGAGCACCGCGTCCACCTCGCTGGGCGTGAGGCGGGCCAGCAGGGTGTCGTAGAACACCACCCGCTTGGCGGAGCCAAAGCCGGTGAAGTAGGCATTGGCATGGGCGCTTCGGCGGCTGCCGTCCATCACGAACAAGCCTTTGGCCGCGAAGCCGCAGCGCTGCATGAGCGCGGTGACGCGGGCCGCTAGGGCCTGGTCCTCCAGCGGCTGGAACTTGTTAAACCAGGGCGCGATGAGGGTGGGATAAATGACCAGCAGCAGCAGGTTGAACCCCATCCAAGTACACCAAGCCCACAGCCACCAGGAACTGCCAGCTGCGCCCATGAGCCACAAGATGAGGGCGGCAATTGGCAGGCCGATCGCCGCGCCCAGCACCACACCTTTGGCCATGTCTGCCAGCCAAAGGCGCCAAGTCGTCTTGTTGAAACCGAATTGCTCCTCGACCACGAAGGTCCGGTAAAGCGAAAACGGCAGGTCTAAAAGGCCACCGATTGCCGCGAAGGCGGCGAGCAAGGCCAACTGCTGGCCCATGCCCGGCCCGATCGCGGCCAGAAGTGCCTGGTTCAACGCGTTCAGGCCTCCGAGCAAGGTCCAAACGATGAGGATGCCCGAGGACCAGGCCATCTCGAACAGATCTACCCGGGACTTGGCCAGGGTGTAGTCGGCCGCGCGCTGGTGGGCCGCCAGCGGCACGCTCTCGGCGAAGGCAGGGGGCACCGCTGTGCGGTGCTGGGCCACGTGACGCGCCTGGCGCGTGGCCAGCCAGTAGCGCAGGGCCAGGCCGGTGAGCAGGGCGGCCGCGAAGGCCAGGGTCATCAATAGGGAAGGTGAGAGTTCTGCGGACATCGGGCATCAGTGTAGCGGCGGCCCCGCCGTCGGTGACAATCAGGGTCATGCCCGAGACTACGCAAGCTTCTACCGCACCCGCCAGCGATGCCCCCCTCGCCAAGAGCGACCAAAACCTGGTTTGGCTCGATTGCGAGATGACCGGGCTGGACCCCGAGGTAGACCGCATCATCGAGATTGCGGTCGTCGTCACCGGTCCGCACCTGTCCCCGCGGGTCGAGGGGCCGGTTTTTGCCATCCATCAGAGCGACGCCCAACTGGACAAGATGGACGCCTGGAACAAGGGTACGCACGGCAAGAGCGGCCTGACCGACCGGGTCAGGGCCTCCTCCGTCGACGAGGCCCAGGCCGAAGCCGCGCTGATCGAGTTTCTTTCGAAGTACGTCCCCAAGAACGGCAGCCCCCTGTGCGGCAACACCATTGGCCAGGACCGGCGCTTTCTGGTCAAGTACATGCCCCGGCTCGAAGCGTTTTTTCACTACCGCAACCTCGATGTGAGCACGCTCAAGGAGTTGAGCCGGCGCTGGCGTCCCGAGGTCTACGAGTCCTTCAAGAAACAGCAGCTTCACACCGCGCTGGCCGACGTGCACGAGTCCATCGATGAAATGGCGCACTACCGCGAGCATTTCCTCAAGCTTTGAGGGCGCAAAGCGCAGATCCGGCTTGGACCCTTCGCAAAAAGTCGGCGTGGGCGGCTTCGGGTATGCGACAATCCAGTCTGCGCCGCAAGGGCATCCTTTTTGACTTGCGGTTTTTTGTTGCATCTCCTTTCAAGCACAGGCCCGCGTGATGGGGCGCTTCTAGCGCCACCCTTCGTCCCGCATCAATAGGCCAGCGGACCTTCCGGTCCGTACGTCGTCTGGATGGTGATGTTTCTTAACCATCCACGATGACCGTCGCCCTGCGCGGCGCCACCGTGTGCGAGTACTTCATGACCGATAGCCTCCATGGGCAGGGCGACTTTGCGCCTGCCGAATTCATTGTTGCGGACACCTTTTCCGCTGACCTTCCCGAAGCGTCTTTCGATGCCAGCGTAGAGACCGCGCCCGCGTCGCTAGACACGGTCGTAGAGAGCGATGCCATGGCCACTGCCGACATGGCGCCCGTGGCCCAAGCCACGACCGTTGCCCAGGCTGTACCCGAAGCAGCAGCCGAACCCGTCGCCGATATCCCCAACGGCTTCATCCGCCTG
>JAURKV010000067.1 GCA_030831585.1 Ramlibacter sp. | reverse complement strand
GGCTTCGTGGATCCAGGTCACCAAGTCACCCTCGTGGTTGGTCTGGCGGAAGTCCAGGGCCATTCCGTGCCTTGCGCAGGCCTCGCGGCACAAGGTCTCGACGTCGCCGAGAGTCTGGGAGCCGTAGACCTGGGGCTCGCGCGTGCCCAGCAGGTTGAGATTGGGGCCGTTGAGGACGTAGGCAGTTTTCATGGCTGGTGTACTGGTTTCAGAGATTTGCAGTTTTCGCGGGCATCTGCCGCCCCTGCGCTGGATGCAGCGGGCACGTTTGTCGCCAGAAGCGTAGCAGACTCAACTGGCGGACTGCACTTCGCAGGCGGGAGCACGCCGGTCCCTGCAGCCCTCAGGGGAGGCTGCGAGCGCAGCGGAAGCCGATGTACACGACGGCGGTGTCGCGCGGCTTGGACTGCAGGTGCTCACGGTGCATTTGTGCCGGCCCATACCACCAGGAGCCGCCTCGGGTCGGACGCTCGGAGCCTGGGCCGCCGTCGTCCGTCCACTCCCAGACATTGGCCGCCATCTCGTACAGCCCATTGACGCCGGCGGGTGTGCTGCCCACCTCCGCATGCCCCCGACCGCGGGAGGTGACTTGGCGCGGGTCTGCGAGGACGGTCGGGGTCATTCCGCATCCTTCGGCGCAGTTGGCGCCCGCCGGGGATTCGCCGGTGGGGAAGGGGTAGCGTCGGCCAGTGACAAAGCCAGCCGGCGGGTTGGGCCGCCTCTCGGTATAGGCCGCCTCCATCCATTCGGCGTCGGTGGGCAGGCGCTTGCCCGCCCACCGGCAGAAAGCCTGGGCCTCGTCGAAGCGGAGGTGGACCGCCGGTTCCCGGTCGCTGCCAGGGCGGCCAAAGGGGGATTGCCAGGTCCAGCCCGTTCGGCGCACCCAGCCGCCTTCGAAGGTGGAGCCACCTCCATCCCGCTCGGCTTGGCTGACGAAGCCGGTGGCCCGGGCGAACTCGCGGAACGCGCCAAGGGTTACCTCGGTGCGGTCGATCTCGAAGCGTCCCACGGTCTGCATCCCCGCGCCCGCGCGGAGAGCGTCTGGGGGCGCGGCTGAGACGAGGCCGGCGCAGAACCAGGCCATGGTCAGGGCGAGTGCGGTTGGCAAGCGTCGATGCATGCGGCAGGTCCCTAGTTTCGGAATGTCTGTTGGCAAGCCAGGGGGCAATGTAGCCGCGCCCGCAAGGCCCCAGCCGGCGTGGGGCTCAACCCAAGGGCACAGGCTGGGGCTCAGCCCGCCTCGCCGCCGTAGGTGGCCTGCAGCCGTTGCCGCAGGTGCTCGGCGGCGGTGATGGGCGGGTGACGGGGCGTCTGTCCGACGGGGACGCAAGTGGGCAGGGCGCTGACCAGCGCGTCCGGGTTGGGGTCGAGGAAAAAGGCAATGGAGTGCCGCAGACGCGGTGGCGTGCCGACCCGGTGCGGGGTGGAGAGATAGACATCGTTCGACCAGCGCATCAGGCAGTCGCCGATGTTGCACATGAAGGCACCCGGTAGGTGTGGCGCGTCTATCCAGCGGCCATCCCGGCTTTGCACCTGCAAGCCCGGCACGCCATCGGTGGCCAGCAGGGTCACGTTGCCATAGTCGGTGTGGGTGCCGGCCCCTGCCTGGGCGGCGCCGTTTGTCTCCGAGGGGGTGGCTGGGGCTGGCGGGTAGCGCAGGAAGCGCAGGGTCGCCATTGGCCGGTCGAGCTTGTCGGTGAAGAAGTCCTCGGCCAGGCCCAGGTCCAGGGCGAAGGCCTGATGCAGTCGCCGGCCGACCGCCAGCACCGCGTCGAAATAGGCCTGCACCGGCGCTTGCCAGCCTACGATCGGCGGCCAGAGGTTGGCGGGGCGGTCCGGCGCATCGTCCCAGACCAGGTTGTAGGCCTCCTTCAGGTCAGGGGCTGCCTTCTCGTCGAGCGACTCTACGCCCAGGGCCACATAGCCCCGGTTGTGGCCGTGGCGGCGGATAGACAGGGCCTCCTTGGCCTCGGCGTCCAGCTCGAAGAGGCGCCGCCCAGCCTCGAAGGCCTGCGCCATTTGTGTGGCCGGGATGCCGTGGCCGGTGATCGCGAAAAAGCCGATGTCCCGGCATGCCGCGCCGACCGCCTGTGCGACCGCACGGCGGGTGGCGAGGTCGGCGCCGGAAAGGGCGGCGATGTCGATCAGGGGAATCTGGTCGGGCTGCATTGGTTTTTGCGCGTTCCGCCGTTACGGGCTCAGGTGACGGGTGTGAGCCGATCGGCCGCAGGGTGCTCAGCCTGCAAGAAGGCGAGCTCCTCGTCCGAAAAGCCGGCGCGCCGGCGGGCGGCGGCGTTGAAGGGCGGGTGCAGGCGGGGTGCGGCGTAGCGCACGACCAGCGTGGGGTAATGCGCCACCGGGTCCAGTCCCTCACGGGCACAGAGCCAGCGGTACCAGTGGTTGCCGATGGCCACATGGCCCACTTCGTCGCGCAAGATGATGTCGAGTACCTCGACGGCCTCGAGCGCCAGCGGAGTGCCGACGGCCCGCAGCTTGTTCTGGATCTGGGGTGTGGCGTCCAGGCCGCGCGCCTCCAGCGTGCGGGGCACCAGGGCCATTCGGGCGACGATGTCGTCTTGGGTGCGCAGGCACATGGTCCAGAGGTTGTCGTGGGCGTCGAAGTCGCCATAGGCATGGCCCAGCTTTCGCAGCAGCTTGGCGAGCAGGCCGTGGTGGTAGGCCTCCTCGGCCGCGACCCGCACCCAGTCGTGGTGAAAGGCGGGCGGCATGCCGTCAAAGCGCCAGGCAGCGTCGAGCGCCAGGTTGATCGCATTGAATTCGATGTGCGCAATGGCATGCACCAGGGCAGCCAGGCCCTCAGGCTTGTGCGGTGACCGCCGCGGTACCTTGGCCGGATGTACCAGACCTGGACGGACTGGCCGGCCAGGCAACTCGCCCTGGCAGGGTGGACGGTTTTCGGCGATCGATAGTCGGGGCCCGGGCCCGCCCGCCAGCCCTGAAGTGGCGGGTGCCACGGCCCTCCCGCTTGTCTCGACCGGCGGCGCCTGGTCTGGCGCGGTGCTGGCGTGCAGGGTCTGCGCCAGGGCGCACTTGGCCGCCGGGTCGGGCTCGAGCAGGGCCGCCAAGGCCAGGGCGCGCAGTTCAGACATCGCCCGCGATTGTGTCACGCACCCCTGGGGCGGCTGCCGGTGGGCGAACGGCTTGCAAGCAGCCGGCGTCTTGTCGCACAAAGGCCCGCCGGGGCGAGCCTGCCTACAATCGGTGCCGGTTCTCTGGATCTCCCATCTTCGAAGGCAACAGCATGGCTCTCTACGAAATCGACGGAAAATCCCCCCGGCTTGGCAGCGGCGTCTGGGTGGCCGACAGCGCTGACGTGGTGGGTGATGTGGAAATTGGCGACAACGCCAGCGTCTGGTTCGGCGTGGTGATCCGCGGTGACAACGAAACCATCCGCATCGGCACGGGCAGCAATGTGCAGGACCTGTCGGTGCTGCACTCCGACCAAGGCAAGCCGCTGTCCATCGGCAACAACGTGACGCTGGGCCATCAGGTCATGGTCCACGGTTGCACCATCGGCGACAACAGCCTGATCGGTATCGGCTCGGTCGTTCTCAATGGCGCGGTCATTGGTCGCAACTGCATCGTGGGTGCGGGTAGCGTGGTCACCGAGGGCAAGGAATTCCCCGACAACTCCCTCATCATTGGTAGCCCGGCCAAGGTGGTGCGTACGCTCGACGACGCTGCCGCCGCGCGTCTGGCAGTCAGTGCCGAGAACTACATCGCCAACAGCCGTCGCTTCGCCCGTGGGCTGAAGAAGGTCGGCTGACAGTGCCGCGGGTCCATGCTGGCCCTGCCCAGCCGGGCGTTTCTGCCTGAGTCCATGCCCGATCCCCAGCTCGACTTCCCCACCTGACCCCGCGCGCCTGATCCCACGCGCCTATTTGCCGGACATCCCCGTGAGCGAACTCCACAAGTTTCTTTTCGACGGCCTGCCTGTGCGCGGCATCATTGTTCGCCTCACCGATGCCTGGACCGAGGTGCTGCAGCGTCGGCAGCTCAATACCGGTACTGGGCCCTGGGCGCCCGAGGTGGCCGAGTTGATGGGACAGATGGCCGCGGCAGGCGCGCTGATGCAGTCCAACATCAAGTTCAACGGCGCGCTGGTTCTGCAGATCTTCGGAGATGGGCCGGTGAAGGTCGCGGTCGTCGAGGTGCAGCCCGATCTGTCCCTGCGCGCCACCGCCAAGGTGGTGGGCGATGTGCCCGCCGGTGCCCGCTTGCCGCAAATGGTCAACGTCGGCAACCAGGGCCGCTGCGCCATCACCCTGGACCCGCGCGACAAGTTCCCCGGCCAGCAGCCCTACCAGGGCGTGGTGCCTCTGCACGGCGACCGCCTGGAGAAGCTCGAGCGCCTGTCCGAGGTGCTCGAGCACTACATGCTGCAGTCCGAGCAACTCGACACCAAGCTGATCCTGGCCGCCGACGAGAAGGTGGCGGCTGGCCTGTTGATCCAGCGGCTGCCGGTGGAGGGGGAGGGCAATCTGGCTGGTTCCTTCGTGAGCAGCGCCAACGAGGATGCGATTGGCGTCAACGAGGACTACAACCGCATTGCGACCCTGGCGGCCAGCCTGACCGCCCAGGAACTGCTCGAGCTCGACGTGGACACCGTGCTTCGCCGCCTGTTCTGGGATGAAAAGGTTCTGCGCTTTGCGCCGCAGACACCGCGCTTTGCCTGCAGTTGCAGCCGCGACCGGGTCTCCAGCATGATCCGCAGCCTGGGGCAGCAGGAGGCTGAGGACATCTTGGCCGAGCGCGGCGACATCGAAGTAGGCTGTGATTTTTGCGGCCACCAGTACCGCTTCGACGCTGTCGACGCCGCCCGCCTCTTCACCTCGCCAGGCGATCAGCCACCGGCCCCCCGGGCAGTGCAGTAGTCACCCGCGGTCCACGCGCGCTGCTCCCGTACCCTCTCGCCGCACTCAGTCTCTTGGCAGTCTGGTAAAGAGTCGGTGCTCGCAAGCGGCGTCACCGCATTTGTCGCAGTTGGCTGCCAGCCGCTGCCAACGGCCGGCCTCGGCCTCGCTCACAGCCGCCGTCCAGGCCCAGGGCGCCACCTCCGCCACCGCCTGCAGCGCATGGTGGGTGCGCTGCGTCCCCTGGCCGTAGACCACCCGCCAGCCCACGCCAGCGGCTTGCAGGGCCTGGCGCAGGCGGCCATCTTCAGCGGCTTGCTGCTCGGGAAGGGCGCCAGGTACGGGGAGGTCCAGGCCTGTGAGCAGGATCAGGTCGGGCTTATGGGTGCTGATGTCCAACCTAGGAGAGCCGGCCAGCAGGGGCCGACCCTGCGAGGAGAGCTCTCCTTCGGAAATGAGAGGGGGTGGGCGGGTGCTCTCCAGTGCTGCCACCAGGTCGGCAACCAGCCGGGTGCGACCCGTGAGGGCCGCGCCGAACACCACAATGCAAAGGGGGGCGCGGTCGCTCAATTCGTGGGGCGGGAGGCCGCCGCGCCGCGAGCAGCCTGACCGGCTGGCAGGGTGACCTGCACATAGACCTCGTTGGGTTTGACCATGCCTAACTCAGTGCGGGCCTTTTCCTCGACCATCTCCAGGCCCTCGCGCAGGTCGCGGACCTCGTTAGCCATCCGCTCGTTGGCCTGGCGGGCCAGCAGGTTCGCGGACTTCTGGCCTTCGAGCTTGCGTGCCATGCCGGCCACGTCGCCGACGCTGCCACGGCCAAACCAGATCTGTGCGTGCAGCACGATCAGCAGCGCGATCAGCAGGCCGGGGACGATGCGGGCGGGCATGGCTGGCGAGAAATGTAACCCGAAGTGATTGTCAGGTCGACCAGGATGGGCGGGGCTCAGCGCAGGTTGTAGAAAGCGGCGCGCCCGGGGTAGCTGGCCACGTCGCCCAGGTCTTCCTCGATGCGCAGAAGCTGGTTGTACTTGGCCATGCGGTCCGAGCGCGAGAGCGAGCCGGTCTTGATTTGGCCGGCGTTGGTGCCCACCGCGATGTCGGCGATGGTGCTGTCCTCGGTTTCGCCCGATCGGTGGCTGATCACGGCCGTGTAGTTGGCGCGCTTGGCCATCTCGATGGCGGCGAAGGTCTCGGTGAGCGTACCAATCTGGTTGATCTTGATCAGGATCGAGTTGGCGATCTGCTTCTCGATGCCCTCCTGCAGGATCTTGGTGTTGGTGACGAACAGGTCGTCGCCCACCAGTT
>JAURKV010000066.1 GCA_030831585.1 Ramlibacter sp. | reverse complement strand
GCCTGGACCATGTACCCGGGCCTGACCCACGGCGCCTACGAGTGCCTGCATGCGCATGGCACCGATGAGCAAAAGCAGATGTACCTGCCCAAGCTCACCAACGGCGAGTGGACCGGCACCATGTGCCTGACCGAGCCGCACTGCGGCACAGACCTGGGCATGCTGCGCACCAAGGCCGAACCCCAGCCCGATGGCAGCTACCGCCTGACCGGCCAGAAGATTTTCATCTCCGCCGGCGAGCACGACTTTGTCTCCAACATCGTCCACCTGGTGCTGGCCCGCCTGCCTGATGCGCCGGCTGGCAGCAAGGGCATCAGCCTGTTCATCGTGCCCAAGTACCTGGTGAATCCCGACGGGTCGCTGGGCGCGCGCAACGGCATCTACTGCGGCGGCCTCGAGCACAAGATGGGCATTCATGGCAATGCCACCGCCCAGATGGTGCTCGATGGCGCCGTCGGCACGCTGGTGGGTCAGCCCCATAAGGGCCTCGCGGCGATGTTCATCATGATGAACGCCGCCCGCATCGGCGTGGGTATGCAGTCCCTGGGTCTGACCGAAGTGGCCTACCAAAACGCCCTGGCCTACGCCAAAGACCGCCTGCAATCGCGCAGCCTCTCCGGCCCCAAGATGAAGGACAAGCCGGCCGACTCCATCCTGGTGCATCCCGACGTGCGCAAGATGATTCTCACCGCCAAGGCCTATGCCGAGGGCGGGCGTGCGCTCAACCTGTTTTGCGCACTGCTGATCGACCGCGAGCTCAATCACCCCGACGAGAAGGTGCGCAAGGACGCCGCCGAGCTCGTGGCCCTGCTCACGCCCATCGTCAAGGCCTTCATCACCGACAACGGCCACATCGCCACCAACGCCTGCATGCAGGTCTTCGGCGGCCACGGCTTTATCAAGGAATGGGGCATGGAGCAGTTTGTGCGAGACAACCGCATCAACATGATCTACGAGGGCACCAACACCATCCAGTCGCTCGACCTCCTGGGCCGCAAGGTGCTGGGCAACCAGGGCGCCACGCTGAAAAAATTTGGCAAGCTGGTCGCGCAGTTGGTGGAGGAGGAAGGGGTCAACGAGAAGATGGCCGAGTTCATCAACCCGCTGGCTTACCTGGGCGACAAGATGACCAAGTTCACCACCGAACTGGGTTTTCGCGCCTTCCAGAACCCGGACGAGGTGGGCGGCGCCGCGGTCGACTACCTGCGGGTGGCCGGCCACCTGGTGTTCGGCTACTTCTGGGCCCGCATGGCCCAGGTCGCTCTGCGCCAGATCGAGGCCGGCAACACCGACCCCTTCTACAAGGCCAAGCTGCAGACGGCGCGCTTTTACTTCGCCCGCCTGTTCCCCGAGACGGCCAGCCTGATGCTCACTGCCCGCAGCGGGGTGAAGGTGCTGCTCGACACCGAGGAAGCGCTGGGCTGAACGGCCTCTCCCCCCTCTGCGCATCATCGCCACCGACCCGAACCCAAGACGCTCAATTTGGAGACCTGCATGAACGCTCCCAACCGCTTCGCTCGCCTGCTCGCCGCTTTTTCGCTCGCCGCCACCGGCAGTGCCTGGGCCCAGATGACCCCGGTAGGCACCTGGCACAACATCGACGACAAGACCGGAGAGATCAAGTCCGAGATCCGCGTCTACGATGCCGACGGGGGTGCTGTCCATGGTCGTGTCGAAAAGCTGCTTCGAAAAGACGCCAAGCCCGACAGCCGTTGTGTGGACTGCGAAGGTGACCGCAAGGACAAGCTGATCGTCGGCCTGGAGATCATTCGCGGCGCCCGCAAGGTGGCCGGCAAGGACGTCTGGGAGGGCGGCAAGATTCTCGATCCGGAAAATGGCCGCGAATACAGCCTGCGTATGACCCCGATCGAAGGCGGTCGCAAGCTCGAAGTGCGCGGCTCCATCGCCTTCATTGGCCGCACCCAGACCTGGGTTCGGGTACCGTGACCCGGGCGAACACCATGAACCAGTTCCAGGTCAGGAAGGTCGCCGTGCTTGGCGCCGGGGTGATGGGGGCGCAAATTGCTGCTCACCTCGTGAATGTGAAAGTGCCGGTGGTCCTGTTTGACCTGCCGGCCAAGGACCCGGACGGGGGAGGGACCCCGTCCGCCAAGTCCTCGAAGAACGGTATCGTCACCAAGGCGATCGAGGCCTTGAAGAAGCAAAAGCCCTCGCCGCTGGGCGTAGCAGCCGACGCCGACCTGATTCAGGCGGCCAACTACGAAGAGCATCTCAAGCTCCTCAAGGACTGCGACCTGGTGATTGAGGCGATCGCCGAGCGCATGGACTGGAAGCTCGATCTCTACGCAAAAATAGCGCCGCACCTCGGCCCACGCACCATCGTTGCCTCCAACACCTCCGGCCTGTCCATCAGCAAGATGGCCGAGGCCCTGCCCGAAGCCGTGCGCCCGCGCTTTTGCGGCATCCATTTCTTTAACCCGCCCCGGTACATGTACCTGGTGGAGTTGATTGCCACCCCGTTGACCGACGCCCAGGTGCTGGACGACCTGGAGACCTTCGTCACCAGCGGACTGGGCAAGGGCGTGGTGCGGGCCAAGGACTCGCCCAACTTCATCGCCAACCGGGTGGGCATTGCCGGCATGCTGGCCACCATGGCCGAGGCCGACCGCTATGGCCTCACCTATGACGTGGTGGACGACCTCACGGGCAAGAAGATGGGCCGGGCCGGTAGCGGCACCTTCCGCACCGCCGACGTGGTGGGCCTGGACACCATGGCGCATGTGATCAAGACGCTGCAGGACAACTTCAGCGAAGCCTCTGACCCCTTCTACCCGAGCTTTGCCACGCCCAAGGTGCTTCAGACACTGCTCGAAAAGGGCAACCTCGGCCAGAAAACACAGGCGGGTTTTTACAAGAAGGTCGGTCGCGATGTGCTGCGCTTTGACGCAGCGCAGGGCGACTACGTCCCCGCCGGCCAGAAGTGCGACGAGGTCTACGCCCGCATGCTCAAAAAGCCTGCGGCTGAACGCCTGGCCCTGCTTCGCAAGGCCGAAGGGCCGCAGGGCCGATTTCTGTGGGCCCTGCTTCGCAACGGCTTTCATTACGCCGCGGTGCACCTGGGCGGCATTGCCGACACCGCCCGTGACCTCGACCTGGCGCTGCGCTGGGGCTTTGGCATGAAGCAGGGGCCTTTCGAGCTTTGGCAGGAGGCGGGCTGGTTGCAGGTGGCGCGCTGGGTGCAAGAAGACATTGACGCGGGTCTCGCCCTGTCAAAGGCGCCGCTGCCGAAATGGGTGTTCGAAGGCCCGGTGGCCGAGGCCGGTGGTGTGCACACGCCGCAAGGCTCCTTCAATCCCACGACAGCACGCTTCGAGCCGCCACGCCGCCTGCCCGTGCACGCGCGCCAGTTGTTTCCCGAGTCGGTCCTCGGCAGCCAGGCGCAGCCTTTCCAGAAGGCGGGCCGCACCCTGCACGAGGACAAGAACATCCGCCTCTGGACGCTCGACGAGGAGGTGCTGATCACCTCGCTCAAGACCAAGATGCACGTCATCAGCCCGGAAGTGGCCGAAGGCCTGCAAAAGGCGGTGACGCTGGCCGAACAGCAGTTCAAGGCGATGGTGATCTGGTCGGGCGACGAGCCCTTTTCTGCCGGTGCCGACCTGGAGTCCATGCTGCCCGCCTTCATGGCGGTGGGCGTGGCCGCGATCGAGGACGCCGAGGGCTACTTGCAGCAGACGATGCTGCGTATTCGCTACGCCGGTGTGCCGGTGGTCAGTGCCATTCGTGGTCTGGCCCTCGGCGGTGGCTGCGAACTCGCCATCCACTCCGCGCGCCGCGTCGCCGCAATGGAAAGCTACATCGGCCTGGTGGAAGTGGGCGTGGGTCTGGTGCCGGGCGCCGGCGGCCTGGCTTACATTGCCCGCCGCGCCGCCGAGAACATGGCGCTGTCTGCGCACAAGGACATCACGCCCTTCCTGACCGACGGTTTCGCCGCGGCCGCCATGGCCAAGGTCGGCACCAGCGCCATCGAATCACGCCAACTCGGCTACCTGCTCGACTCGGACCTGATCGTTCCCAACAAGGACGAGCTGCTGTGGGTCGCCCTGCGTGAGGCGCGGGCCCTGGCCGACGGTGGCTGGCGCGCGCCGCACCGCCGGCCTTTCCCGGTCGGCGGTCGTGCGCTCAAGGCGACGCTCCAGGGACAGTTGGTGAACATGCGCGACGGCGGCTTCATCAGCGCGCACGACTTCCGCATCGCCAGCCACATTGCCCATGTGCTGACGGGTGGCGATGTGGACCCGGGCACCTTGGTCACCGAGGAATACCTCATGACCCTCGAGCGCCAGGCTTTTTGCGATCTGGTCGCACACCCGAAGACACAGGAACGCATCCTGGGCCTGCTGTCCACCGGCAAGCCTTTGCGTAATTGATGCAATTGAAGGAGTCCACCATGAAACAGATCCAGGACGCCTACATCGTCGCCGCCACCCGCACACCCATCGGGCGGTCGCACCGGGGCTTCTTTCGCCAGACCCGCCCCGACGACCTGCTGGCCCACACCTTGCGCGCTGCCCTGGCCCAGGTGCCGGGGCTCGACCCGGCGGCAGTGGAAGACATTGTTTGCGGCTGCGCCATTCCCGAGGCCCAGCAGGGCCTGAACGTGGCCCGCGTGGCCGCCGTGCTGGCGGGGCTCCCGAAGTCGGTGGGCGGCGTCACCGTCAACCGCTTCTGCGCCTCGGGCCTGTCGGCGGTGCAGATGGCGGCCGACCGCATCCGGGTGGGAGAGGCCGAAGTGATGATCGCCGCTGGCGTCGAGAGCATGAGCATGGTGCCGATGATGGGCAATTCGCCCTCGCTTTCGCCCGCCATCTTCAAGGACCCCGACGACCTTGAGGCCTACGGCATCGCTTACGGCATGGGCCTCACTGCCGAGAAGGTGGCGCAGCAGTGGAAGGTCTCGCGCGAAGCGCAGGACCAGTTCGCCTACCAGTCGCACATGCGCGCGCTTGCCGCGATGAAGGCCGGCGAGTTCGACGCCGAAATCACCCCAGTGACCGTGGAGGAGCGCAGCGTCGACCTGGCCAGCGCCAAGGTCTCGGTCACCCCCCGCACCGTGAGCCTGGACGAGGGCGCCCGACCCGACACCACACCCGAGGGACTGGCCAAACTCAAGACCGTGTTCGCCGCGCGCGGCAGCGTCACCGCCGGCAACAGCTCGCAGACCTCTGACGGCGCCGGCGCACTCATCTTGGCCAGCGAATCTGCTGTCAAGCGCTTCGGTCTCACGCCGCTCGCCCGCTTCGTGAGTTACGCCAGCCGGGGCGTGCCGCCGCACATCATGGGCATCGGCCCGGTCGAGGCGATTCCCGCTGCGCTCAAGGCCGCGGGCCTGAAGCAAGACGCACTGGACTGGATCGAGCTCAATGAAGCCTTCGCCGCGCAGTCGCTGGCGGTGATGAACACACTTGGCCTCGACCCCGCCAAGGTCAACCCCATGGGTGGCGCTATCGCCCTGGGTCACCCCCTGGGCGCCACCGGCGCGATCCGCGCGGCCACGGTGGTCCATGCGCTGCGCCGCAAGAACCTGCGGTACGGCATGGTCACCATGTGCGTCGGCATGGGGCAGGGAGCAGCCGGTATCTTCGAGCGGGTCTGAAGCTGCGCGCTTGCCGCTGGCCCAGATATCCTTCACCACAACAAGCAGTCACGGAAAGACCTTTATGAGCGATATCCTCGTCCACACCGAAGCGGGTGTGTGCACCCTCACCTTCAACCGGCCCGAGCGTAAGAACTCCATCACCGCCGCCATGTACGCCACGCTCGCTGACGCGCTCGAAGCGGCGGCAGCAGACCCCGCTGTGCGCGTCGCTGTCTTCCAGGGCAGTGAGACCGTGTTTTCCGCTGGCAACGACATCGGCGACTTTCTGAATAACAAACCCGGTGGCGAGGATGCGCCGGTGTTTCGCTTCATGCGTGCCCAGGCCATGTTCCCCAAGCCCTTGCTGGCCGCGGTGTGCGGACCGGCTGTGGGCATCGGCACCACGCTCCTGTTCCACTGCGATCTCGTCTACGCCGGCGACAACGCCGCTTTCTCCATGCCCTTCGTCAACCTGGGCCTGTGCGCCGAAAACGGCTCGAGCCTGTTGGCGCCGCGCTTGTTTGGCTACCAGCGCGCGGCGGAGGCTCTCCTGCTCGGCGAGCCCTTCATGGCCGAGGCGGCTCTGGAGGTCGGGCTGGTCAATCGCGTGGTGCCGCCTTCTGAAGCCAACGCCCTGGCCCAGGCTCAGGCGCGCAAGCTGGCGGCCAAGCCGCTGTCGGCCCTGATCGAAACCAAGCGCCTGATGAAGCAGGGCTCGCAAGCCGAGGTGATGGCCCGCATCCGCGAAGAGGGCGAAAGCTTCCGTCGCATGCTGGCCGAGCCGGCGGCGCGGGAGGCCTTCACCGCCTTCATGGAAAAGCGCAGGCCTGATTTCTCGACCCTCTGAACCCACGCATCCCATAAAAAAATCCGGCGTAATTCGCGCCGGATTTTTTTGAAGGGCTAGCCCTTTGGCGAGCGCCGTCAGTCGGCCTTGAAGCCGGTGGCGGCCACGGCTTTGCCCCAGGTCACGGTGTCGGCCGCGATGATGCGGGCGAACTGGTCGCGGCTTGTGCCGGTGACCCGAAAGCCCAGCTCCTCGTACTTGGCCTTTGCCTCGGGCGAGCTGACCGCCTTGACGATGTCGGCGTTCAACTTGGCCACGATGTCTGCCGGCGTGCGCGCCGGAGCGACGATGCCGAACCACGAGGCGAACTCTAGGCTCGAGTAGCCCTGCTCCTTGAGCGTGGGCACTTCCGGAAGGGCCTGGGTGCGGGCGGGACCTGTGCTGGCCAAGGCGAACAGCTTGCCTCCCCGGACGTTGGGCGTGGCCAAGCCGATGCTGGCAAACACCGCCTGCACGTCACCGCTGAAGAGGCCACCCAGCGCGTCGGCGGTGGACTTGTAGTGGACCACTTCGGGCTTGACCGTGACGGCCTCGCCCAGCATGAAGGCGCCGAAGTGCCCCGGGGTGCCGGCGCCGAAGGTCGCCATGAACAGGCCCTTCTGTGTCTTGGTCCATTCGACGAAGTCGCGCACGTTGCGCGAGGGCACCTTCTGCGGGTTGACCAGCAGGGCGAATTCGGCGCTCACCACATGGCTCACCGGGATGAAGTCCTTAACCGGGTCATAGGGCAGTTTGGAGTAGCTGCTCGGGGCGATCGAGAGCTGGCCGGTCTCGCCCAGCATCAGGGTGTAGCCGTCCGGCTGTGCACGTGCGGCTTCTTGGGCGGCGATCAGCCCGCCGGCGCCAGGCTTGTTGTCGACGATCACGCCCGCGCCGCCCCAGGCCTTGGACAGGTCCTGGGCCAACTGACGGGCGACGATGTCAGGGCCGGTGCCGGCGGGGAAGCCGACGATGATGCGGACCGGTCGTGCGGGGTAGGCCTGCGCCCAGGCGGTGGGGGCCACGGTGACCAGGGCGGTGAGGCTGGCGGCGGCGGCCAGCAGGCGGCGGCGTATCAGTGTCATGGGGTTGTCCTTGTTATGGATTTCAAAAAAAAGCCGGTCAATATAGCCGGGCGAGTGAATCGGTGCCGAAATGAGGTTGATCAGTCCAGGACGAAGAAACGCATCACCACCCGGTCGGGCAGACGCACGCCGCTGCCGACGAAGAGGCGCTGGTTGATCCACTCCAGGCTGGCGCTGGCAGTCTCGAAGGCGGGTTGGCAGCGGAAATAGACCTGCGCTGGGTCGACCGGCTCGCCCCGCATCAGCCTGGCAGTCACCTCGGCCGGCGCATGACGGATGGCGCGGTTGTGGACGTAGATACGCTCGCCGGCGTCGGTTTCGAGCACGTACTGGGCTTGAAGTTCAGCGGTAGTGCCGCCGACGATCAGCTGGAAATCGGCCCCGGCGGCCATGACCCGGCCCTGCCATCCCTCCCCTCGGACATCGCCGCCGGTGATGGGGATGACGCGGCGCAGGCCGCGTGCCGTGTGACCGACCTCGACAGGCGCTGCCACCTGCACGCTCAGGTCGGCGAAGAACTTCAGTTGTGGGGTTTCGGGTGTGAGGCTCATGGAAGGAGGTGTTTCGCCAAGGTACTTCAGCGGTTTTTCGGCCCGCGGTCCGTCATCAACTGCCAAGCCACCAGAAACATGGCGGCGATCACCGGTCCGATGACGAAGCCGTTGATGCCGAACACCGCGATGCCGCCGAGCGTGGCGATCAGAACCAGGTAGTCGGGTAGCTCGGTGTCCTTGCCCACCAGGATCGGGCGTAGCAGGTTGTCCACCAGACCGATCACGCCCACGCCCCAGACGGCGAGGCCAATGGCTGCCGCCACCTGGCCGGTGACCAGCATGTAGACCGCCACCGGTCCCCAGACCAGGGCCGCCCCCACCGCCGGCAGCAGGGACAGCAGCGCCATCAGCGTGCCCCAGAGCAAGGCGGCTGGCAGGCCCAGGAACGCGAAGGCGATGCCACCCAGCAGACCCTGCACCAGCGAAATGACGATGTTGCCCTTGACCGTCGCCCGCACCACGGTGACGAACTGCCCGAGCAGGCGCTCGGTGTGCCGCGGATCGAGCGGAATCGAGCGCGCGATCCGGTCGGACAGATCTCGCCCGTCGCGCAGCAGGAAGAAAAGCAGGTACACCATGATCGCCAGCGCCACCAGGAAGTCCAGCGTGTTTTGCCCTAGTCCCAGCAGGTGGGTGGTGATGAACTGGCCGCTGCCCGCCAGCAGCGTGGTGAGCTGGGCCTGCAGCGCCTCGAGGTTGACGATGCCCAGCCGATTGAGGATGGCCCGCGCCCAGCTGGGCAGCATGTCCACCATCTGCTGCAGGTAGACCGCGAAATTGAGCTCACCGCTGCGCACCCGCTGCACTGCGGTGGCCGCTTCCTGAACCACCGCAATACCCACCAGCACCAGAGGCAAGATGACGATGGCCACGATCAGCCCCAGGGTGAGCAGCGCTGCGACCGTCGGCCGAGAGCCGACCTGCAGACGGACCCGTGCGTGCAGTGGCTCAAAGACGATGGCGATGAACACCGCCCAGAGCACCGCACCGAGGAAGGGCAAAAGAATCAGGGCAAAGCCGGCACCCAGCAGGGCCACCAGCAGGGCCAGCATGCGGCCCGGGTTCGGGGGCTGGTGCGCGCTCATTGGTAGGCCTCCGGTGGCAGTGGTCGGGGCCGGCCAGCCTCGTCGATTGCCACATAGGTGAGAAATGCCTCGGTCACCTTGGTCACGCGGCCGCCGTAGGCGTGCAGGCGTTCGGCAAAGACCTGTACCTTCACCGTGATGGAGGTACGCCCCACCCGTGTGATCACCGCGAAGAAGGACAGCAGATCGCCCACCTTGACCGGCTGCTTGAAGACGAATTCGTTGACCGCCACCGTCGCCATACGCCCGCCCACCTTGCGCGCCGGCAGCACCGCGCCGGCCATGTCGACCTGGGCCATCACCCAGCCGCCGAAGATGTCGCCATTGGCGTTGGTGTCCGAGGGCATGGGGATCACCTTGAGCACCAGTTCCTGGTCGGTCGGCATGGTTTCGGGGGGGGCATCGGACATGGGCACAATCTCCGCTCGGACCTCAGAGCGGACATTGTCTCCCATGCGCCACGCCGGCCACGCACAGCCCCTTCCTTCCCCCACCCTCCCGGGCGCCCCCCGAACCGACTGGGCGACCTTGCGCCGCCTGGCGCCCTACCTGCTGGAATACCGCTGGCGGGTACTGGCGGCGCTGATTTTCATGGTGGGCGCCAAGCTGGCCAATGTGGGGGTGCCGGTCATCCTTAAGGAGATGGTCGACGCAATGACCCCCCGTCTGGGCCCGGCCACTTTGCCCCTGCTGGTACCCGTCGGGCTGCTCTTGGCCTATGGGCTGCTGCGCCTGTCGACCTCCCTCTTCACCGAGCTGCGCGAGCTGGTCTTTGCCAAAGCCACCCACGGCGCGGCGCGCAGCATCGCCCTGCGCACCTTCGAGCACCTGCATGCGCTCAGCCTGCGTTTCCACCTGGAGCGCCAGACCGGTGGCATGACGCGCGACATCGAGCGCGGGGTGCGCGGCATTGAGTCGCTCATTTCTTATTCCCTCTACAGCGTGGTGCCCACCCTGATCGAGGTGGCGCTGGTGCTGTCGATCCTGGCGATCAAGTTCGACGTCTGGTTTGCCGGCATCACCGTGCTGGCGCTGGCCATCTACATCGTCTTCACCATCAGCATCACCGAGTGGCGCACCCAGTTCCGTCGCGAGGCCAATGAGTTCGATTCGGCCGCCCATACCCGGGCGGTGGACTCGCTCCTGAACTACGAAACCGTCAAGTACTTCAACAACGAGGGCTTTGAGGCCCGCCGCTACGACGAGAGCCTGGAACGCCTGCGCCGCTCGCGCCTGAAGTCGCAGACCACCCTGTCGCTCCTCAACACCGGCCAGCAGCTGATCATTGCCGTCGCCTTGGTGGCCATGCTCTGGCGCGCGACCCAGGGCGTGGTCGAGGGCCGGATGACGCTGGGCGACCTGGTCATGATCAACGCCTTCATGATCCAGCTGTACATCCCGCTCAACTTCCTGGGTGTGCTGTACCGGGAGATCAAGCAGAGCCTGACCGACCTCGACCGCATGTTCACTCTGATGGACCGTGAGCGCGAGGTCGCCGATGTGCCCGGGGCGCAGCCCTTGTCGGGCTTGGATCAGGCCAGCGTCACCTTCGATCAGGTGCGTTTTGCCTACGAGCCCTCGCGCCCGATCCTGCACGAGGTGAGCTTCGAAATCCCGGCAGGCAAGACGGTGGCGGTGGTCGGGCCCTCGGGCTCGGGCAAGTCAACCCTGGCGCGTCTTCTCTACCGCTTCTATGACGTGCAGGCGGGCAGCATCCGCATCGGCGGCGAGGACATTCGCCAGGTCACCCAGGCCAGCGTGCGCCAGGCGATCGGCATCGTGCCCCAGGACACAGTGCTGTTCAACGACACCGTGGCCTACAACATCGCCTATGGGCGCCCCGGCGCCAGCCAGGATGAAGTCGAGGCGGCGGCGCGTGCCGCGCACATCCATGGTTTCATTGCCGGCACCCCTGAGGGCTACCAGACCCGGGTTGGCGAGCGCGGGCTCAAACTCTCGGGCGGCGAGAAACAGCGTGTGGCGATCGCCCGCACCCTGCTCAAGAACCCGCCCATCCTCATCTTCGACGAAGCCACCTCCGCGCTCGACTCGGCCAATGAGCGGGCGATCCAGGCCGAGTTGCAAAGCGTGGCCCGCAACAAGACCACCCTGGTCATCGCCCACCGCCTGTCGACCGTGGTGGACGCCCACGAAATTCTGGTGATGGATGCCGGCCGCATCGTCGAGCGCGGCAACCATGCCGAGTTGCTCGCCCAGGGCGGCCGCTACGCCGGCATGTGGGCGCTGCAGCAAGAGCGCGAGGACGTGCCGGGCTGATCGGCCGACGGGGCACCGCCCCTGTTCGGGCGCCCGCCGCCCTCCCATAATCAGGCCCATGGAAACCAAGTGGCTCGAGGACTTCGTGAGCCTGGCCGAGACCCGCAGCTTCAGTCGGTCCGCCCAGCTGCGCCATGTCACCCAGCCGGCCTTTTCCCGTCGCATTCAGGCCCTGGAAGCCTGGGCCGGCTGCGATCTGGTCGACCGAAGCACCTACCCGACCCGGCTCACCCCGGCGGGCCAAACCCTGTACGAGCAGTCGCTGGAGGTTCTCCAGGCCCTTCAAAGCACCCGCGCCATGCTTCGTGGGCAGTCGGGTGCCAACCACGGTCTGGTGGAGTTCGCTACGCCGCACACCTTGGCCTTCACCTTTTTCCCTGGCTGGCTATCGGGCCTGCGCGCCGGGTTCGGACCGGTCAAGAGCCGGCTGACCGCCCTCAACGTGCACGACGCGATGCTGCGTCTGGTCGAGGGAAGCTGCGACCTGCTGATCGCCTACCACCACGAGGCCTTGCCCCTGCCGCTGGAGGCGGAGCGTTACGAGATGGTCAGCCTCGGTCGCGAGACCGTCGCGCCCTACTGCCGACCTGACGCAGAAGGCCGGCCCACCTTCCTCCTGCCCGGACGGGTCAGCCACCCCTTGCCCTACCTGGGATACGCCAGCGGTGCCTATCTGGCCCAGGTGACTGAACTGCTGCAGCGGCAGTCGCCGGCACCCTTGCACCTGGACCGGGTCTACGAAACCGACATGGCCGAGGGTCTCAAAGTCATGGCGCTGGAGGGCCACGGCCTGGCCTTCTTGCCGACCAGCGCAGTACGCGCTGAGCTGGCTGTGGGGCGCCTTGTCCCGGCCGACGAGGGCGGGCTGGGCCCGCTGCGCATGACGCTCGAAATTCGGGCTTGGCGCCAGAAGCCGGGCCGCGAAGGCGTGCGCCATGTTCAGGGCGCTGCGCAGGCGCTGTGGGACTACTTGGTCGCGCAGGCCCCTCGGTCCGCCGCAGCCGGCTGACTACTGCTCAGCCCGGCGCTGTTTCAGATTCCTGACAGGCCATGCGGACTTGACATGGGCCATTGCTGCCTCGGCATTAGCGCGGGCGATCGCCCAGACCTACATTGGGGCCACGACTCACTCAGGACGATGGCCCATGAATGCCGACACCGCCGACCGATTTCGCACCGAGCAGGATTTCCTCGGCCCCCGAGACATTCCCGCCGACGCCTACTGGGGCGTGCACACCGCGCGGGCAGTTGAAAACTTCCCTATTTCCGGTACTGCCCTGTCGGCCATGCCCGACTTGATTCGGGCCCTGGCCCTGGTCAAGAAGGCCGCCGCCCGCGCCAATCTGGCCCTGGGCGTGATCGACGCCAAGCGCTTTCACGCCATCACCCATGCCTGCGAGCAACTCTCCGCCGGCCACCTCCATGAGCAGTTTGTGGTCGACGTGATCCAGGGAGGGGCGGGCACCTCCACCAACATGAACGCCAACGAGGTCATCGCCAACCTCGCGCTCGAGCGCATGGGCTTCGACAAGGGCCGCTACGACGTGCTGCACCCCAACGACCATGTGAACGCCTCGCAGTCGACCAACGATGTCTACCCCACTGCGGTGCGCCTGTCCCTCTGGTTCGGCATCGACCGGCTGCTGCTGTCCATGAGCCGCTTGCGCGAATCATTCGAGCGCAAGGCGGCCGAGTTCCATGCGGTGCTCAAGATCGGACGCACCCAGCTGCAGGACGCGGTTCCCATGACCCTGGGCCAGGAGTTTTCCACGTATGCCGTCATGCTCGAAGAGGACCAGGCCCGTCTGCGCGAGGCCCGCGCTCTCATTCAAGAAATCAACCTCGGCGCCACCGCCATCGGCACCGGCATCAACGCGCCTGCGGGCTACGCCGAGCTGGCTTGCCGCGAGCTGGCCGCGATCAGCGGTATTCCCTTGGTCAAGTCCAAGAACCTGATCGAGGCCACCCAGGACACCGGTGCCTTTGTCCAGCTCTCCGGGGTGCTCAAGCGCGTAGCCACCAAGCTGTCCAAGACCTGCAACGACCTGCGCCTGCTTTCCAGCGGCCCCCAGGCGGGCTTTGGCGACATCAAGCTGCCGCCCCGTCAGGCGGGCTCGTCCATCATGCCGGGAAAGGTCAACCCGGTGATCCCGGAGGTGGTCAACCAGGTGGCCTTCGAGGTGATCGGCAACGACATGACGGTCACCTTGGCCTCGGAGGCCGGCCAGCTTCAGCTCAATGCCTTTGAGCCCATCATGGGCTGGAGCCTTTTCAAGAGCATCAAGCACCTCGCCAATGCTTGCGACACCCTGCGCGAGCACTGCGTCGATGGCATCGTCCCGAACTACGAACTGCTGGCAAGGCGGGTGCGCGAGTCGGTGACCTTGGTCACCGCCCTCAACCCGGTGATCGGCTACGAGAAGGCAGCGCTCATCGCCAAGACGGCCATTGCCACCGGCGGCGCTATTGACGAGGTGGCCGAGTCGCTGGGCATTCTGACCCGGGAGCAGATCGAGGCCCTGCTGGTGCCCGAGCGGCTTACCCAGCCTGGGCGGTTGATGTCCTGAGGTGTCTTATCTCTCGCGGCCTTGGGGGCTGTCTCGGATGCCCGCCGCGGCTCGCCCTTGGGCATTGCCAGGCCAGAACGGTGTCCAGAGCAGCCCGCGCAACGCGTGTGCTGCGGGTTTACCCTGTGATCCCCCCTCAGGCACCGCAACTGCCCGGTGCGAAATGTCCTGTCTTGTGGCGGGATGACTGCAGCCATGCCTAGAATCGGTGTTCTTTCCTTCCACTTTGCAATTTGCTCAGGAGATCTTTCATGAAGAAGCATCTATTGGCCTTCGCGGTCGCTGCCCTTGCTGCCGGTGGCGCCCTCGCCCAGGCCGGTGACACCTTGGCGAAGGTCAAGTCCTCTGGCGTGATCACCATGGGTGTGCGCGATTCCTCGGGTGCCCTGTCCTATACCCTGGGCGACGGCAAGTACGCCGGCTTCCACGTCGAGCTGTGCCAACGCATCATCGGCAACGTCGAGAAGGCCGTCGGCCGCAAGGTGGACGTGAAGTACCAGTCGGTCACCTCGCAAAACCGCATTCCCCTGGTGCAAAACGGCACCGTCGACATCGAGTGCGGCTCCACCACCAACAACGCTGCCCGCCAGAAGGACGTGTCCTTTGCCGTTACCACCTACGTGGAAGAAGTGCGCATCGCGGTGAAGGCCAACTCCGGTATCACCAGCATCTCTCAGCTGAAGGACCGCAACGTGGCCACCACCACCGGTACCACCTCGGTCCAGCTGCTGCGCAAGCATGAGCGCGCCACCGGCATTGACTTCAAGGAAGTCTTTGGTAAGGACCATGCAGACAGCTTCCTGCTGCTCGAGTCCGGTCGTGCTGACGCCTTCGTGATGGACGGCCAGATCCTGGCCGGCAACATTGCCGCTTCCAAGAGCCCGGCTGATTTCCGTATCGTCGGCGAAGTTCTCAGCGTCGAGCCCATCGCCATCATGTTCCGCAAGGACGACCCAGCCTTCAAGAAGCTGGCAGACGACACCTTGCGCGACATGATGAAGTCCGGCGACATTGCCAAGCTGTATGACAAGTGGTTCGTGCAGCCCATCCCCCCGAAGAACACCCGCGTTGGCTTGCCGGTCAGCGAGGCGACCAAGGCGGTCTGGGCCAACCCCAACGACAAGCCTGTGGAAGACTACGCCAAGAAGTAAGTTGACGAGTTGAGCCAACAAACCCCGCGGCGCCTGGCGTCCGCGGGGTTTGTGTTTTTTGCAGCGACGCGTTACAACCGACGACCTTTTTTCCGCGGAGCCGATCCCCCATGACCCTGGACTGGCAGGTATTTCTCACCGACGACGGCGGCGGCCGCACTTATCTCGAATGGATGATGGAGGCCTGGCGTTGGACGCTGGCAGTGGCCGGCGCCTCCTGGGTAGTGGCCATGATCACCGGCGCATTCTTTGGCACCCTGCGGACCCTGCCGAACAACCCTTGGCTGGTGCGCCTGGCCAACGCTTGGGTTGAGCTGTTCCGCAACATCCCCATCCTCGTTCAACTGTTCATCTGGTACTTCGTGGTGCCCAAGATGTTTCCCGCCTTCCAGCAGGTGCCTGGTTTTGTGCTGGTGGTCTTCGGGCTAGGCTTTTTCACCTCGGCGCGAATCGCGGAGCAGGTGCGCGCGGGCATCCAGTCGCTGCCGCGCGGGCAGCGCTACGCCGCCATGGCCATGGGCCTCACTACCACGCAGACCTACCGGTATGTCTTGCTGCCAATGGCGTTTCGCATCATCTTGCCGCCCCTGACCAGCGAGTCCATGAACCTGCTCAAAAACTCCTCGGTGGCGTTTGCGGTGTCCATCGCCGAGTTGACCATGTTCGCGATGCAGGCCCAGGAAGAAACCTCGAGGGGCATTGAAATTTACCTGGCAGTCACCGGCCTCTATGCCCTATCGGCCTTTGCCGTGAACCGCATCTTTGCCTACATCGAGCGCAGGGTACAGGTGCCCGGCTTCATCGCGGCTGGTGGTACCGGGGGAGGGCACTGAGCATGCTGGGCAACCTCGACCTCTCCTTCGTCAGCTGGGACATGCTCAGCAAGTTTGTTCTCAGCGGCTTCATTTTCAGCATCCAACTGACCATCGTGGCCACGCTGGGCGGCATTTTCTTTGGCACCTTGCTCGCGCTCCTGCGCCTGTCGGGCCGGCCGTGGCTGGTCATCCCGGCCACCTTCTATGTCAACGGCATGCGGTCCATCCCGCTGGTGATGGTGATCCTCTGGTTCTTCCTGCTGGTACCGCTGATCATCGGCCGCCCGGTGGGCGCAGAGGCCTCGGCAGTCATCACCTTCATTGCATTTGAGGCGGCCTATTTCAGCGAAATCATGCGTGCGGGCATCCAGTCGATCCCGCGCGGTCAGGTCTATGCCGGCCAGGCCCTGGGCATGACCTATGGCCAGAACATGCGCCTGGTGGTGCTGCCCCAGGCCTTTCGCAACATGCTGCCGGTCTTGCTCACCCAGACCATCATCCTGTTTCAGGACACCTCCCTGGTCTATGCCATTGGCGCCTACGACCTGCTCAAGGGCCTGGTGACCGCCGGCAAGATCTATGGCCGGCCCGAGGAGGCCTACCTGCTGGCCGCCATCATCTACTTCACTCTGTGCTTCGGCCTGTCCTGGCTGGTGCGTCGTCTGCAGGCGCGCATTGCCATCATTCGCTGAGTTTGACTGGGACTATTGAACATGATCGACATCAAGAACATTTCCAAGTGGTACGGCCCGGTGCAGGTGCTGAGCGATTGCTCGGTGAGCATCAACAAGGGCGACGTCGTGGTGGTGTGCGGACCCTCGGGCTCGGGAAAATCCACCCTCATCAAGACCGTCAACGGACTGGAGCCGGTGCAAAAGGGCAGCATCACGGTCGATGGCGTGCAAGTCACTGACCCGGCCACCAACCTCCCCAAGCTGCGCAGCCGGGTGGGCATGGTGTTCCAGCACTTCGAACTCTTTCCGCACCTGTCGGTGACTGAAAACCTCACCCTGGCCCAAATCAAAGTGCTCGGCCGCACCCCCGATGAAGCCATGACACGGGGCCTGAAAATGCTCGACCGCGTGGGCCTGATGGCGCACAAGGACAAGTTCCCCGGTCAGCTCTCCGGCGGCCAGCAGCAGCGGGTGGCAATCGCCCGCGCCCTCTCGATGGACCCGGTGGTGATGCTGTTCGACGAGCCTACCTCTGCGCTCGACCCCGAGATGGTGGGTGAGGTACTCGACGTCATGGTCACCCTGGCCAAGGAAGGCATGACGATGATGGTGGTCACCCACGAAATGGGCTTTGCCCGCAAGGTGGCCAACCGCGTCATCTTCATTGACGTGGGCGGGCGCATTCTTGAAGACTGCTCGAAGGACGATTTCTTCGGCAACCCGGAAGCCCGACAGCCGCGGACCAAGGACTTCCTCAACAAGATCCTGGCGCACTGAAGTTTTTTCTTTGGGGCATTCCTGCCCTGTCGTTTGCCATTCTGCGATGCGCTCCTCGCCAATGGCCCAGAGCGCGACGGGCATGCGGTACGGGCGCAGCGGCTTCGATGCGGGGGCCCTTCGGGCTTCCTTGCGGTGCTCGGCCCCCAGGGGCACGCGCGGCAAACTCGGCCCTGCGGGCCTCAAACATGCCGCGCTCTACGACCCCTGTCGACCTGTGCTCCTCAGCCCCGCATAGGCGCCGCTGCACCCGCACCGCATACCCGCCGCTTT
>JAURKV010000065.1 GCA_030831585.1 Ramlibacter sp. | reverse complement strand
GGAAAGCCTGCGCCGGCGGGTGGCCCTGCTCCAGGGCGTGCCCGAGGCGGCCATGCAGCAGGTGTATGACCAGCGCTTGCAACTCAATCCGGGTGCAGCCGAACTGGTAGCCGCCTGCAAGAAGGCCGGCCTCAAGACCTTGCTGGTCTCGGGCGGCTTCACCTTCTTCACCGACCGTATCCGCGACCGCCTCGGCATCGACGACACCCGATCCAACGTCCTAGAGGTCCAAGGCGGCAAACTGACTGGCCGCATGGTCGACCAGGACTGGGGCGACATCTGCGACGGCGAAGAAAAGCGCCGCATGCTGCGCACCACCTGCGCCCACCACGGTCTCTCGCCCAAGCAAGCCATTGCCGTGGGGGACGGTGCGAACGACCTGCCGATGATGGCCGAGGCCGGCCTGTCGGTGGCCTACCACGCCAAACCCAAGGTGCGCGAGCAGGCGATGGTGGCGATCAACAGCGGTGGGTTGGATCGGCTTTTGCATGTGCTGACCGTCTGAAGTCACTCTGCTGGCTGTCATGTTCAGCACATGACAGCCGGCAGTGTCGAAGCGACCTGACTCAGCAGTCGGCCAATTCGATCACATCTGCAAAGAGCCTTCTAGGGTGACGATGGTCTTCATTGCGGCGTGGAGTCCGAATCAGCTCCGGGCGTCATCAACCAAGACCCTCAATGCCTCACTCGAACTTGAGGTCCGCGTCCTTCGCCATCTTCCGGTAGAGCGCCAATTCGTCCTTGATCATCCCGCCCAAGCGGCTAGCGGGCCCCCCCTCAGGCGCCATACCCAGTTCGGCGAATCGCTTTTGCACCGCAGGGTCCTGCAGGGTGGCGGCCGCCGCACGGTTCAAGCGATCGATCGCAGGCTGAGGCGTACCTGGGGGCGCAAGGAAACCAGCCCAGGACTCCATCACATACTCCTTGAGACCTGTTTCCGCAGCGGTGGGTGTGTTCGGGAATCGCGCGTCCCGCTTGGAGCCGGTGACGGCGATCAGCTTGACCTTACCAGCATCCACCAACGTCTTGGCCGCGCCATCGAGAACGAAGTCCAGTTGGCCGCCGGCCACATCATTGAGGGCACCGTTGGTGGATTTGTAGGGAATGTGGACCAGGACGGTGCCGGTGAGCGACTTGAGATATTCGCCGCCGAAATGCGTACCGCTTCCCATACCGGCGCTGCCGTAACTGAGTTTTCCGGGATTCTTCTTCGCGAAGTCGATGAACTCAGGAAGGGAGTTGACCGGCAGGTCATTGCGAACCAGCATTTGAAGGCCGTAGGTACTGACCATGCTAACCGGCGTGAGCGCCTTGGTCGGGTCGAAGGAGATCTTGGGCTCTACCACCGGCAAGATGCTGTAGCTGGAGTTGGTGAACAAAATGGTGCTGCCATCGGGCGGCGCCTTGGCCACCAGGTCAATGCCAATGCGGCCACCTGCACCTGGACGGTTCTCGATGATGAAGGTCTGGCTCAGCTGCTTGGCCATCCCGTCAGCCAGCAAGCGGGCGATCAGATCGGTGACACCCCCCGCAGGAAAGGGCACAACCACTTTGACCACCGTGGACTGAGCATGGGCGCTCAGGTTCACGGCGAAGGCAGCTGCCGCCAAAACCACCCAGCGTCGCGCCTTGCGGAAATTCATCATGGCCTTGTCTCCTTTTCTTGACGGTTGAAACACTCAGCTGAACGCGGGCTTAAGCCCATCTCGGCACGGGTACGTGATGTCGAAAAAAATCACAGATCGCCAGATCCTTGGGGATGTCATGCAATGCGGGCCCATCAGCAGGGGTGGCGGCCGACGATGAAGGCGCTGTCCGGATCAGCGGTGACCGGTAGGCCCGATGCCACCAGACCCTGGCGCATGCCCTTCATGAAGCGGTCGGGTGCGCGGGGCGAAGGACTGCGAAGTGGTCCGCCATTGAAGCCTGCCAGCCAGTCCTGGTACTTCCAGACGGTGCGGTTCAAGACATTAGTGCCCGGCACTGAGGCCTGGGCGGCGGCGCCGCCCGCCTGACGCGCGGGATTGACCTTCCAGTACATCTCCATCGCCGCCTCCCATTGCCCGCTTCGGGCCAAGTCGAAGGCACGAGGGTAGTAATCCCCCATCCATTGGGTGTTGCTCGTGCCGGAGAACTGGAGCTTCATCAGACTCATGAGCGGGATGGCGTCGTACTCAATGGGACAAGAGATCACGACTTCGTCGCGAAAGTGGTGATACATCTCGCAGATGCCGCCAGGCATAGGAAAGCCCTGCTCCGACTTGATCGCGACGATATTGGGGCAGTCATTCAACAGGCGCCGCACGAGCTGCACGGACATACCCGCCGGATGGACCCGCTCGAAGCCCCACAGGGGAATCGGAAACAGCATCACGCCCAGCTCGGTGGCGTCGCAAAAGAGCCGGGTGTAGTCGTAGATTTCCTGCTCGCTGGTGGGCCAGAACTGAGGCGGGTAAGAGAGCAGCACCAGGTCGGCGCCAGCCTTCTCGGCCAGCTTCACCGCCTCGATGTTCTCGGAGAGCGTGCCGAAGGCAGCGTGGAAGAACAGGCCCAGACCTTGGCCAGCCGTGTCGCGGGCCCAGGCGGTGAACTGTGCGTTCTCCTCAGGGGTGATCGCCACCTCGGAGCACAAGAGGGTGTAGGTGAAGCCAAGCCTCTGGATCAACTCGACGTCATGCCGAATTCCTCTCTCGTTGAGGCGGCGCATGTCTGCCGAATAGCTGGGTATCGTGACGCCAGAGCATCCTACGAGGTGTTCACGGGCCCAGGCGCGGGCGTCATTCTTGGCGTATGAAGGCATATCTTTTTCGGTCGATCAAAGTGACTTACTTGGCGACGGGCACGATGCTGCGGAGCATCTCGCAGCCCAGCCCCTTGTGGCGGGCTTGGACCAGAAGCATCTCGGCGATGACGACGTCCTGTAGGGCAGAGCCCACAGACTTGTAAAGCACGATATCTTGCGGTCCGGCGGAAACGAGGCCTCCGACGAAGTCCGAGAGCGGCGCCAGCTTGCCCGCGAAGTCGACGCCAGCGCGTGTCGCCGCCAGCATGTCGCCGGTGTCGTGGGCTACCTCCTCCGGCATGTCGGCGATGATGCAGGTCGCACGCGCCACGGTGCGCTCGTCGACTTCACGCTGCTCGGGTAACGTGGAGCCGATGGACACCACAGTCATGCCAGGCGCCAGCCAATCACCATGGATCACCGGTCTTTCATCGCGGCTGCGGGCGGCGCACAGGATCACGTCGACGTCCTTGACCGCCTCCTCGGGCTGGGTCACCGCCGTGACTGCAAGCGATAGCTCCAGCCGAAATTTTTCAGCGAAGCGTTCGCGGCTGGCAGGCGTGGGACTGAAGACACGCACCTCGGACAATTGACGCACCGCAGCCAGGGCTGCGAGCAAGCCCTGTGCCTCGAAGCCCGATCCGATGACGGCTACGCGCAGCGGACGACTCGGCGCCGCCTTGTCCACGGCCACAGCAGCCGTGGCAGCAGTGCGGATGCCGGTGATGCGGTTGCCATCGATGAGCGCTGCCAGCGCCATCGTGGTCTGGTCAAACAGCGAGATCAGGTAGCTGGCCCGCTGGGCTTTCATGCTAGCCGCAATCAGCTTGCAGCCCATATGGCCACCAGCCGGGGAAACGGCGGTGAGCCCACGCAGCCAGATGCCTTCGCCGCGCGCCATGGATCGCGGAGGCACCATGGCCGGAGCGATCGGAACCGAATAGGCACGACGCAGCGCCTCGACGGCGGCAGACCAGTCGGCCAATTGCGCCACTTCGGCATCAGTGATGAAAAGGGTCGGTGGGACCGCGATGGCGGGTCCGGCTACGGTGGCGCCCAAGTCGATGTCTCCTGATTGGCAGGCATCCTAGGCCGGGGTCGGTCTCCGGACTAGCCGGCATCGGCGAAATCAGAATTGTCTTTTTGGCAACTCTTATTCGGATTACAAATCTTCTTTGAGCAATTCAGGTGCCATGTCGCCAAGCAGCTGGGTCACCTCCCGAACAGCACGTGAATGAGCCTTGTGTTTGCCGGCCGCCAGAACGATTGCGCGCGACATCGGTGGCCGCACGATACGGACCGCCGCCAGGCGGCGCCTGGCCCGGAGTTCGATGGCGCCGGCGGTGATCGCGTAGCCACCTTCATGGGCGACGATTTCGTGCTGTAGCCGGATCGAGTCCGCCTCGATCACCTGGGTAAAGGTCAGACCCTTCTGCCTCGCTAGCTTGGCTAAGCGGATGCGCAGCGGATGCGGCTCGCTGGGAAGGACCAAGGGGAGCGGCGCGACCTCATCAAAAGGGATGGACTTACGGGAGGCGAACGGATGGCGAACTGGGACGATGAGACAAAGCGACACACGCTTGAGCACTGTCTCATCGGGCAGGGCCGTATCTTCCTCCCGCAGGAGCAAAGCGAGGTCGAGCCGACCTTGGGACAGCCATTCTTCCAACTGGGCGCTGGAGCCTTCGGTCAGATGCAGACCTACCCTGGGCCACCGCTTTCGTACCTCGGCGTGCAAGGGGCCTGCCAGTACCGGCACCGTCGAGGGCAGCAGACCCACCCGGACGTCACCCACTGGCGTACTACCGCTCGTCCGGATGTCGTCTGCCAGTTGCTCGGCCTGCTGCTGCAGGGCCACGATGCGCGGATGGACTTGCTGACCCAGTTCAGTCAGAGCGACGCCGCGCCCGGTTCGCTTGAACAGCCGTGCGCCCGCCTCACGCTCCAGGCTAGCAATGTGCCGGCTGACCACAGAAGGGGCAAGGTCGAGCGCTATGGCGGCACGTGTCACGCTGCCAGTCTCCACCGCCTTGAGGAAGAGAGACCATTTGGGATCGAGAAGATTCGGCATCGCCCTATTTTCTCAGCAGCGCGTTTCTGCCGAGAAGTCACCTCAACAGCGAACAGCAGGTGCGCCATCGAAGCCATCCATAGGACATCCGGGTCAGTGACAGGTCAGGCCGGCGTGGAGTGAATCGATCGGGCCTGGCACCCATGCAGGCTCGTGACCGCGAGCACACCTGTTGTTGGGTTCAACCCGAGGTGTTCATGCACAACTATTTCCTCTGGCCCTCTTCGAAAATTGGGTCTTCCACGCGATTCTTCCAAGCCGTTCTGGCTGGGCTGGCGCTCTCCCTGCTGGCCGCATGCGGCGGTGGCGGATCTTCCGGCACACAAAATCCCGTACCCGCAGCAAGTAGCAGCCCAGTGCCTTCCCCTGTGAATCTCAGCGGCTTGGCCACCTTTGATTACGTTCACAACCAGTCGGGCCAACTGATCTACTCTAAAACCGAGGCTCGGCTGATCCGTCGCGCAGCCTTGGAGGTGGTCGGCAACGACGGCACGGTCCATGCGCGAACGACAACCGATGACCAGGGCCGCTACAGTGTCTCTCTACCGGCGGATCAAACTGTCCGCCTTCGCGTGCTGGCGCAGTTGGATGCTAACGGTACGCCGATCGCCGTCACCGACAACACGCGTGCAGATGCGCTGTATGCGGTCGAGTCACCGGCGTTTGCATCCAACACAGGGACGGCCCATGTGCATGCTGCCTCTGGCTGGACGGGTTCAGCTTATGTCGAAGCGCGCGCGGCAGGGCCCTTTGCCATCCTCGACACGGTTTACCGCGCGCAGCGCAAGCTTTTGGCTGTGGATCCCGCTGCGCGGTTCAAGCCCCTGGGCTTGCACTGGAGCACGGCCAACAAGCCAGCGCCCGGCAACCGCGTAAAGGGCGAAATTACGGCCACCAGTTTTCTCTCTACCCTCGTTATGGGCCATATCTACGTTCTAGGCCAAGCCGACGTCGACACGGACGAATACGACGAGTCCGTTATCGCCCATGAGTGGGGCCACTACTACCAGTGGGCATTTTCCCGGGACGACTCCCCCGGTGGGCCCCACAGCGGTGAGCCGCTGGAAATGACCATCGCCTTTAGCGAGGGCTGGGGCGATGCTCTCTCCGCCATCATTACCGAACGCCGTGACTACAGTGACTCAGAGGGCGCTGGGCAGGCCAATGGATTTTCAGACCTGCTGGACGGGGCACCACCTACCCAGCCTGGGTGGTTCAGGGAAGAGTCGATCGCGAAAATCGTCTACCAGTTGGGCCAGCAGGCGGGCTTTGCCCCGATCCAACAGGCCATGAAGACGTTAGCCAATACGCCGGCCTTCACCTCGATTTTTGCGTTCTCGGACGCCGTCCGACGCAGCAACGCCGACACAGGCGACACCCTCGATCAGCTCCTCACGGCGCATACCATCGTGACCTCGAAGCAGTCGGGCGATCCGTTTGGCACCAACGAGACGAACGATGGCGGCTTAGCCATAGCCGGGGTGCCACCGCTGGCGCTGGTACTGCCAATCTACCAGCCTCTGGCGCTGAACACGGTTGCAAGAGGCTGCAGCCTCAACGCGGCGCCCCTCTTCAATATCGATCTTGCTTTCGGTATCCCCAACAAATTGGGCAACCAGCGCTTCATGCGCTTCGATGCACCCGAAGCTGGCTGGTACCGCTTATCTGTTCAAGGCGTGACGCGCAGTGATGGAACCCAGGCACAACCCGTCCTCACCGTGCTCGAAAGGGGCGCTCGCAAACGGTACTTACCGCCCCCACCTCCTGACTACAGGCTCCTGAATTTGCCCGCTGGGCCAGCCGTCCTGAGCCTGCATGACAAAGATGTGACCGACGGAAAAGTGCTCGCCGGGTGCATCGACGTGACGATCACCAAAGCGCCCGTTAACTGAACTGGAGAACTCCACAAGAAAAAAAACATCTGGTTCAATGGCCGCATGAGTGCCGTCCTGTCGGCTGCCGGGCTGCTCGGGCTGGCCAGCCTTCACCCTTGTCTCGCAGACGTGGCTCACCCTGTCCACCCGACCCAAGCGGCGCACCCGGCGAAGACCTCGCACAAGAGTGGCTCCGGGATCCAGATCCAAAGCACGGTCAACCGGCTCGGGGGGGATTCTGTGGAAGTGCTGCTCCGAATCGAAGGTGTGAACGCCGCTGATGGCGCCACCATCTCGTACACGCTCAGTGGCGCCGGCCAGATCACCGCACAAGAGAAGGACCTTCTCCCTGCCCGTCAAGTGTCAACGCGTCGGGTCACGGTACGCCTGGCGCCGGGCGACGATCCCTATCTGAACGTGTTCACTCGCCAGGCTGATCGCAGCAGCGTCGTCTCGATTGCGCTGGACAAGAGTTCGGCGCGCAAGAAAGCCGCACCCGCCGGACCCGTCACCCAGGACAGCACTGGTCGCGACCTGATCGTCATGCCAGGGCAGTTGCGCAAATAACGTCCACGGGGTGACTACGCCCGCTCCACCACCGGCCGCCCGGCCTGCACCGAAAAGCTGGCCAGCGTGTCGATGCGGGCATCGGCCCGGGTGACGTCGTCGAGCACCCTGAGCGTGGTGCGCATTGCGCCCGGCGTGATCTCGCACACGCCGTAGCCCCGTCGGGTGCCCTCGGCAAAGACGAAGTGCGGGTTGTCCTTGAGGCGCCGCTGGGCCTGCTCGCCGCCGGCCGAGCGGGAGGTGATGCTGGTGCCGCAAAACTCTACGCCCACGCTCGCGCTGTCGGGCCGGGTGTAATCGGCCTTCACATGGCCGACCCAGTTCTCATGGACATCGCCCCCGAGCAGCACCGGGCTGCGCACGCGGTGGCGTTGCAGGCTGTCGGTGAGGCGCCGGCGGGCGTCGCCGTAGCCGTCCCAACCGTCGTTCCAGACGCGCTCTCCCGAAGCAGTTCGCCCGATCCGGCGACCAAAGAGGGTCTGCTGGCCGATCACCGTCCAGCCGCTGGCGGCTTGTGCCATGGCCTGGTCAAACCACTGCTCCTGCGCCGCCCCCAGCAAGGAGCGCGACGGATCATCCAGCGCGGGGCAAGTGGCCGGGTCCACCATCCCGCTGCGGCGCTGAGGGTTGGCGCACACCTGCGCATCGCGCCATTGACGGGAGTCGAGCATGACGAGGTCAGCTAGCTGGCCGTAGCGATAGCGGCGAGGGAGCATGACCTGGTGCGTGGCCTGTGGCGGGGTGCCGCGAACGAAGTCGGCGGCGCGCAGTGGCATGTGCTCATAGAAGGCCTGGTAGGCGGCATTGCGACGGGCGTTGAAGTCGGCAGCGCTGTTGAGGCCCCAAGGACGACCGTCGCCGGGCAGCAGGCCCGCATAGTCGTTTTGCACTTCATGGTCGTCCCAGGTCACGATCCAGGGGCAGGCTGCATGCATGGCCTGCAGTAACGGGTCGCCCCGGTGCAGGGCATGGCGCTCGCGGTAGTCGGCGAGGCTGACCACGGTAGCCAACGTGGGGAAGTTGCGCACTGCAGCGGCAGCGTTGGGGTACTCGTAGATGTAGTCGCCCAGAAACAGCACCAGGTCCAGGTTCTCCTCCCGCATGTGGCGGTAGGCGCCGTAGAGCCCGTGCTCCCAGCGCTGGCACGAGGCATAGGCCAGGCGTAATCGGGCCACCCGCGCCTGAGGCTCTGGCAGGGTGCGTGTGCGGCCCACCGGGCTGGCAATGCCGCCGGCGATGAAACGGTAGAAGTACCAGCGGTCAGGCGCGAGGCCCTGCACCTCCGCATGTACGCTGAAGGCCAGTTCCGGCGTGGCCAAGGTCTGGCCGCTGGCGGCCAGGCGAGAGAAGGCCTCGTCGTCGGACACCTCCCAACGCACCGGCACCGGCGCCGTCCCCATTGAATCGAGCACGCCGGGTGCGAGCAGACGGGTCCACAGCACCACGCCGTCGGCTGCCGGCGAACCACTGGCGACGCCCAAGCCAAACGGGTCGAAGCGCCAGCGGGTCTGGGCATGGGCGCCACGCGGTAGCCAATGCATGCCGGCCACAGCCAGCGCCATGCGCAAGAGGTGGCGGCGGTCCGGGGCGCCAGGCTGCGGGGAAGAGGCGCAGGTGCTCAAGGGAGGTTGGAAGGCGGGCAGGTCTGCAAATTCTGTGATGGACGTCTCCGCTTGCGCAGGTTTGAGCGCAGGGGCGGTTTCGGGTTCAGCCATGCGAACGATTATGGGGACCGCCCGGACAATCCGTCGGCTGAACCTGCCAAGTTACGCAGGGCGACTGCCAGCGCGCTCAGGCCTTCAGGGACGCCTTGCGATCGGCCTGCACCTTCTGTGCAGAGGCGCGCTCGCCAATGCGCTTGGTGTAAGTCCGGTGGTCGATACCAGCAGCGGCCAGCAGGTCCTCGCCGTAGATGGTCTTGCAGGCCAGCGCGACCAGCGGCAGATTCACGAAAGCGGAGATGTCGGCCTGGGTGAAGTGATCACCAGCGATGTAGGGCGAGAAGCGGGCCAACTGCTGAAAGGCGGCAATCGCCGCCTCGAGTTGCTTGCGGATGCGGTCCTTGTTCGCATCGGACAAGGGCGGCGCGCCAAAGAAGGCCGAGCCGTACAGCTGGCGGGCGCAGATCTCGAGGTGCCAGTCGATGTAGGTGGTGAGCTCGCGCACCTTGGCTGCCTCAAAGGGGTCAGAGGGCAAAAGAGCCGGCTCGGGGAAGGCCTGTTCGAGCCAGTCCACGATAGCCTGACTCTCCGAGATGCTGCCCTGCGAGGTGACGATGAAGGGCACCTTACCCATGGGCGAGTGGGCACGCATGGCCGGGTCCTTCAGCGGCAAAGGGGTGTTGACCTCGGTGAAGGCCACGCCCTTTTCGAGCAAAACCATCTTGACCTTGTTGTAGTAATTCGAGAGCGGGAATCCGTGCAGGGCGATCGGCGAGTGGGTCGTGCTTGTCATGCGCTGTTTCCTGGTGTGTCGGTAGGTTGCGATGCGATACCGGCAAAGTAGCCGGAGGGCTGAGCCGAACCGGCCGGCCAGCGCCAAAAGAGTGTAGCGAGGGGCTGATCGGGGGCAGTGACACCTGCGTGACCCGACAGGCCAGGGCAGGCGTACGCACGCCGTGGCACAGCGCCCTCCTACATTGCATCGCTCCTTGAGCCACGTCTTGCGCCCTCGCAGCCTCGTCAGGATCGCCGCCGGCCTCACAGGCGTTGGGGCCGACGAAGACGACGAACACCCAGGGAGAAACCACCATGAAGCAAGCCCAGCACACGCTGGCCACGGCCGCCCGCCGGGCGCTGGCAGCGATGACCGTGTTGACCTCGATCTGCCTGTCCGCCTGCGGCGGTGGTGGGGGCGCAAGCGCCGAAGCGCCGCTCGCCACATCCCCCAACCCCGCGGCTGCCGTGGCATCAGGCAGTGCCAGCAACACGAACGATCCGCCTACCGGCAGCACGCCTGCCACCGGAGGCCCCGCACAGCCAGGTGACGGCTCGGGAGGCGCCGGACCTGTAGCCCCCGGCGGGGATGTACCGGAGGGCACCACACCGAGCCAGCCTACGCCGGGTCTGGCACTGGGCGCGCAGTGGCTGGAAACCGGGCCTCTGGCCGACTGGTGGACCGCCGCGGCATCGGGAGACGGGCAGGTGTTGGCAATGGCGGTCAACCCCGGTGGCCTCTATCTTTCGCACGACGCGGGCGCCACCTGGGAGCCACAGGCGGGGGCAGGCCAAGGCAATTGGTCGTCCATCGACATGGACCCCAGCGGGACCCACATCGCCGCAAGCAGCTTTGGCGGCCTGCTCTGGGTGTCCCACGACGGCGGCGCCAGTTGGGAGGGCAAGCTCCACGACTGCCACTGGCTGGGGGTCACCCTCTCTAACAACGGCCAGCGGCTGGCGGCGGTGGCCAAGTTGGGACCGCTGTTCACCTCCGACGACGGGGGCGCAAGCTGGGTCCCGCGCCTGCCCACTGGCGACTGGCAGGCGGTGGCCGGGTCGGAGGACGGGCGTGTGCTGCT
>JAURKV010000003.1 GCA_030831585.1 Ramlibacter sp. | reverse complement strand
TCACGCCCTGGGCGATGTCGTTGGACTGCTTGTCGTAGCAGACCATGACCGCGCAGCCTTTGTAATCAATGCCGTACTCGGTGTTGTCGTAACCGATGCGCTTGATGGTGTCGCGCGCAACCTGGATGTAGTCGACGTGGGCGTTGGTGGTGATTTCACCGGCGAGCACCACGAGACCGGTATTGGTCAGCGTCTCGGCGGCCACGCGCGAGCGCGGGTCTTGGGCGAAGATCGCGTCAAGGATTGCGTCTGAGATCTGGTCGGCCACCTTGTCGGGGTGACCCTCAGAAACCGATTCGGATGTGAAGAGATAGTCGTTCGCCATTTGAGATACTCCGTGTTGGTTGAAGGGCGCGTTGCCTTCGCTGGAGCTTCGGCGAACGCTTTAGCAGTGGTTGTTTAACGTCGCCCTGCAAGTAGTTCATAACTCGGCGACGGTGTGATTCTAGCGTCCGCGCCCAGGCTTGTGTCCATTGCCCTCTTGTTCATTGCGCCTACCGATCGCCCTTTGTTCTTTTTCACCCGAACCCTGCTTTCATGACGGCCCTGTTCCGCCTGCTGTCCCTGATGCCGCTGCGCCTCCTGCATGCGCTGGGCGCTTTGATGGGCTGGGTCGTTTGGGCGGTGTCGCCCGTCTGGCGCCGGCGCTTCGCTCAGCACGCTGCCCAGGCCGGCTACTCGGCCCGCGAGGTGCGTCCTGCGGTGGCGCATACCGGCCGGATGGTGGCCGAGTTGCCCCGGCTCTGGTTCGGCGCTACCCCGCCAATTGACTGGGACAACAAATCCAGCCTGGACGCTGCTTTCGCCAGCGGTCGCGGGGTGATGGTGCTTGTCCCTCACATGGGCTGCTTCGAGGCGGTGGCAGTGGCCATCGCCGGTGGCCTGGGCCCGGAAGCCCCGCCCTTCACGGTGCTGTTCCGGCCGGCACGCAAAGCCTGGCTGGCGCCCTTGGTGGCCGCCTCCCGCAGTCGCCCCGGTCTGCTAGCGGTACCGACCAACCTCACCGGCGTGCGTCAGATGGTCAAGGCCTTGCGCGCCGGCCAGGCCGTGGGTCTGCTGCCTGACCAGGTGCCGCCCGAGGGACAGGGCCTGTGGGCGCCCTACTTTGGTAAGCCGGCCTACACCATGACGTTGGCCGCCCGGATGGTGCTGCAGACCGGCGCCGAGGTCCGCCTGCTCTGGGGCGAGCGCCTGCCCGCCGGCCGGGGTTACCGGCTCCATGTGCGCGAGCTGCAGTCGCCGCTGGCCAGCGACCTGGAGACGGCGGTGGCGCAGATCAACCAGGGGATGGAGCAACTGGTGCGTGAGTGCCCGCAGCAATACCTGTGGAGCTACAACCGCTACAAGCAGCCGCGTCGGGAGTCGGGCGCGTGACAGCTGCCCGCGCGCTACGCCGGGCCGGGTCGCTGGCGGGTGGCTATGTGCTGCTGGCCTTTCTCTGGTGTTTTCACTGGCTCCCCCTGTCCTGGCAGGCTGCGTTCGGTCAGGGCCTGGGTGTGTTGTTGTGGCGGCTGGCGGCATCGCGCAGGCGCATCACACTGCGCAATCTCGCCCTTTGCTTCCCTGAGTTGACCCAAGAGGCACGCGAGCGCTTGGGCCGCGAGGTCTTCGGCTGGTACTGCCGCAGTGTGCTCGAGCGCGGCCTGCTCTGGTTTGCGCCGGTGGCGCGGTTGCGGCGGCTGATCCGCATCGAGGGCGACCCGGGCTTTGCCGACCGCCACCCGGGTCCGGTGATGTGGCTGGTGCCGCACTTCATGGGCCTGGATGTGGCCGGGGTGGCGACGCAGCTCCACATCCGCCGCGGCCTGGCCTCGATCTACCAGGCGCAGACCCAGCCGGTGATCGACGCCGCCATGCGCCGGGCCCGGTTGCGTCACGGCAACACCGAGTTGTTCTCGCGCGCCGACGGCGCGCTGCCTCTGGTGCGCTCGGTGCGCCGGGGCTTCGGCTTTTTCAACCTGCCTGACATGGACTTCGGCCCCCGGGACGCCGAGTTCGTGCCGTTTTTCGGCGTGCCGGCTGCGACCCTGGTCGCGCCTTCCCGGCTGGCGCGCAGCCTGGGGATGACGGTGCAGCCGGTGCAGGTCCGCTTGCTGCCTGGCGGCCAAGGTTATGTGGTGCGTTACCTGCCGCCCCTGGCCGACTTTCCCACCGACGACCCGCTTGCGGACACCCGGCGAGTCAACGCCTGGATCGAGGCGCAGGTGCGGGAATGTCCAGCCCAGTATTTCTGGGTGCATAAGCGCTTCAAGACCCGGCCGCCGGGCGAGCCCGGCCTGTACTGAGGGCGAGGGTGAGGGTGAGCGGGTCGGACCGCCGCCGGTCAGGCGGTCAGGAAGGCCGCCAGCTCTGAGATCACCCGCTCGGGCTGCTCATGGACCAGCCAGTGGCTGGCTTCGGGCAGGCGCCGGAGCGTCATGTGTGGCACCCAGCGCTCCAGGCCATCGAGCAGACTGGGTAGCAGCGCTTCATCCTGCATCCCCCACAGCACCAGGGTGGGTACCTCCACGGTGAGCATCGCGTCGGGCAGTGTCACAGCCGCCGCTGCCGGGTCCTCCGGCCGGGGCGGCCGCAGGGGCGAGGCTGCGTAGTAGCGGCAACCCGCCGCCAGACCAGGGCCGCCCCGCCAGAGTGCGCGGTACTGGTCGCGGGTGGCCGCGTTCATCCAGGGGACGAAGCGGCCCTCGGCGTCCTGAAACCAGCGCCACAAGCGGGCATGGTCGTCGGCGCCCATCATCTCGGCCGCGTCGGGCCGCACCAGGAAGTTCATGTAGGCGCTGGCCGCTTGCTGCGCTGGGTTTTGCACCAGCTCACGGGCGAAGGTGCCCGGGTGGGGCGAGTTGAAAATCGCCAGCCGCCTTAGGTGGCGGGGTTGGGAAGCGGACTGCCGGTTGGCCAGACCCCAGGCGGGTGCCCCGCCCCAGTCGTGGCCCACCAGGGCCTCGGCTGGCTGGCCCCGGCCTTCGATTTCGATCAGTGTGGCGATGTCGGCAATCAGGTGTTTGGCCCGGTAGGCCTCCACCTCTGCGGGCGCGCTGGAGCCAGCGTAGCCGCGCAGGTTCGGCGCCACGCAGCGGTAGCCGCCGTGTTCGGGTCGGGAAAAGTGCGCCAGCAGCGGGTCCCAGACGAAGGCACCCTCGGGAAAGCCGTGCAGAAAGACCAGCAGCGGCCGGCCTGGCTCGCCAGCCGCCCGGCAGTCGAGGCTGATGCCGTGGGGGAGGGTGAGCAGGGAGGTCTCGATCATGGTTCGGGGGTCGGCGTGTCGGGATCGGGGTCGACGTCGATCGGGTGCGCCCACTGCCACAGCAGATGCGCCACCTCGCCGACGCCCTGCTTCTTCAAGGCGGAAAAGAGCTTGACCTCCCCACCGCCGGCCTGCAAGCGGGTGATCGAGAGCGCCTTATTGGCCTCCTGGCGATTGAGTTTGTCGGCCTTGGTCAGGAGCACCAGGAATTTCAGGCCCTGCTCCACCCGAGGGCGGATGACGTCGAGCAGGATTTCGTCAAGCTCGGTCAGGCCATGACGGGGGTCGCAGAGCAGAACCACGCCGCGCAGGTGCGGCCGGGTGACGAGGTAATTGGCCATCACCTGCTGCCAGCGGATCTTGTCCTGCTTGGGCACTGCGGCATAGCCGTAGCCCGGGAGGTCGGCCAGTACCGCATCGTGCACGCCCTGCTTGCCTAGGGTGAACAGGTTGATGCTCTGGGTGCGGCCCGGCGTCTTGGACGCGAAGGCCAGGCGCTTTTGTTGGGTGAGGGTGTTGATGCAGGTCGACTTGCCGGCGTTGGACCGGCCTACGAAGGCGATTTCGGGATGGGCGTGGTCTGGCAGGAACTCCAGCCGCGGCGCGGTGGTCAGAAAGCGGGCGGTGTGCATCCAGCCCAGGGCCTGCGCAGGCGTCACGGCCCCAGGGAGGGCCGGAGCGGTGGCAGGGGAAGGGGGCGTCGGGCCCGGGGCAGCGGTCATTGGCAGTGGGGCCTGATGGCGAAAGGATGTCGGGAATCGGGCCGGCGCGATCAGGGCATCCGGGGCTTGGGTTTGCTCAGGGCCTCGAGGGCCTTTTTGCTTTTCGGCTTTCGGGACTTTTACCGTCCTCAGGTAGACGCGTTGGCGTAATGCAAAGGCGTGGCAAGGTCGGAAGGTATCCGCTGGGGCACAGACCCGAGGACGGCATTGTAGAATCCTCAGGTTTTGCGCCCACCTCAAGATTCGACCATGAAGTTGCACGCTTCCCTGCTCGTGGCTGCCCTGCTGGCGGTGCCCGCGATGCCCTCCCTGGCCAACACGCCTGCCCCTGCCAAGGCCGCAGCCCCCAAGCCCGACCTGGCCGCCGGAGAAGCGCGCTACACCGCGATGTGCGCTGCCTGCCACGGCGCCGATGGCAATTCCGGCTCGCCAGCCTACCCCAAGCTGGCGGGCCAGCACCCCGAATACCTGGCCAAGCAATTGCAGGAATACAAGTCCGGCAAGCGCGCCAACGCGGTGATGCAGGGGATGGCCGCTGGCCTGTCCGACGTCGACATGAAGAACATTGCCGCCTGGGCGGCCAGCCAGAAGCCCAAGTCTGGCTTTGCCAAAGACAAGGAACTGGTCTCCCTCGGTGAGCGCATCTGGCGCGGCGGCATCGCCGACCGCAATATCGCGGCCTGCGCCGGCTGCCATTCGCCCAATGGCGCCGGGATCCCCGCCCAGTACCCGCGCATTGCCGGTCAGCACGCCGACTACACCATCGCCCAATTGACCGGATTCCGTGACGGTGTCCGCAAGAACAGCGTGCAAATGACCCAGGTCGCAGCCAAGCTCAATGACCGTGAGATCCGCGCAGTCTCCGACTACGCAGCCGGTCTGCGCTGAAGTCGCCGGCTTGATCTGAGGCGGGGTGTTCCGCCGGGCTTTAACATCCGACAGGCGGATCGCTTTCCTAGCGTCCGCCTGTTTTCTTTTTGCCCCTGCTGTCGACCCGGTAGGCGCCGCCCCCGCATACTCCAGATGCCATGACGATGATCTCCGCCAGCCCCTCCGCCGATGCGGGCCGACAGGCCCTTCGCCCGGTATTGGAGCTGCTGTCGTCGATGCGCTTCGCGATCTCGCTGCTGTCCGTCATCTGCATCGCCTCGGTCATTGGCACTGTTCTCAAGCAGCACGAGCCGGCGACCAATTACATCAATCAGTTCGGCCCCTTCTGGGCCGCGTTGTTCACCTCGCTGGGCCTCAACGCCGTTTACAGCGCCTGGTGGTTTCTCCTGATTCTGGCCTTCCTGGTGCTCAGTACCTCGCTGTGCATTGCCCGTAACGCGCCCAAGATCCTGGCCGATTTGCGCTCGGCCAAGGAGAGCATCCGCGAGCAGGCGCTGCAGGCCTTTCCCCATCGGGCCCAGGGCGATGTGTCGGGTGACTCCGAGACCGCCGCCCGGCGCATTGGCGGAGCGCTGGCCCAGGCTGGCTGGAAGGTCAAGCTGCAGCGGCGCGAGGG
>JAURKV010000064.1 GCA_030831585.1 Ramlibacter sp. | reverse complement strand
TTTGGCTTCTCCGAGATCATCTATAAGCTTTCCACTCGGCCCGAAAAGCGCATCGGCACGGAAGAGAGTTGGGATCGCGCAGAAAAGGCACTGGCCGAGGGCTTGCGCGCTTCTGGTTGCGAGTTCGAGTATCTGCCGGGCGAGGGGGCATTTTACGGGCCCAAAATCGAGTACACGCTGAAGGACGCTTTAGGCCGGCCGTGGCAGTGCGGGACCATTCAGGTCGACCCTAACCTGCCTGAGCGACTTGACGCCGAGTTTGTGGGCGAGGATGGTGCCCGTCATCGCCCGCTGATGCTTCATCGCGCTATCGTCGGCAGTCTTGAGCGTTTCATTGGCATTCTTATTGAACAGCATGCCGGCGCGCTACCCACTTGGTTGGCGCCCACCCAAGTGGTTGTGCTCAACATCACCGACTCCCAAGCGGAGTACGCCCGAGACGTGGCGAAAACGTTGCAAAATCAAGGGCTTAGGGTTGAGTTAGACCTTAGGAACGAAAAAATTACGTATAAAATCCGCGAGCATTCGCTGCAAAAGGTACCTTTCATACTTGTTCTGGGTGACAAGGAGAAGGCTGCTGGCGCCGCGGCTGTCCGGGCCCGGGGCAACCAGGACCTCGGAGTCATGGCGGTCGAATCCTTCGTCGAACGTATTCTCGAAGACATCGCCGCCAAACGTTGAGTTAGTCAAAAGGATCTCACCATCGCTACTGAATTTCGCGATCGCCGCCAGCGCGAGGAACGCAAACACCGCCTCAACCGGGAAATCATGGCCCCGGAAGTTCGACTTTCCGGTCCGGAGAACGAGCCACTTGGCATCGTGAGTCTCCAAGATGCTCTGCGGATGGCCGGCGAATTGGATGTGGATCTGGTCGAGATCGCTGCCACCGCCATTCCACCGGTCTGTCGGCTCATGGATTACGGTAAGTTCAAGTACCAAGAGCAGAAAAAGGCCGCCGAGGCCAAGGCCAAGCAGACGGTCATCGAGATCAAGGAAGTCAAATTCCGCCCGGGTACCGACGATGGCGACTACAACATCAAGATGCGCAACATCCGGCGGTTTCTCGGCGACGGAGACAAGTGCAAGATCACCCTGCGTTTCCGTGGCCGAGAGATCACCCACCAGGAGTTGGGTCTGGCTCTCCTCAACCGCATTCGAGACGACCTAGCCGACTTGATCATTGTCGAGCAGTTCCCGAAGTTGGAAGGCCGTCAAATGATCATGATGATTGCGCCTGGCCGTAAGAAGCCTGGGTCGTCCCCAGCCAAGGCTGAGGCGGGTGCCTCCCCATCGGCGGAGAGCCAAGGGGTCTGAGTACTGGCTGCCTCGCCAACCCGGTAGGGCAGGCAGGGTAAGGTGCCTGCCTCGAGGGGCGTCCCCAGATGGGGAGGTGCCGGGTTGTGCAATAATTGCGGGTTACGCCGTCTGCGGTTGGTCGCTGCAGACGCGTCTGGCGATCTGGCTTCCGGTGCAAGCGCGGAGGTAGACCGCCCCACAAGTGGCTCGGGGCCAGCAAGTTCCGCGGTTGGTTTCGCGGACGCCTCACGAGCACAAATCAAAGAAGGAGCAGTCACATGCCCAAGATGAAGACCAAGAGCAGCGCGAAGAAGCGTTTTCGCGTTCGTCCCGGTGGAACCGTCAAGCGGGGTCAAGCGTTCAAGCGCCACATCCTGACCAAGAAAACCACCAAGAACAAGCGCCATCTGCGCGGCTCTGTGGCCGTTCTCGAGACCAATATGGGTCACATGGCACAGATGCTCCCGTTCGCGGGCCTCTGATCTCACTGGACGAACAAGGAGTTATTTATGCCTCGCGTAAAACGCGGCGTTACTGCCCGCGCCCGCCACAAAAAAGTTCTCGCCCTTGCCAAGGGTTTCCGCGGTCGTCGCGGCAATGTCTTCCGTATCGCCAAGCAGGCGGTGATGAAGGCCGGCCAATACGCCTACCGCGACCGCCGCACCAAGAAGCGCGTATTCCGCCAACTGTGGATTGCCCGTATCAATGCCGCCGCCCGCGAGCTGGGTCTGACCTATAGCCAGTTCGCCAATGGCATTCGCAAGGCCGGCATAGAGATTGACCGCAAGGTTCTGGCCGATATCGCCGTGCACGACAAGGCCGCTTTTGCCGGGATCGTGGAGCAAGTCAAGGCCAGGCTGGCGGCTTGAGTTCACGCCGAGAGCCGTCGTCCACGGCGGCTCTCGGCGCCTTCCTCCAGACAGGGCTAGGGCTTGCATGGCACTAGCCCTGTCCTTTTTTGCGGCCCGGACCTTGTCGCCGCCCGGTCTATTCAGATCCCGTCGAGCGAGGCCCACAAGCCCCATAGACTGCCCCATTGATTGCCCGTACTGACCCCATGAGCAACGAACTCGATTCCCTCGTCGCCAGCGCGCGCCAAGCCTTTGGTGATGCTGCTACGGCCGCCCAACTCGAAGACGCGAAGGCCCGCTTTATCGGCAAATCAGGCCGCATCACTGAATTGATGAAGGGCATGGCCGCCCTGAGCGTGGAGGAGAAGAAGACCCGAGGCGCCTCCATCAACCTTGCCAAGCAAGCCATTGAGGAGGCTTTGGGCGCTCGCCGGCGGTCTCTGGCCGATGCGGAGCTTGCGCTCCAGCTGCAGGCCGAGTCGCTTGATGTGACACTGCCCGGGCGGCATCGTGAGCCGGGTGGGTTGCATCCGGTCAGTTTGACGATGGAGCGCATTGAGCAAATCTTTGCAGGCATGGGTTTCGATGTCGCCGACGGCCCCGAGATCGAAAGTGACTGGCATAGCTTCACCTCATTGAACAACCCGCCCAATCACCCAGCGCGGTCGATGCAGGACACCTTCTACGTCGATATCAATGGTGACGACGGCATTCCCTACAACCTGCGCCCGCACACCAGCCCGATGCAGGTGCGCTACGCCCATGCACACATCAAGAAGCATGCAGGCAAGCCGGACATGCCCGAGATTCGGGTCATTGCGCCGGGCCGCACCTACCGGGTGGACAGTGATGCGACCCATTCGCCCATGTTCCATCAGTGCGAGGGCCTGTGGCTGGGCCGCAATGTGAGCTTCAAGGACCTCAAGGTCGTGTTCACGAATTTCTGCCGCACCTTCTTCGAGAGCGATGATTTGGCGCTGCGCTTCCGGCCCAGCTTTTTTCCTTTTACCGAACCCAGCGCCGAGATCGACATTCAGTTCCAGCAGGGGCCCCTGGCGGGTCGCTGGCTGGAGGTGGCGGGGTCTGGCCAAGTACACCCCAATGTGGTTCGCAATATGGGCCTTGATCCGGAGGAGTACATCGGCTTCGCCTTCGGCATGGGTCCGGACCGCCTGACCATGCTGCGTTACGGCGTGAATGACTTGCGATTGTTCTTCGACGGCGATATCCGCTTCCTGCGCCAGTTCCGCTAACCCGCCCCCAGGAAGAAGACCCGATCATGCAATTTCCCGAGTCCTGGCTGCGCGAGTTCTGCAATCCGCCGCTGACCACCCAGCAACTGGCCGATACCCTCACCATGGGCGGCCTCGAAGTCGAGGAACTGCGCCCGGTGGCGCCGCCGTTCACCCACGTGGTGGTGGGCGAGATCCGTGAGGCGATCCAGCATCCCAATGCAGACCGTCTTCGCGTCTGCCAGGTGGATGTGGGCCAGGAGACTCTTCTCACTATCGTCTGCGGCGCGCCCAACGCTCGACCCGGTATTCGCGTGCCTTGCGCCTTGGTAGGCGCCGAGTTGCCTCCCGGTGAAGACGGCCAGTCCTTCAAGATCAAGCTGGGCAAGCTGCGCGGCGTCGAGAGCCAAGGCATGTTGTGCTCGGCCCGAGAGCTTCAGATTGCCGATGACCATGGCGGCTTGCTGGAACTGCCAGCAGACACCCCCATCGGCGCCAATATTCGCGCGGTCCTGGGCCTTGATGACACGCTGTTCACCCTCAAGCTCACACCCAACCTGGCACATGCGCTTTCAGTTTATGGTGTCGCGCGGGAGCTGGCGGCCCTCACGGGTTCGCCACTGGTGAGCCCCGCCTTCCCGCCGGTCGCTGCGGCGCACAGCGACCGCCTGGTGGTCAAGGTTGAAGCCAGCGACCTCTGCGGCCGGTTCTCCGGCCGTATCGTTCGTCATGTGAACACGAAGGTCACCACCCCACGGTGGATGGTCGACCGTCTGGCCCGCTGTGGCCAGCGCAGCGTATCCCCGCTGGTGGATATCTCCAACTATGTGATGTTCGAGTTAGGTCGGCCTACTCACATCTTTGACCTGGACAAAATCCATGGCGGACTGCAGGTACGCTGGGGACGTGCCGGCGAGACTCTCAAACTGCTCAATGGCAACACCATCACCGTCGACGAGAAGGTGGGCGTGATTGCCGATGACCGACAGGTCGAGTCCCTGGCCGGCATCATGGGGGGGGATGCGACCGCGGTGTCCGATGAAACCCAGCACATCTTCATCGAGGCTGCGTTTTGGTGGCCTGAGTCCATCCAGGGGCGTTCGCGCCGCTTCAACTTTTCCACCGACGCGGGTCATCGCTATGAGCGCGGTGTGGATCCCAGCCTCACGGTCGAGCATATCGAGCGGATCACCCAGCTGGTGCTCGATATCTGCGGCGGGGAGGCGGGCCCCATGGACGATCAGACGCTCGCTCTGCCCGCCCGTACGCCAGTGGTCTTGCGAGCCTCCCGCGCGGCCCGGGTGATCGGTATGCCGCTCACGGCCGAGGACTGTATCGGCGCTTTGCATCGGCTTGGGCTGGAAGTCTTCTGCGACGGCGACCGTTTGTCGGTGGTCCCGCCGCCGCACCGCTTTGACCTCGCGATCGAGGAAGACCTGATCGAGGAAGTGGTGCGGGTTATTGGCTACGACAAGTTGCCGACGAGTGCACCTCTCGGGCCGATCACCGGGCGGCCTGCCGACGAGTCACACCGGAGCCGATTTGCAGTGCGTCGTCTGATGGCTGCACTGGGGTACCAAGAAACGATCAACTTCAGCTTTGTGGAAGAGGGCTGGGAGCGAGATCTTGCGGGGAATGCCGATCCTGTCAAGCTCCTCAACCCCATCGCCAGTCAGATGTCGGTGATGCGATCTTCCCTCCTTGGCTCGCTCACGCAGGTGCTGCGTCACAACCTCGACCGCAAGGCTGATCGGGTGCGTGTCTTCGAGATGGGGCGGGTCTTCATGCGAAGCGCCTCAGTGGCGACTACCGATAGCACGGTGCGTGGCGTACACCAGCCGATGAAGTTGGCAGGCCTGGCCTTTGGCCCCGTCGACGGCGTGCAATGGGGTCGTAAAGCGCAGGGCGGGGCGGACTTCTTTGATGCCAAGGGTGACGTTGAGGCCCTGCTGTCCCCCCTCAAGGCCCAGTACCGACCCGTTGCTCACCCCGCGTTGCACCCCGGTCGATGTGCCGGCATCTTTCTTGGGGAAGAACAGATTGGCGTCGTGGGCGAGCTTCACCCTCGGTGGCGCCAGGCCTGGGACCTGCCTAGCGCTCCCATGCTGTTTGAGCTCGATCTTGAGGCCGCCCTGAGCCGCCAGGTGCCCGCCTTTGAGCCGGTGCCCAAGGTGCAACCGGCCGAGCGGGACATCGCCTTGGTCGTTGGCGATACGGCCACTCTCGATGCGGTGCTAGATGCGGCGCGCAGCGCTGACACGGGCGGTCTGCTCCAGACCGTCGTGCTATTTGACCTGTACAAGCCGCACCAACCTGTGTCGGGCATGTCCGCGGGCGAGAAAAGCTTGGCACTGCGCTTGACGCTAGGCAATTCGAGCACCACACTGACCGACGAACAAATTGACACCGCGGTCCGTGCGGTGGTCGCTGCCATCGGACAACAGGTCGGTGGCCGCCTGAGGGGTTGAACGAATGACCGCACAGATTCCCAATGTTTCCAAAGGTACGACTGACTCCATCGAGTTTGCTGAAATGAGCCTGGAGACCCCAGCGCTGACCAAGGCCCAGTTCGCTCAGCTTTTGTTCGAGCAGATTGGCCTCAACAAGCGCGAGTCCAAGGACATGGTCGACGCTTTTTTCGACCTGATTTGCGCCAGCCTCGTCGAGGGCCAGGACGTGAAGATTTCCGGCTTCGGCAATTTCCAGATCCGTACCAAGGCGGCCCGCCCTGGCCGTAACCCTCGGACAGGCGAACTCATTCCAATCGAAGCGCGCCGTGTGGTGACCTTTCACGCGAGCCACAAGCTCAAGGAATCGATCCAGGAACCGAGCGCGGCTTAATTTCGTACAGTCGCATACTGGGGTTCACAGCAGCGGACAGACTTTTTCCGCATCACGCGGGGCAAGTGGTGCGGTGGGCTTTTTACTGTCGCCGAGTTCATGTAATCTCTCCTCCCGCGCGCCGAAATCGTCGGCGTTTTTTGCCTGAGTCACCGCACGAATTTCACCGCGCACTTTTTCGCGGTCTCACATGGACCCGCTGCTTCCCAGCATTCCTGCCAAGCGTTACTTCACCATCGGTGAGGTGAGCGAGCTATGCGGCGTCAAGCCGCATGTACTGCGCTATTGGGAGCAGGAGTTCACCCAACTGCGACCGATGAAGCGACGCGGAAACAGGCGCTACTACCAGCACCACGAGGTGCTGATGATCCGGCGCATCCGTGACCTGCTCTATGACCAGGGTTTCACCATCACCGGTGCGCGCAACAAGCTTCAAGAGATCGTCCAGACCGAGCGTGATCAGCGCCGCTTGGGTGATGTCCAGCCGCAGGAGGCTGAACCGCCTCGCCAGGAGGGCGCGCTTGTCCCCAACTCTCCGTTGCCCGAAATCCAGCTTTCTCATGAGGTGATCCAGGTCGGCGCCGAGTCTGGTGCCTCGGATGATGCCTGGTCGCGGCGTATTCACCAGGTGCGGCGCGAGCTCTTTGAAATTCGTGATCTATTGTCCGCGACACTCGACCGCTCCGAAGTCGCGCGGGATTCCCGCGCTATAATTTGACGCTTCGGCGTGTAGCGCAGCCTGGTAGCGCACTTGCATGGGGTGCAAGGGGTCGCGAGTTCGAATCCCGCCACGCCGACCACCATAAGAAATGGGCCACGATCCGCAAGGGGCGTGGCCCATTTTCATGGGTCTCGCGATGCCCTCCGCATCACGTCACAGATCTCGGCCCGGTTCGTAGTCCGCAGTGAAGCAAGGGGTTCTGCAGGCCTCAGGCCTTCGTGCCACCTGGCTTGCGGGCCACAAAACCCACGAGGGCAGAGTTTCCGCTGTGTCCTGGGCCTTCTAGGACTTCCTGTTCATAGGTGCGCAGGTCTAGAATTTCGTAGCCCGGAAAAGCCTCGCGGAGCAGGTCTTCGTCATACAGGTGTTCCAGTTTCCCCGGCCCTCCCGTATTGAAGCGTAGCTGTTCTTTCCCGTAGCCTTGGATCACGATCGTGCCGCCTGGCTTGAGGCTGCGGTCCATGTGCGCGAACAATTGCGCGCGTTCTTGCGGGTCTGCAAACTGGAAAAAGATGCCGACCACGTTGTCGTAAACCGCGTCTTGCCAGCGGAAGTCCTGCCAGGTGCAGCAATGACACTCCAGAGCCACATGGCGAGATGCCGCGAGCCGGTGTGCCTTCTCGATGCCGACTGGCGAGAGATCGAACGCCTCGACCTTGAGGCCCTGCTGTGCAAGCCAGACCCCATTGCGCCCTTCACCATCGCACAGGGCCAGCGCCGTGCCCGGGCGAAGGTGCTTGGCTTGCAGGGAGAGGTAGTGATTGGGCGCTTCGCCAAAGTGGTAGTGCTCGCCGCCATAGCGCTTGTTCCATTGGGTCAGGGGGTCGATGCCCGGCCCGAAGGCGGGAGTATGGCGGGCTGGGTTTTGAGCGGTCATTTTTTGGTGCATCGTTGAAGAATCGCATAGCCATTGTCATTCAAGATCACCGGCAGACGCGTGCTGTGATGGGCCGTCCGCCGCGCTAAGCCTTTGATGCCCTGGTCAAGCTGCCATTCTTCTGTAGTTTGATGGCGGCCCTGCGGACTCCAGTGGCGAGTGGGTGGGAATCCGATGCAAATTTTGCAGCGCTGCGGGTGCAGGATGGAGGCTATGCTCCACAGGATGGACCTCGCATCCGTTTGCTGAAGAAAGGACTCGATATGAGCGACCCCATCGTGATCGACGTGCGCTCGGAGGGTGAATATGCCTCCGGGTATGTGCAGGGCTCGATCAATCTGCCGCTAGATCGTTTCACGGAGGGCATTGCGCAGGTGGCTCCGGACAAGTCGGCCCCGCTGATCCTGTACTGTGTCTCGGGTGCGCGCTCCGGCGCGGCATGCGCCTGGCTGCAAAAGGAGGGCTACACCCAGGTGAGCAACGGTGGGTCAACGGGCGCCGTCGCCATGGCCCTGGGGCGCCCTATAGAGAGAGGTTGAGCCACCCGGTTTCGGCCCGCTTCGCTGAGAGGGGAAGCGCGTAGCAGGCGCATTCTTTCAGTGGATATCGAGCGTGTGCAGACCAAAGCGACCACTTTTTCGGTCAGCGAAGTAGCGCTCGAGCGTCTCGCGCACGGTGCGGAAGGCAATTTCTTCCCAGGGTATTTCGTGTTCGGCGAATAACCGTGCCTCTATCGTCTCCGGGCCCGGATCGAAGCGCTCGGACAAGAGGCGCACATCGATTGCTTTGCGCGCTACGCCGATGACTGCAACTCCTACTTGGGCAGCAAGCAGGCGGGCGAGCCGGTGATGGCGACCTCAGGACGAGGCAGTCATGACGTCAAGCTCTCGAACCGCCCGGTGCGAACCCGCATGCCGGGTGGTGTGGCAGGGGAGCCTCCTAAACGGAGGCCCCTATGCCGATTGCAGGGCCTGTGTCGGCAGCGCGGTTTAGTCGACCGTGGCACCCGACTCTTTGATCACGCGCGCCCACTTGGGCGTCTCAGACTTCATGAGGGCAGCCAATTCTTCGGGGGTGCTGGGCAGCGGCTCGAGGCCGGCTGCGGCAAAGCGCTCGCGGATTTCCGGCGAACGCAGGACGGTGGTTATCTCTGCGTTGAGCCGCTGGACCACGGCTGCCGGTGTGGCAGCTGGCGCGAGGATCGCGAACCAGCCCGCTGACTCGAAGCCGCGCAGACCGGTTTCGTTGAGGGTGGGCAGATCGGGCGCCAGCGCCGAGCGTTCCTTGCTCAGAATGCCCAGGACTTTGATCCGCCCCGACTTGAGCTGCCCTGCGACCGTGGTGATGTCGGCAATGGCCAGTTGGGTGTCACCGGCCATCACGGCCGTCAGTGCCGGCCCGCTGCCCCGATAGGGGATGTGGACGATATTGATCTGGCCCATCGACTTGAGCAGTTCGCCCGAGAGGTGCATGGCCGTCCCGTTACCGCCGGACGCATAGCTCAGGCGGCCCGGCTGGCTCTTGGCCAGTTTGATCAAGTCGCCCACATTGGCGGCAGCAAGAGAGGGGTTGGCCATCAACACGAAGGGGCTGGTCCCAAACATCGTGACGGGGGCGAAATCCTTGACCGGGTCATATCCGAGTTGCTTGTACAGGCTGGGGTTGGCCGTCAGGCCGCCGGCTGATGCCAGGACGATGGTGTAGCCATCACCGGGGGTCTTCGCGACGAATTCCAGTCCGACTCCGCCGCCCGCACCGGGCTTGTTCTCGATGACCACCGGCTGCCCCAGGCGCTCCGACAGACGCGGCGCCACGAGGCGGGCTGCGGCGTCACTGCTGCCACCGGGCGGAAAGGTCACCACCAGGCGAATCGGCTTGCTGGGCCAGTTGGCGGGCGCGGCGGCCTGGGCGAGGACGGTCGCCGGGGCAGCGGCTGCGGCTAGCAGGCTAGCGGCGAGGATGAGGCGTCGAGTGATAGGCATGCATGTCTCCTTGTTGTGGGGTGCAGGTTGCTCGGTGCCCGCAGAAATTACAGCTTGAAAATTCGCTCGGCGTTGCCTTGGAAGAAGGCACGCTTTTGCGCGGGCGTCAAAGGAAGCTGGTCCATTGCTGTGACTTCTTCGGCCACGTACTGGTAAGGGTAATCCATCGCGTACATCACGCGGTCGTACCCCATTTGCTGCTGCACCAGGGTGACGGCGGGCTCCCAGGGCATGCCGCTGCTGGTGTAGTAGAAATTTTCGCGCAGGTAGTCGCTGGGCTTTCGCTGGAGTGGCTTGGCCCCTTCGCTGCGGCCCGAACGAACGATGCCGGCGTGCATGAAGTCGATCCGGTACAGCCAGAAAGGCAGGCCCTCGCCCAGGTGTCCGAGAACGATCTTGAGTTTGGGAAACCGATCAAATACGCCACTGACGATGAGCCGCAGCGCATGCAGACCGGTCTCAGCCTGGAAGCCCCAAATGGCGGCGTCGAGGCAGCGCGAGAGGAAAGGCTCGACCATCTGCGGCGAAGGCGAATTGGGGTGGATGTACAGCGGCACGTCCAGCGCTTCGCAGGCTTCGAAGATGGGCCAGAAGAACTCGTCGTCCATGTAACGGCCCTGAGTGTGCGAATTGACCAAGGCGCCCTTGAGTCCCAGTTGCCGCACGCCGCGCTCGATTTCCGCAGCTCCTGCCTGGGGTGCATGCGGTGCGAAAGCGGCTAGGCCCGCCAAGCGGGTCGGATGGCGGGCGATGGCTGCCGCCAATTGGTCGTTGCTGTCCCGGGCCAGGGCGCAGGCTTCGTCGGGCGAGAACATCTGCACACCGGGTGCGGTGAGCATCAGCAGCGAAACGTCAATGCCGGTTGCGTCCATGTCGGCAATGCGGCGCTGGTCGATGTCCTGGATGCGCTCGTACAGGTCACGTGCCCGCTGGGACTGGCTCTGGGCGAAGAACCCCCACAGGTTCTGGAAGCCTGGGTCGTTGTGGGTGCCGGCTTCGAGGAGGTCGTGGTAGCGGGCCATTAACTCGAGAGTGCACCAGGCCTCCTCGGTGGCGATGCGCCGGTAGCCACGGCTTTCAGGGGTGTCCATTCAGGGGGTCTCCTCTTGTGTGTTCGGGGCTGTCGTGCAGGTGTTTCAGCGCGTATTTCAATCGACCGAGATTCATTTGTAAATTGAAAAATTTATAACCATTCATACAATTGATTGATGAATAACGGCTACGTCCCCACGATCCGGCAGCTGCAGGCGTTTGCTGCCGTCTATCGGCTTCGCAAACTCAGTGCGGCAGCAGTCCAATTGTTTGTGACCCAGTCGGCGGTGAGCGTCCTCATTCGGCAGTTGGAGGACGGGCTGGGCGTGCGGCTGTTCGAGCGCACCACGCGTTCGTTACAACCGACGCAAGCCGCCCATGAAGCGCAGGTGATCGCCGAGCGCATTCTTCGCGATCTCGACGGGCTCACCTCAGGCTTTCGCGATGTACGCGAACTTCGGCGTGGACAGATTTCGCTGGTGATGACGCCGACTCTGGCGGGCATGCTGCTTCCCTTGGTGGTGGAGACTTTTGCACGCGCGCACCCGCAGATCCGGCTCATGGTGAGCGACTGCGCACCAGACCAGTTCCTGCAGCGCATCGTGGGCGAGCATGTGGACTTCGGCATTGGGACGCCGGAGCATGCCGGTGACGAGGTTCAGCAGCAGACCCTGGTGCGGGACCACCTGGCCCTGGTCTGTTTGCCCTCGCATCCCCTGGCGCGTCGGCGCAAAGTGCGATGGAGCGACCTGCGCGACCAGGAGGTGATCACCGGCCGGCCAGGCTACGGCGTACGCCAGCTGGTTGACCTTTCGGCCGCTGGTGCCGGCGTGGAGCTGCGTGTGGCGGGCGAGGTGTCGTTCCAGTCCACTGCCCTGTGGATGGTGCGAAGCGGCCTCGGTGCGGCCATCATGCCCAGCGCATATGCCCGCCAGAGCCCTGAAGGGGGTTTGGTGACCCAGGTGCTGCACGAGCCCAAGGTGCCGCGGGACATCTACATCGTGACCAAGCGAGGCCGCAACCTCTCGCCTGCATGCGAAGCTTTTTTGGCGGCCTTGCGTGCAGCCAACCCGCCCTTGCAGGCTTGATCGTTCAGTCGATATCGACCGCGTGCAGGCTGAACTGGCCGCGCTTTCGGTCAGCAAAGTAGCGCTCGAGCGTCTCGCGCACGGTGCGGAAGGCAATTTCTTCCCAGGGTATTTCGTGTTCGGCGAATAACCGTGCCTCTATCGTCTCCGGGCCCGGATCGAATCGCTCGGACAGGAGGCGCGCACGGAAGAAGAGGTGGACCTGCCCCACACGCGGCACGCTGAGGATGGAAAGCAATTCCTCCATTTCGAACTCGGCGCCAGCTTCCTCCACGGTCTCCCGCGCGGCGCCCTGGGCCACACTCTCGCCGAGTTCCATGAAGCCGGCAGGCAATGTCCATTTGCCCCAGCGCGGCTCGATGTTGCGTTTGCAAAGCAGCACCTGATCCCCCCAGTAAGGCACTGTCCCCACCACGTTCAAGGGGTTCTGATAGTGGACGGTGTTGCAGGCAGGGCAGACTGCGCGCTCGCGGGTGTCGCCATCGTCTGGCAGGCGGTAGGCGACTGGGGTTCCGCAGTCTCGGCAGTGCTTGATCGGGCTTTGCATGAGTCCAGTGTAAGTGCCGGGTCGGGCTGGCAACCCGGGTTCAGAGCCCGGCGATCGTCACCTTCAGCGGTGCCAGCCCGGTGACGCCACCTTCGAGTGTGTCGCCGGCCTGAACCGCTGCCACGCCTTCAGGCGTGCCAGAGAAGATCAGGTCGCCGGGTGCCAAGGCCCAGGCACTTGAGAGGTGCTCAATCGTTTCGGCAATGCTCCAGATCAGGTGACTGACATCGCTGCGTTGGCGGCTCTGACCATTGACATGAAGCCAGATGGCGGCCTTGCCGATGTCGCCAGCTTCGACTGCTGGGGTGATCGGGCCGATGGGGCCAGACTGCTCGAAGGCCTTGCCGATCTCCCAGGGGCGCCCCTGTTTTTTCATGTCGTTTTGCAGATCGCGCCGGGTCATGTCCAGGCCAACTGCATAGCCAAACACATGACGCATCGCATCCCGGGCCGGTATATTCGCGCCGCCGGTGCCAATGGCCACCACCAGTTCGATCTCGTGGTGCAGGTCGCGGGTGAGTCCAGGGTAGGCCATGCGGCCCGTCTGGCCGGCCTCGACCACCAGCAGGGCATCTGCGGGTTTCATGAAGAAGAAGGGGGCTTCGCGGCCGGTGAAGCCCATTTCCTTGGCGTGCTCAGCGTAGTTGCGCCCTACGCAGAAAACGCGGCGTACCGGAAAGCGCTGATCGCGGCCGACGATGGGAAGGTGTGTGACGGCTGGGGGGGGGAACAGAAAGCTCATGCCTAAGAAGATAACCCAAGCCTTGCCGTCTCCTCCTCGGGGAGAGTGCGGATGCCTTTATCCTCCGTCCATGCGAATCGATACACGGCATCTTGCATCTGGCCATGCAATCGCCTGAGGTCCACCTGGTTTCTGGGGAATACCGCCAGGGGGTCCTCGTTCCGCAATGGCCAGCCCCGCCTGAGGTGCAGGCTCTGTGCAGCACCCGCTTGGGGGGTGTCTCTGCCTCCTCCTGGAACAGCCTCAACCTGGGGGAGCATGTCGGCGACGATCCCGAGGCGGTGCGTCGCAACCGGGCGATCTGGGCCGACCGTCTGCAGGTCCGGCCCGTCTTCTTGCGCCAGGTCCACGGCACCAGGGTCCTGTGCCTGGACGCACCGATCGCCGACGGTGCCGAGGGCGATGCCTGCTACGTCACACAGCCAGGCCGAGCCTGCACGATGATGGTGGCCGATTGCCTACCGATACTGCTCTGTGATGTGCGGGGCGGTGCCCACGCCCGGGTCGGTGCCGCCCATGCAGGTTGGCGCGGGCTGTCGGGTCTGGCTTCTGACCAGGGGGAGGGCGTGCTCGAGGCCCTGGCAGCGCATTTCGACCCGCAGCACACCCTGGCCTGGCTCGGGCCCTGCATCGGACCCCAGGCTTTTGAGGTCGGCGCTGACGTGAAGCGGGCATTCGAGCGCGTTCACCCGGCGTGCGAGGCGCGATTTCAGTCTTTGCCGGCAATTGCGGAGGTGATGTCCGGTCCGGCAGTGCCCAAGTGGCTGGCCGATCTACCCGGCCTGGCACGTGATCGTCTGGCGGCCTTGGGCATCACGCGGATTTATGGCAACGACGGCAGCCCAGCTTGGTGCACCGTTACCAATGCTTCACTTTTCTTCTCGCACCGGCGCGATCGGGTCAGCGGCCGCTTGGCTGCCAGCATCTGGCTGGCTTGAGAGGGCTCGCGCACCGGTATCGGATTGCTCGGCTGGAGGATCTGACTCAGCCTGTTCGCGGGCGCGGCGCGCTCGCCTGCGACCGGGGGTGCCCAGGATGTACATCAGCAGTGCCGTTGGTCCGACGCCATACAGCAAGAAGGTGATGACCGCTCCCAAAACGGATCCATTAGTATTCGTGGCCTCCGCGATCGCCATTAACAGCGTCACGTAAATCCAGCCGATGGCAATCAGGTACATGAAGATCAAATTGAAAAATGGCGGGCCCGCCCTGGCACGCTGCAAAGAACGGCCCCAGAGTTTGGTTGGTGTAAGTAAAACCCGCATACTGCTCACGGCTGGCGGGTGGATGTCGCGCCAAACAACAAGCAGGTAGGAAGCAGCATGCATTCTCAAGCGGATTGGGCACAGCTCGCCACGCAGTTTCAGCAAAACCTTGGCGTCGGGTGGATGAAGGCGCTGGAGTCTTTCCAGCACTTAGGCGCTATTGCAGCGCCCGGTCTTGCAGGTTCGGCTCCAGACGCGGTCGACAGCGTTCCGGCTTTGCAGTTTGAGCCGGCCAAGTTGGTCGAACTGCAACAAGGCTATTTGCGCGATGCCGCGCTGCTGTGGAACCAGGGCATGCAGGCCCCAGCCCCCGTCAAGGACAAACGCTTTTCTGGCGCGGCCTGGAGCCGTCACCCGCTGGCGTTGTTCTCTGCCGCTGTCTACCTGCTCAACACCCGGACCCTCATGGGCCTTGTAGAAGCCTCCAACGCCGACCCGAAAACCAAGGCTCGGCTGCTTTTCGCGGTTGAACAATGGGCAGCGGCCAGCGCACCCAGCAACTTTCTGGCCCTCAATCCCGAGGCCCAGCAGAAGGCGATTGATACCCAGGGCGAGAGCATCGCCCGTGGCATGCACAACCTGTTGGCCGACATGCAGCAGGGCCATGTGTCCATGACCGACGAGCGCGTGTTCGAGGTGGGCCGCAACATGGCTACCAGCGAGGGCGCGGTGGTCTTCGAGAACGCGTTGTTTCAGCTCATTGAGTACAAGCCCCGGACCGCCAAGGTGTTCGAGCGGCCCTTTCTGCTCATCCCGCCCTGCATCAACAAGTACTACATCCTGGATCTCCAGCCGGAGAACTCCTTTGTGCGCCACCTGGTCGACCAGGGCCACCGCGTCTTCCTCGTGAGCTGGCGTAGCGCTGATGAGTCCTTGTCCCAGACCACTTGGGACGACTACATCGAAGACGGTGCCATTCGGGCCGTTGATACAGTGCGCGAGATTACCCAGGCCAAGGACATCAATGCCCTAGGGTTCTGCGTGGGTGGCACCATTCTGGGCACCGCGCTGGCGGTGCTGGCAGCGCGAAAGCAAAAACCGGTGCACTCGGCCACCTTCCTGACTGCCTTCCTCGACTTCAGCCACACCGGTGTGATGGACGTCTTCATTGACGAGGGAATGGTCAAGTTCCGCGAGATGCAGATGGGGCGGGGCGGCTTAATGGCGGGCAGGGATTTGGCGCAGACCTTCAGCTTTCTGCGCCCGAACGACCTCGTCTGGAACTACGTGGTGGGCAATTACCTCAAGGGCGAAACCCCGCCGCCCTTCGACCTGCTTTACTGGAATAGCGACTCCACCAATTTGCCCGGCCCGATGTACGCCTGGTACCTGCGCAACACCTATCTCGAGAATAACCTGGTCAAGCCGAACAAGGTCAGCGTTTGCGGCGAGAAGGTTGACCTGCGAAAGATCGACATCCCGTCGTATATCTATGGCTCTCGCGAGGACCATATCGTCCCGATCGAGGGCGCCTACGAAACGGTCAACTACATCGGCGGAAAGAAGCGTTTTGTCATGGGCGCCTCAGGTCACATCGCCGGCGTGATCAACGCCCCTGCGGCAAAAAAGCGCTCCTACTGGACGAACGACAAGCTGCCGTCTACCCATGCCGAGTGGGTTCAGGGCGCCAAGGACCATGCCGGCAGCTGGTGGCCCGACTGGTATGCCTGGCTCAAGCCCCATGGCGGCAAGCAGGTGGCGGCCCCGCGTGCCTATGGCCGCGGCAAGTTCAAGGTGATCGAACCAGCACCTGGACGCTACGTCAAGGCCAAGGCCCAGGCCTGAGAATTGCATGGCCCAGAGGATGGCCTGAGCCTGAGAGTTATTGAATAGGAACCGATTTGAACCCCTGGGGCCTGCTGCGAGGCGGCCCCGTTCCCCAAGGAGATCGACATGGAAGACATCGTTATCGTTTCGGCGGCCCGCACCGCTGTTGGCAAGTTCGGCGGCTCCCTCGCCAAAGTCGCCGCCCCTGATCTGGGCGCGGCCGTGATTCGCGAGGTGATCGCCCGGGCCAAGCTCGACCCCGCCCAGGTGGGGGAGGTCATCATGGGCCAGGTGCTCGCCGCTGGGTCCGGTCAGAACACGGCGCGTCAAGCGCTGATGAAGGCGGGTATCCCCAAGGAAGTGCCGGGCCTGACCATCAACGCCGTCTGCGGCTCCGGCCTCAAGGCGGTCATGCTGGCTGCCCAGGCCATTGCCTATGGCGACAGCGAGATTGTGGTGGCGGGCGGTCAGGAGAATATGAGCGCGTCTCCGCACGTCCTCATGGGCTCGCGTGACGGGCAGCGCATGGGTGACTGGAAGATGGTCGATTCGATGATCGTTGACGGCCTGTGGGATGTCTATAACCAGTACCACATGGGCATCACTGCCGAGAACGTGGCCAAGGCTCACGGCATCTCCCGTGAAGCGCAGGACCAGCTGGCGTTGGCGAGCCAGCAAAAGGCCATCGCCGCCCAGGATGCAGGCCGGTTCAAGGACGAAATCGTCGGCATCTCCATCCCTCAGCGAAAGGGTGACCCGCTCGTCTTTGATGCTGATGAGTACATCAACAAGAAGACCAGCGCCGAGGCCCTGTCTGGGCTGCGCCCGGCCTTTGACAAGGCGGGTTCGGTGACCGCAGGCAACGCCTCGGGTATCAATGATGGTGCCGCCGCGGTGGTGGTGATGAGTGCAAAGAAAGCCGCAGCCCTGGGCCTGAAGCCGCTCGCGCGAATCGCCGCGTTCGGCACCTCCGGGCTGGACCCTGCCACCATGGGCATGGGCCCGGTGCCCGCCTCTCGCAAGGCCTTGCAGCGTGCAGGTTGGACTGCCCAGGATGTTGACCTGTTCGAACTGAACGAAGCCTTCGCAGCCCAGGCTTGCGCGGTGAACAAAGAGCTGGGCATCGATCCGGCCAAGGTCAATGTGAACGGCGGTGCCATCGCCATCGGCCACCCGATTGGCGCTTCAGGCTGCCGGATCCTGGTTACATTGCTTCACGAAATGCAACGACGCCAGGCTCGCAAGGGTTTGGCCGCGCTGTGCATCGGTGGCGGCATGGGGGTTTCCCTTGCCGTCGAGCGCGCCTGATCGGCGCTACACGACAGGGTCGTCGCACCGAGTGAGCAGGACAAAAGCGGCGTCCCTGGAAATATTGAACGACAAGAGATTTCAAGGAGAAATGAGATGAGCCAAAAAATTGCCTACGTGACCGGCGGCATGGGCGGTATCGGAACCGCAATCTGCCAGCGGCTGCATAAGGAGGGCTTCAAGGTCATCGCCGGTTGCGGGCCGACCCGTGACTTTGCGAAGTGGATCGCCGAGCAAAAGGAGAAGGGATACACCTTCTACGCCTCCGTGGGCAACGTCGGCGACTGGGACTCCACCGTTGAGGCCTTCAGTAAGACCAAAGCCGAGCACGGCCCGATCGACGTGTTGGTGAACAACGCCGGCATCACCCGGGACCGTATGTTCCTCAAGATGAGCCGCGATGACTGGGACGCAGTGATCGACACCAACCTCAACTCCATGTTCAACGTGACCAAGCAGGTCGTAGGTGACATGGTCGAGCGAGGCTGGGGTCGTATCATCAACATCAGCTCGGTCAACGGAGAGAAGGGCCAGGCCGGCCAGACCAACTATTCGGCGGCCAAGGCCGGCATGCACGGCTTCACCATGGCACTGGCGCAGGAACTGGCCAACAAGGGCGTGACGGTCAACACGGTGAGCCCAGGCTACATCGGCACCGACATGGTCAAGGCGATCCGGGAAGATGTGCTGGACAAGATCGTGGGCACCATTCCCGTCAAGCGCTTGGGCATGCCTGAGGAAATCGCCTCCATCATTGCTTGGATTGCCGGCAACGAGAGCGGTTATTCCACCGGCGCCGATTTCTCGGTCAATGGCGGACTGCACATGGGCTGATCGGCTCGCGGCGCGCCGACTGCCCACGCCATAGCCCGTCCACCCGGACGGGCTTTTTCATGGGCGCCATCCCCAGCGGCTGTGTCCGGAGTCTGGCGAGCCTAAGCGCGTACAGTCACTCCCGTGCTCGACCCATCGACTACGACCCTGCCCACGAACCCGCCCATGCCCTCGCTCGACTCCCGCCCGGATCCGCGCCGCTGGCGCCTGTCCGTCGCACCGATGATGGACTGGACAGATCGCCACTGCCGCTATTTCCACCGCCTGCTCTCCAAAAATGTTCTTCTCTACACCGAGATGGTGACCACCGGTGCCCTGACGCACGGTGACGTGCAGCGGCACCTGCGCTTCAATTCGGAGGAACACCCAGTCGTCCTGCAACTGGGCGGCAGCGACCCCCAGGACCTTGCAGAGTCTGCCCGCTTGGGCCAGCAATGGGGCTATGACGAGATCAACCTCAATTGCGGCTGTCCCTCGGACCGTGTTCAGCGCGGGGCCTTCGGCGCCTGCCTGATGAATGAGCCCGCCCTGGTGGCCGATGGCGTCAAGGCGATGCGTGACGCGGTGGACATCCCGGTGACCGTGAAGCACCGGATCGGGGTCGACCGCATCGAACGCTATGAGTTCGTGCGCGACTTCGTGGGCACGGTGAGCGAGGCAGGCTGCGATGTTTTCATTGTTCACGCCCGTAACGCCTGGCTCGACGGCCTGAGTCCCAAGGAGAACCGTGAAATCCCTCCGCTGCGCTATGAACTGGCCTACCGGCTCAAGCAGGACTTCCCATCGCTGACCATCGTCGTCAACGGTGGCATCAAGGACAACGAAGCCATCACCGCCCACCTGCAGCAGGTGGACGGGGTGATGGTCGGTCGCGAGGCGTACTACAACCCCTGGCTGCTCACCACCTGGGACACTGCTTTTTTCGGCCAGGCGCCATCATCCTTGGATCGAGAGGCGGTCGAGGAAGCCATGGTTGCCTACATGGAGCGAGCGCAGGCTGAGGATGGCTGCCCCTGGTACGCCATCGCCCGCCACATGCTTGGGCTCTATCACGGCCAGCGCGGCGGCCGGCTGTGGCGGCAGGTCTGGAGCAATCACAAGCTCAAGCCCCTGCCGCCCAGAGAGGTTTGGCGTCAAGCGCGCGAGGCGCTGGCGCGCGGAGCAACTCTGGCTTCCTAAAGCTTTATTCAGGTCACACAAAAGACAAGGCCGGCTGCTTGTAGCGAGCCGACCTGCTGATCGTCAGTGCGCCAGCGCACCGCGGTGGTGACGTGTCATCAGTCGATGCGTACCACCTCGTCGAAGCCCAGGCGCGGGCCGCGCGGCCAGTTGCCGGACGCGTCTCCGTAGCCGAAGTTGATCAGCAGGTTGGCCTTGTGGCGGCCGTCGGGAAAGAACAGCTCGTTGAGCACCTTCGGATTGAAGCCGCTCATGGCGCCCGAGTCCAGGCCCAGGGCGCGCCCGGCGATGATCAGATACGCAGCCTGCAGGCTGCTGTTGCGAAAGGCGGTGTCGCTGGCCAGGGTGGCGTTGCCGGCGAACATGTCACGGGCCTGGGGGAGGGCAGGGAACTGGCTTGGCAAGTGCTCGAAGAACTGGCTGTCGCTGGCGACAATGGCGGTCACTGGAGCGGCCATGGTTTTGTCCACGTTGCCGGGCGACAAGGCCTGCTTGAGCTTGGCCTTGGCTTCGGCGCTACGCACAAAGACGACACGGGCCGGCTGGCAGTTCATTGAGGTCGGGCCCCATTTGGCCAGCTCGTAGAGGTCGCGGAGGGTCTGGTCGGAAACCGGCTTGTCCTGGAACTTGTTGAAGGTGCGTGCCGCACGAAGGATCTGGTCGAGGGCGGCGTCGTTCAATACTTGGGTCATGGCTTACAGCTTTTCCGCGGGATGGCGGGGTGGTTGAAACGAGGAGGGAGCGCTAGGCCCCCAATCCCTATTGTCTTTGAAACCCGATGCTGCCGCCGTAGCAGCCATCGGAGACCGGCCGCGCGCCTTCTCAGCCGGCGTCGATCATCGGACGGCGGGCCTTAGCCGGCCGCCTCGAGACCGTTGGCGAAGTGGGCCTGCATCCGCGCCACGCTCCGCGACGCATCGCGATGGACCAGGGCCTCCATCAAGGCTCGGTGCTCGGCGAGGGACTCTTGGACCCGGCCTGTCTTAAAGAGGGACGCCTGGCGATTGAGCTTCATCACCTTGCGCAGGTCGGCCACCACCTGGTCGCGCCACCGGTTACCCGCGATTTCGAGCAGGCGCATGTGGAACTGCTCGTTGATGGTGAAAAAGCGGGCCCGCTCCTCGATTGCAGCCTCCAGCTCGGCGTGCAAGGCCTGCAGCTCCAGCAGCTCCTCGTCGCTGGCGCGGTGGGCCACTTCGCCAGCGGCATCGCTCTCCAGCAGGGAGAGCAAGTGATAGACCTCCCGCAGGTCCTGCTCGGAAACCTCGGTCACATAGGCGCCTCGTCGTACCTTCATGGTGACCAGGCCCTCGGCAGCCAGCACTTTGAGGGCTTCGCGCAGCGGCGTGCGGCTGATGCCCAGTTCTTCGGCGATGCGGATCTCGTCGATCCAGGTGCCGGGCTCCATCTCTCGGGCGAAGATGCGTTCGCGCAGGAGTTCCGCGACTTCCTCGTAGAGGGCGCGGGGCGCGAGGGTGAGGGCTGGCATAGGGGCCATGCTAGCACAGATTCTGACTTCATAATTATGAATCATGGAGTACACTGTTTGCTGTTGGGTGGGCTCTGGCAACTCCGGACCTTCGCGGCTCTGGCGGTCAGCCCCGGGAAACCCGGGGGCGGACAATCGCCGAGGTCCCGGACGTCAGGACGGGATCCGCCGACCCGAGGAGAAACAATGAGCCAATCCCCTGAATTCAAAAAGGCCGACCTGGCCGCCTGGCACAAGGCCGCCGCCAAATCCGCCCCAGGCGGTGACGTGCGGGCGCTTGACTGGGTCACTCCTGACGGCATCACCGTCAAGCCGCTTTACACGGCCGCCGACTTGCAGGGGCTGCCGCACGCCGACACCTTGCCTGGCTTTGAGCCCTTCTTGCGCGGCCCCCAAGCCACCATGTATGCGGTACGGCCCTGGACCATCCGGCAGTACGCGGGCTTTTCTACCGCAGAGGAGTCCAACGCCTTTTATCGCAAGGCGCTTGCCGCTGGCGGGCAGGGCGTGTCGGTGGCTTTTGACCTGGCGACTCACCGGGGCTATGACAGTGACCATCCTCGCGTGACCGGCGATGTCGGCAAGGCCGGTGTGGCCATCGACAGCGTCGAAGACATGAAGGTGCTGTTCGACAGCATCCCGCTGGACAAAGTGTCGGTGTCCATGACCATGAACGGTGCGGTGCTGCCGGTGCTTGCAGGTTACATCGTGGCGGCGGAAGAGCAAGGTGTGTCGCAGGACAAGCTCTCGGGGACTATCCAGAACGACATCCTCAAGGAGTTCATGGTCCGCAACACCTACATCTACCCGCCCGAGCCAAGCATGCGGATCATTGGCGACATCATCGAGTACACGGCCCAAAACATGCCGAAGTTCAACTCGATCTCGATCTCCGGCTATCACATGCAGGAAGCGGGCGCCAACCAGGCCCTGGAGATGGCCTTCACCCTCGCCGACGGCAAGGAATACGTGAAGACCGCGCTGGCCAAGGGCCTCGATGTCGACGACTTCGCAGGACGCCTTTCCTTCTTCTGGGCGGTCGGCATGAACTTCTACCTGGAGATCGCCAAGATGCGCGCCGCGCGCCTCTTGTGGTGTCGCATCATGAAGGACTTCGGCGCCCAGAATCCCAAGAGCCTGATGCTGCGCACCCATTCGCAGACCTCGGGCTGGTCGCTCACCGAGCAGGACCCTTACAACAACGTGGTGCGCACCACCATCGAGGCGATGGCGGCCGTGTTTGGCGGCACCCAGTCGCTGCACACCAACAGCTTCGACGAAGCTATCGCTCTGCCCAGCGCCACGTCCTCGCGCATCGCGCGCAATACGCAGCTGATCATCCAGGAAGAGACCCACATCACGAACGTGGTCGACCCCTGGGCCGGCAGCTACATGATGGAAAAGCTCACCCAGGACATGGCCGACGCCGCGTGGGCGATCATCGAAGAGGTCGAGGCCATGGGTGGGATGACCCGTGCGGTGGACTCGGGCTGGGCCAAACTCAAGATCGAGGCCGCCGCTGCCGAGAAGCAGGCTCGGATCGACTCCGGCAAAGACGTGATTGTTGGCGTCAACAAGTACAGGCTGGAGAAAGAAGACCCGATCGAGATCCTCGAGGTCGACAACGTGAAAGTGCGCGACCAGCAGATTGCGCGCCTGCAGACGATCAAGGCTACGCGTGACGCGGTCCGGGTCGAGAAGGCGTTGGCCCAGCTCACCGCCCTGGCCCAGAGCGGCGAAGGCAACCTGCTGGCCGCGAGCGTGGAGGCTATTCGCGCCCGTGCCACCGTCGGAGAAGTGTCCGACGCATTGGAAAAAGTTTATGGGCGCCACCGCGCCGACACGCAAAAGGTGACCGGTGTGTATGCAGCTGCCTATGACTCGGCCGAGGGCTGGGACAAGCTCAAGGTCGAAATTGCCCAGTTCGCCGAAGAACAGGGTCGCCGCCCGCGGGTGATGATCGCCAAGCTAGGGCAGGACGGCCACGACCGCGGCGCGAAGGTAGTGGCCACCGCTTATGCCGACCTGGGCTTTGACGTCGACATGGGCCCGCTGTTCCAGACGCCCGAGGAATGCGCGCGCCAGGCGATCGAAAACGACGTGCATGCAGTGGGCATTTCTACCCTGGCCGCTGGCCACAAGACCTTGGTGCCGGCCATCATTGCCGAATTGAAGGCACAGGGCGCGGGCGACATCATCGTTTTCGTCGGTGGTGTCATTCCGCGGCAGGACTACGACTTCCTCTACGAGGCAGGCGTCAAGGGCATCTACGGCCCGGGGACACCCATCCCAGCCAGCGCAAAAGACGTGCTGGAGCAGATCCGCAAGGCGCAGGGCTGACCCCTGATGGTCCAGAGCCTGGCCGAAGCAATTGTGCAGCGGGACGGCACCGCTGCAGGCAGCGCCATGGCCCAGCGGCGGGCCATGGCCAAAGCCATCACCTTGATCGAATCGACCCGGTCTGACCACCGTGCGCAGGCTGACCAACTGCTCACCGAGTTGCAGTCCCGTACCGGGCAGGCGATGCGGGTCGGCATTTCTGGCGTCCCGGGCGTGGGCAAAAGCACCTTCATTGAGGCGTTGGGGCTGGCACTCATCGCGCGCGGGCACCGGGTCGCGGTGCTGGCGGTCGACCCCTCCAGCAGCATCTCGGGCGGGTCCATCCTGGGCGACAAGACCCGAATGGAGTTGCTCTCCGTTCACGAGAAGGCCTTCATCCGACCCAGCCCCGCCAGCGGCAACCTGGGCGGGGTTGCCGAGAAAACCCGTGAGGCCATGCTGGTGTGCGAGGCGGCCGGCTATGACGTGGTGCTGGTCGAAACGGTGGGTGTGGGCCAGAGCGAGACCGCAGTAGCCGGCATGACCGACATGTTCGTGCTGCTGCAGCTGCCCAACGCCGGTGACGACCTGCAGGCGATCAAGAAGGGTGTGATGGAGCTGGCCGACCTGGTGGTGATCAACAAGGCCGACATCGACCCGGATGCCGCTACCCGTGCCCAGGCCCAGATCACCTCGGCCCTGCGCCTGTTCACCCAGCACGGCAAAGCCCATGGCCCCGGCGAGCACTGGGCGGCGCAAGTTATTCAGATCAGCGCGATCAAGGGCGCTGGTATCGATCTGTTCTGGGAACAGGTCACCCAATTTTTCCGCCTGCGCCGCGAAGGTGGCCAACTCGAGGCGCGCCGTCGTCATCAGGCCCTGGCCTGGATGTGGGAGCGCATCGAATCCGGCCTGCGCCAGGAGTTCCGCCAGCATCCGGCCGTACAGGCCTTGCTACCGGGTCTGAGCGTCGAGGTGGAGGCTGGGCAAGTGCCCGCGTCCGCGGCCGCACGCCAGCTGCTCAAGGCGCGTCTAGGTCCCTGAGCCCTGACCTATTTCCCGCGAATTCACGAATCCGAACCAAGAGAGACGCCATGCAAGACATCCTCGAACAATTGGAGAAAAAGCGCGAAGCCGCCCGCCAGGGTGGTGGACAAAAGCGCATTGATGCCCAGCACAAAAAAGGCAAGCTCACCGCTCGCGAGCGCCTTGAGTTGTTGCTGGACGAAGGCACTTTTGAAGAGTGGGATATGTTCGTCGAGCACCGTTGCACCGACTTCGGTATGGCAGACAACAAGATCCCGGGCGACGGCGTGGTCACCGGCTACGGAATGATCAACGGCCGTCTGGTCTTTGTTTTCAGCCAGGACTTCACTGTTTTCGGTGGCGCGCTTTCGGAAGCGCACGCCGAGAAGATCTGCAAGGTGATGGACCAGGCGATGAAGGTCGGCGCTCCGGTGATTGGCCTCAATGACTCTGGCGGCGCCCGCATCCAGGAGGGTGTGGCGTCTCTCGGCGGCTATGCCGACGTGTTTCAGCGCAACGTGCTGGCCTCGGGTGTGGTGCCGCAGATCTCGATGATCATGGGCCCCAGCGCGGGCGGAGCGGTGTACTCGCCGGCCATGACCGACTTCATCTTTA
>JAURKV010000063.1 GCA_030831585.1 Ramlibacter sp. | reverse complement strand
TCACCTCGGGCAGGAAGACCTGCTGGCCCTGGGCGACGCCGGCCGCGCCGATCTGGTGGCCACCGGCATGGCCCTGGGCGTGAGCTCGCACAGCGTGTGGGAGCTGTGCCGCGCCCGCGCCCTGCCCCTGCGCTACATCGCCTGCGGGCCGGTGTGGGCCACCATCACCAAGGACATGCCCTGGGTACCTCAGGGGCTGGACAACCTGGCCTGGTGGGCGCGCCATGCGGGTGCGCCGGTGGTGGGCATCGGCGGCATCCTAACGCCGGCACAAGTGGAACAGGTGGCCGCCTGCGGCGTGGATGGAGTCTGCCTGGTGCGGGGCCTGGGCCACAACCCGGCAGATACCTTGCCGGCCTATGCGGCGGCGCTAGAGCGCGGGCGCGAAGAAGCTCAGAAGAGCGCGACGCCTGCGCACTCGGGGCTACACCCGAGCCTGCTTTAGAGACAGAAGTCGATCACGCGCTGCCCCAGGTCCATGCCCAGCGCCGCTAATGCGGCGCACACCAGCACCAAGCCGGCGAGGCGGGTGCCCCCCTCCTTGCCGGGGCCCTGGGCGCTGCGCACACTGGCCATCAAGACGGGCATGAGGACCAGCCCGATGCTGCTGGCCGTGGCAAACAGCCCCATAGCCAGCGCCCCCTCCCAGGGTGAAGCGGTGAGCGAAGCCACGAGGAGCGCGGACCACAGCAGACCGCAAGGCATGAAGACCCACACCAGGCCGGCGGCGAACAGGCTGCCTCGGCCTTGCACAGCAGGCCGGATACGCGCCCACAGTTGCAGGCTGACCCGCTGCGCCCACGCGGGCTGGCGTGCCAGCATCAGCAGCGACAAGCCCCAGGCCAGTACGAGAAGGTGCAACAGGGTCCATAACGGCCGTAGGGCGCGCCCCAGCGCGGTGAGCAGCGCCAGGCCTTGCGTGGCGAGTGCAGCCGGCGCGCCGACCGCGCTGTAGCTGGTGAGGCGGGCCGCGTGGAAAGCGAGGGTGCGGCGGTCGGTGGCGACCTGTCGCAGAACGAACACGGTGCCCGCGCCGACCTCACGCCCCCGCCCGGTTCCGGTCAACCCGGCGCAGGCTACGCCGCACATCGCCGCGCAGTGCGGAGTGGCGGCCAGGCCCATGGCCAAGGCGGTGAGCAGGAGGGTGACAGACATCGGCTGAGGCGCCGGCTCAAAGAATGCGCGAGAACTTACTGCGGTGTCGGTCGGCCTGCAGGTAGCGGTCAAAAACCATGGCCACTGCGCGAACGAAGTACCAGCCCTCGGCCGTCACCTCGATGCCCGCTTCGGACACCGTCACCAAACCCTGCTCGGCGAGCTTCATCACCTGCACCATCTCCGAGGAGAAGTACTGGCGGAAGTCGAGCATCCAGGCCAGCTCGATGGCTTCGAACACCACCTGCCCCTGGCACATCAGGGCCATGATGACGGCACGGCGCGCCAGGTCGTCGCGGCTAACGGCCAAGCCGCGCACCACCGGCAGACGGCCCTGCTCCAGCAGGTCGCGGTACTCGTCGAGGGTCTTGGCGTTCTGGCCATAGGTCGGGCCCACCCGGCCGATGGCCGACACACCCAGCGCGATCAGGTCGCAATCGGCTTGGGTGCTGTAGCCCTGAAAGTTGCGGTGCAGCCGGCCCTGGCGCTTGGCCACGGCCAGCGAATCTTCCGGCAGGGCGAAGTGGTCCATGCCCACGTAGACATAGCCCGCCCGCTCAAACGCGTTGAGGGCGCCAGCGAGCATGCCCACCTTGCCAGCGGCATCGGGCAAATCGCTGCTGATGATGCGCCGCTGCGGCTTGAAGCGATCGGGCAGGTGCGCGTAGGCATAAAGCGCAATGCGGTCCGGGCGCAGCGCCGAGACCTGCTCCAAGGTGCGGGCGAACGATTTACCGGTCTGACGCGGCAGGCCGTAGATCAGGTCGACGTTGAGGGACTCAAAGCCAATGTCACGCGCGGCTGCCACCAGCTCAAAAACTTGCTCCGCTGGCTGGACACGGTGCACCGCCTTTTGAACCTGCGGATCGAAGTCCTGCACGCCAAAGCTCAGGCGGTTAAAGCCCAGGTCCCACAGCGCGCGCAGACGCTCGGTGTCGACGGTGCGCGGGTCAATTTCAATGGAGTACTCGCCGCCCGGAGCCAGCTCGAACGCGCCGCGCAGCATGGCCATCAAACGGGCCAGCTCTGCGTCGGACAAAAAGGTGGGCGTTCCCCCGCCCAAGTGCAACTGGCTCACCGTTTGCCCGCGGCCAAGTTCGGCCACCTGCAGGTCCAGCTCTTTGTGGAGCAGGTCCAGGTAGTCGCTGGCGCGCGAATGATGCCGGGTGATGATCTTGTTGCAGGCGCAGTAGTAGCACAGCGACGCGCAAAACGGCAGATGCACATAGACCGACAGCGGCAAGGTGGAGGCCTGCGCACCCCGCTGGCGCAGGGCCTGGGCATAGTCGTCGGCGGTGAAGGCCTCGACGAAGCGGTCCGCCGTCGGGTAGGAGGTATAGCGCGGACCCTGGACGTCAAAGCGCTGCAGCAACTCGGGGGAAATGCGGGTCATGGGGCGGTGGGGCGTTCAAGGGCGCCAGAGGCCAAAGGGCAGGTGGGCTCAGCGGGTCACGAGCACCGGCACCGGTGACTGCGCGACCACCTTGGAGGCGACCGAGCCGAGCATCAGCCGTGACAGACCAGTGCGGCCGTGGGAGCCGACGACCACGAGGTCAATCTGGTCTTGCTTGATGGTGGCCAAAATGCCTTCCATCACCGACACGTCCTCGACCAGACGCGGGTTGACGGTGACTGGGGGCCCGCCTGCGGTCGCACGCCTGAGCGCCTGCGCATGGGCCTCAGCGCCTTGGGAGCGCGCAGCGGCCATATAGGCATCAAAACCCATGGGATTGATCTCACCCACACCCAGGAAGGGATAGGGGTCGACCACATACAGGGCGGTGAGGGTAGCGCCCATCTGGCGCGCGAGAGAGACGGCCAGGCCCGCGGCGTGGTCGGATGCGTCGGAGCCGTCTGTGGCAAGAAGGATTCGCTTGAACATGGTGAAGATCTCTCAGGTTCGTTGAACAGTGAGGCCGCGCAGACTGCGGACGGGGCCTTGGCGTCATCTTGGAGCGCGCACACGGGACTGGGGTTGACGCGCATCAAACAAGGGGCGGTCGGTTCGCCCAAGTGCTCTTGGCCCCTTGGCCTCTTGGCCCTTTAACCTGTCGCAGCCCGGTCGAATCAGTGGGACTGGGGCTGGAAGACGCGAGTCAGCCCGTCCAGGTCCACGATGCGGATGTGGCGTTTGTCGACCTCCAGCAGGCGCTGCTGCTGAAAGGCCGAGAAGGTGCGGCTCACCGTCTCGAGCTTCATGCCGAGGTAGCTGCCGATCTCGGCGCGCGACATGCGCAGATGAAATTCTTGCGATGAGTAGCCCCGTGCCTTGAGGCGCTGGGAGAGGTTCAGCAGAAAGCCCGCCAGACGCTCCTCGGCGTTCATGCTGCCCAGAAGCATCATGAGGCTGTGCTCGCGCACGATCTCGCGGCTCATCAGGCGGGATATGACCATCTGCATCTTGGTACTGGAGCGCGCCAGGTCGTTGAGGTGGGCGTGGGGAATGGCGCACACCTCGGCGTCTTCCAGCGCAGTTGCACTGCTCGCGTGTTGGCCGTTGGCCACGCCGTCAAGCCCCATCAGCTCGCCGGCCATATGAAAACCTGAGACCTGCTCGCGGCCGTCGGCCAAGGCGAGGCTGGACTTGAAGGTTCCCGCACGCACCGCGTAGACAAACTGAAAACGCTCACCGGCGTGATACAGGGCATCGCCCGACCTCACCCGTCGGCGCCCAAAACGAAGCTCGTCGAGCCGCTCCAGGTCAGGCTCTTCCATGCCACAAGGCAGGCAGAGGTCTTTGAGGTGACAGTTGGAGCACTGGGTGGGCAAGGAGGTGGGCCGAAGTGCGGCCAGCGTCTCGGCCGTGGCAATGCGGCTTCTGTGCGGCGCAGCAGCCGAGGTCGCGCGGGAGCCGAGCCGGACGGGTACGGTAGCAAGTTCAGTCATGGCAGAGTCCTCTAGGGTCGGAAATCGGGTGAGTGGGCGATGAGGGGCAAACGGCGAGGCATGAGTGCGTGCTCACTGGGGGCGCGGCGCACTCACGCCAGCGGGCGGGTAAAGCGGCGCTTTGGGCGGGGATCTGGTCAGTGCTGCAGCCTCGATGGCAGCGGGCAGCCGCTCAAAGTCGCTGTTCTTGTCGAGAATGGCTGCAGCGCCCTCCCTCAGGTAGCGCTTGCGATAGGTTGGGTTTGCGATGTTGCTGAAGACAACAAAGGCGATGGCGGGATCGGACGAACGGACCACCTTCAAGACCTGCAGTCCACTGCCCCCTTCGAGCTGGATGTCAAGCACCACCACATCGGGGCGACTGGCCAGGATGCCGGCGATGCAGGCCTTGGGGGTCGCGGCATGCCCCACCACCGACAACTGGTGGGCGTGCAGAAGGGCGGCGACACGGTCGCGGATCACGCCGGAATCATCGGCGAGGTAAACGCGGGGATTGGCACGGGGGTCCATGCCTGCACTGTGAAGGCTGGCTACCGGGCGCACCATCAGCCCATGCCGAAACCCGGCATCGGAATCGTCCGTCAGAAGACTCGGAAAATTCTTAGGCTCAGCTCGCGTCCGCCAGCCCGTGGCGGATGGCATAGCGCACCAGGTCGGGCGCGCTGCCCACGCCCAGCTTGGCCATCAGGTTGGCCTTGTGGGTGCTGACCGTCTTGACCGACAAGTGAAGGGTCTGGGCGATGTCGGTCACCGACTCACCCGCCACCAGGCGCTCGAACACATCGAACTCGCGGGTCGACAGGGTTTGGTGCGGGGGCCGATCGGCGCCCGGCATGGCACCCAGGGCCAGTGCCTGTGCCACCTCGGCGGTGACATAAGCGCCCCCGGCGGCGATCTTGCGCAGGGCCTGGGCCAACTCGGCAGGGGCGCTTTCTTTGGTGAGGTAACCGGAGGCACCCGATTTGATGGCGCGCACTGCGTACTGCGCCTCCTGGTGCATGCTGAGCACAAGAATGCGCACCCGGGGCTTCTCGGCATGGACCAACTTGATCAGTTCCATCCCGCTGCGACCGGGCATGGACAGGTCCAGCACCAGCAGGTCAAAGGGCAGTTCGCGGACGATGCGTAGCACCTCGTGGCCGTCGCCAGCCTCGGCCACGACGGCGAACTCCTGCTCGTTCGAGAGAATGTGCTTAAGGCCTTCACGCACGATGGCGTGGTCGTCGGCCAGGACGATGCGGATCATGAGCGAACTCCGCCCTCAGACGCCGGGTCTGCCGGAAGGGGCAAGCGCGCCTCCACCGTGGTGCCGGCGCCCGGCGCCGAGTCGATGCGTACCTGGCCCTCCAGCAGATGCGCGCGTTCGCGCAGGCCGATCAGGCCCAGCGACTGCGGCTGGCGGGCTGCCGCCTGGTCAAACCCGGCGCCGTCATCACGAACCTGTAGCACGATGCAATCGACCGGCTTGCCGGATCCGGGGGCACCACAGCCACCTGCCTCGCGCACCACCCGCACCCAGGCCTGATGGGCGTGAGCGTGCTTGGCAACGTTGTTGAGAGACTCTTGAACGATGCGAAAAACCGCCGTGGCATGGGGCTCACCGAGCGCCAGCGACTCGTCGATATCCAGGTGGCAGGGCACCCCATGTCGCTGGCTGAAAGACTGCACCAGCCACTCGATGGCCGGCGCGAGGCCCAGGTCGTCTAGCACCAGCGGCCGCAGATCGGCGGCAATGCGCCGGGTGGCGGCCACACTGTCATCGAGCAGCGCCAGCATGCCTTCGATCTTGGCCGAGAGCGCGGGCGAGGCGGTGCCGGCGGCGGCCAGGTGCTGACGCACCCAGACCGCGTCCATCTTGAGCGCGGTCAGTGATTGCGCCAGCTCGTCATGCAACTCGCGCGCGACCCGGCTCTTTTCCTGCTCACGGATGGCCGCCGCCTCGGTGGCGAATCGGGCCAGGTCCTGACGGGCCTTCACCCGGTCGGTGACGTCGCGGATGATGACCGAGAACAGCTTGCCGTGGTCGGTGTCGATTTGGGAGATCGACGCGTCCATCGGGAACTCGCTGCCATCGGCGCGCCGCCCCCACAGCACCACCCCCTCCCCGCCGCCCTTGCTGCCCTTGAGCCTGGCGGTGACGCCGGTGGAGGCGAACTGCCGCACATGGCTGGCGTGGCCAGCGCGAAAGCGTTCGGGCATCAGCCGCTCAAGGGGCTGACCCAGCATCTCACCGGCCGACCAGCCGAAGGTCTGCTCCGCAGCCCGGTTGTACATGACGATGCGGCCAGCCTCGTCGATGCTCACGATGGCGTCCATGGCCGAGTCGAGCAGCGCAGTCAGGCGGCTTGCAGCGTCAGCAGAAGGCAGAAAGGGCGGAAGCACGGGAGAAATTTGTTTTCGCAAATTACAGCACAGGCAGATGGCGCCAAAGCTGCCCCCCTCCCGAGGGGTACCCAGGGTGGCACCTCGAGGGGCACCTTGAGGGGCACCGCTTCACCCAGCGGCGGTACCGGTCCGCCCCCATGCACGGCAGCGATCGCATGCCAGCCCCTCATCACAGAACAAGTGGGCCAACGGGGCCCTGCCAGCGACCCGATATAGCGGCGGCAGCGGCTACTGCGGCTCGGGCGCGCTTGGCTCGGCGCGCGCCAGCATGACCGCCACGGAGGCAGCGATCGCCACGACGCCCCAGATCACGAAGAAAGCGAGGGTGTAGATCATCTGTCGCCAACAACCGAGATGCGCCTGCCCCCAAGTGAGCTCCAGCGGGTCGATCAGCGCAAACACCAGCGCCTCCAGGATGCACGCGGCC
>JAURKV010000062.1 GCA_030831585.1 Ramlibacter sp. | reverse complement strand
TGTTACCCGCCTGTTGCCTCGCGGTTCAGGCCCACCTGCGGATCGGGCTCGAAGGTGGCGCCTGGGGGTAGCTCGAACTCGTGACCAGATGATTCGTGGGCGTCGGACTCGCGAGTACGCAGCCCGCCGCGCAGGAAGCGGTTGCGTTGTGGGTCGTGGCGAGGCAGGAAGCGCGCGAGTTCGGTCAGCGCCATCTCGTAGACACCGCGCTTGAATTCGACCACCACGTCCAGCGGCACCCAGTAGTCGTTCCAGCGCCAGGCATCGAACTCGGGATGGTCGGTGGCGCGCAGGTTCAGATTCCAGTCCTGCCCGGTCAATTGCAGCAGAAACCAGATCTGCTTTTGTCCCTTGTAGTGGCCACGCGCATCCCGACGGATGTAGCGGTCAGGCACCTCATAGCGCAACCAGTCACGGGTGCGGGCAAGGATGCGCACATGCTCGGGCTGCAGGCCCACCTCTTCATGCAACTCCCGGTACATCGCTTGTTCGGGACTTTCGCCGCGATCGATGCCCCCCTGCGGAAACTGCCAGCTGTGGGTGCGTATGCGCTTGCCCCAGAACACCTGGTTTTTCTGATTGAGCAGGATGATGCCGACGTTGGGCCGGAAGCCGTCCCGGTCAAGCATAATCAAACCCCAATTCTTGAACTGAGTTCATTATGCATCCCGGTCGCAGGGCTGCAAGATGAAGCGCCGGTTCTCAGCCCCGCTCCACACCCCTGTTTTCCCTGATGAAAGCCTCGCAGTTCCTGATCTCCACCCTCAAGGAAGCCCCCGCCGATGCCGAGGTGATGAGTCATCGCCTGATGATGCGTGCCGGCATGATCAAGAAGTTAGGCGCCGGCATTTACACCTACATGCCCATGGGCCTGCGGGTCATTCGCAAGGTCGAGGGCATCGTGCGCGAGGAGATGAACCGCGCGGGCGCTATCGAGTGCACCATGCCGGTCGTCCAGCCGGCCGAGCTCTGGCAGGAAACAGGCCGCTTCGCCAAGATGGGGCCCGAGCTGCTTCGCATCAAGGACCGCCACGACCGCGACTTCGTGGTCCAGCCCACCAGCGAAGAGGTGGTGACCGACATCGCCCGGCAAGAGCTTCGCAGCTATAAGCAGCTGCCCAAGAACCTCTATCAAATCCAGACCAAGTTTCGCGACGAGCGTCGTCCGCGCTTTGGCTTGATGCGCGGCCGAGAGTTCATCATGAAGGACGCGTACTCCTTCGACCGTGACCACGCCGCCGCGCAAATCAGCTACCAGGTCATGGCCGAGGCCTACCGCCGCATTTTCGACCGCTTCGGCTTGCGTTATCGCGCGGTCGCGGCTGATTCGGGCGCCATCGGCGGTGACCTGTCCGAGGAGTTCCAGGTCATCGCGGCCACCGGCGAAGACGCGATCGTCTATTGCGCCGACAGTCAATACGCGGCCAATTTGGAGAAGGCCGAGGCCCTGGCCCCGGCCGGCCCGCGACCGGCGCCTGCGCAGGCTCTGGTGCGCACGCCCACTCCGGGCAAGAGCACTTGCGCCGACGTGGCGCAGCTTCTGAATCTGCCGCTCACCTCCACGGTCAAGTCTCTGGTGCTGGCCACTGACCAGACCAACGAGGCCGGCGAAATCGTCAAGAGCCAGATCTGGCTGCTGCTGCTGCGCGGCGACCACGACATGAATGAGGTCAAGGCGGGCAAGGTCCCCGGGCTCGACGTGGGCTTTCGCTTCGCCACCGTGCCCGAGATCGTTGATCATTTCGGCACCCCTCCGGGTTACCTGGGTCCCATTGGCCTGAAGAAGCCGGTAAAGGTGGTTGCCGACCGCGAGGTGGCGGTCATGGCCGACTGGGTCTGCGGCGGCAACGAGGCCGATGTGCACATCACCGGCGTCAACTGGGGTCGCGACCTGCCTGAGCCCGACCTGGTGGCCGATATCCGCAATGTGGTCGAGGGCGATCCGTCTCCCGACGGCAAGGGCCGTCTGTCCATCGAGCGCGGCATCGAAGTGGGCCATGTGTTCTACCTAGGCACCAAGTACAGCCGCGCGATGAACGCCACCTTCCTGGACGAAACCGGCAAGCCGCAGTTCATGGAGATGGGCTGCTACGGTATTGGTATCACCCGCTTGCCGGCTGCGGCCATCGAGCAAAACCACGACGAGCGCGGGATCATCTGGCCCGACGCGCTGGCGCCCTTCACCGTGGTGGTCTGCCCCATCGGCATGGACCGCAGCGCGGAGGTCAAGGCCGCTGCTGAAAAGCTACATGACGAACTCGCCGCACTCGGCGTCGACGTGCTGCTCGACGATCGTGGCGAGCGCCCCGGCGCAATGTTCGCCGACTGGGAGCTGATCGGCGTGCCGCACCGCGTGGTCATCTCCGACCGTGGCCTCAAGGAAGGCCAGCTCGAGTACCAGCACCGCCGCGACGCATCCGCCACCAAGGTCGCATCGGCCGAGGTGCTGGCCTTCTTGCGCGAACGCCTCAAGGTCTGAGCCGGGCGTCGGCACGGTCCCCGGCGAATCGCCCCGGCAGATTCCTCCGCTGATTTTCCTTGCCGCCGCCATGACCCTGATTCAACGTCGTGGGTGGATGGTCAGGCAGACCTGGCTGGTCACAGGCGTGGCGACGGGTGTGGGTGCAGCAGGTTTCCTTCCCGTCTTCATTCCCGCCGCCCACGCCGGTTCCCAGCTGGAGGAGCCGCTGGCCGACGCGGTGCGCAACGCGCTGCGCCTGGCTGTCGCCCAAGCGGCGCCACCGGAGCCAGAATTTCCCACCACCGGGGCTCGCCTGCACCATGTGCGCTGGCTGGTGGAAATGGCGGTTCGCCTCACCCGGCACCACGTGGACTGGCGCGAGCGCAAAGAGTTCTTGCAGACGGTTTGGTACGAGGCGAAGCGCGCCGGGCTAGACCCAGGCCTGGTGCTGGGCCTGATTCAGGTGGAGAGTGGTTTTCGCAAGTTCGTGGTGAGCCCGGTGGGCGCGCGTGGCTACATGCAGGTAATGCCCTTTTGGAGCCGCCTCATCGGCGATGGTGACCCGGGCAAGCTGTTTCACATGCAGACCAACCTGCGCTTTGGCTGCGTCATCCTGCGGCACTACATCGACCGCGAGAAGGGTGATCTCTTTATGGGTCTGGGGCGCTACAACGGAAGCCGAGGGCGGCCTGAATACCCCAATGCGGTGTTTGCCGCCGCACGGCGCTGGGAATACAAGGACAGGCCGCCAGAGGCGCCAGTCGGAACACCCGCTCCAGCCGGGCCGTCGTCTGCAGGCCCGCTTGGCCGGAGTGTTTGACGCGTTCCCCCCGCAGGGCTGTACATGAAGGGACCTCAGAGATGGGCTGAGGCCCGGAGGGAGGTCAGTCTTTGCCGAGGGCCTGCTTCAGTTCGCCGGACTCGTACATGTCCATCATGATGTCCGAGCCGCCGATGAACTCGCCCTTCACGTAAAGCTGCGGGATGGTGGGCCAGTTGGAAAATTCTTTGATGCCCTGGCGGATGGCGTCGTCCTCGAGGACGTTGACCGTGGTGATGCCCTTGGTCTCCACGCCGCAGGCTTTGAGGATCTGGATCGCGCGGCCAGAAAAGCCGCACATGGGGAAGCTGGCGGTGCCCTTCATGAACAGGACAACTTCGTTGTTTTTCACGAGATCGGCGATGCGTTGCTGGGTGTCGCTCATGGTGTTTCCTTGGTGCGCTGTCTTGCGTGGCCCATGGCCACTGTAGTCAAGTTGAAATTATCCCTGTTCAGACAGGGATTGTGACGGCCATCGCCCGCCCGAGCAGCGCAGGTGGCCGGCCAGGTCGGCTCGGCTTTGCACCTGCTCGAACCCCGCCTGGGCCAGAAGGCCTCGCACCGCCTCGGCCTGGTCCCAGCCGTGTTCGAGCAGCAGCCAGCCTCGGGGCGCCAGGTGGTCCGGGGAGGCGGCGATGATGGCGCGCAGGTCGTCCAGGCCGTCGGGGCCTGCGGCCAGGGCCGAGCGCGGCTCGTGGGCGAGGGCGACCAGGTGCGGGTCCTGGTCGGCGATGTAGGGCGGATTGCTCACGATCAGGTGCAACCCGGCAGGTGCGCCGTTCAGCCAGTGGGCCAGCCGAAAGTCGACCGCTAGCCCCAGCCGCGTGGCATTGCCCCTGGCCACTGCCAGTGCGTCGGCACTTCGGTCGACCGCAGCCACACGCAGGGCGGGTCGGGCGTGCGCCAGGGCCAGCGCGATGGCACCGCTGCCGGTACCCAGATCGATCACCTGAGGGCTGGTTTCAGCGCCATTTCCAGCACCGGTCACCGCGCTGTTTGCGCTGCTACTTGCATCTGTGGCCCGAGGGTCACGGAGGGTGGCGGGGTCTGCGCCTGCACCTTCAGAGACACCCATCGAGTCGACCACCTCCAGCGCCCATTCGACCAGGGTCTCGGTGTCGGGCCGGGGGACCAGCACCCGGGCATCGACTGCGAGCGGCAAGCCCCAGAACTCCTTGTGCCCCAGCAGGTAGGCCACCGGCTCACCGGCCAGGCGGCGCTGGCACAGGGCCGCGAAGAGGGTCATCTGCTCGTCTAGCAGCGCGTCGGTGTCATGCGCCATCAGCCATGCGCGCTCACCCTCGCCGCGGCCCAGCGCGTGAAGCAGCAGCAGTTGCGCGTCCAGACGATCAATGCCCAGAGCCTGTGCCTGCGTGAGGGCCTGCATCACCGTCAGGCCGCCCGGCCAAGCGCTCACACCGCGCCTCCCGCCGCTTCCAGCTCGGCGAGCTGTTCGCCCTTGCGTGCCAGCAGCAAGCCCTCGACCATTTCGTCGAGCTCGCCCTCCATCACGAAGGACAGCTTGTACAAGGTGAGATTGATCCGGTGGTCGGTGACCCGGCCCTGCGGAAAGTTGTAGGTGCGAATGCGGTCGCTGCGGTCGCCGCTACCGATCAGGCCCTTGCGGGTGGCCGCCTCCTTGGCTGCGCGCTCGGCGCGCTCGGCTTCTCGGATACGGGCAGCTAGCACCTGCAGC
>JAURKV010000061.1 GCA_030831585.1 Ramlibacter sp. | reverse complement strand
GTCTCCAAGATGTCGATGACGGTGGGCAGCATCTTCTTGGTCAGGGTGAAGGTCGAGTCGTGCTTGGGGTCGCATCCGATCTGCAGCACCCGCTTGCCCATGTGGGAGAAGGCCGCCGAGAGGTTGGACGAGGTCGTGCTCTTGCCGATGCCGCCCTTGCCATAGATGGCGAAGACCTTGGCGTTGCCGATCTTCAGGTTCGGGTCGAGCTGCACCTGCACGCTGCCCTCACCGTCGAGGCCCCTCTGGGGCGCAGGCCCGCGGCGGATGGCCGACGGGGAAATGGTGGTGGTCTCGCTCATACGGGTGCTCCTTCAACGACGCCTTCAAGGCGATCTTCCAGTTCCTCGCCAGCCCGGCGCAGGGCTTCCAGCATCTCGGCATCGGGGTGCCAGTAGTTGCGGTTGGAAGCTTCAATAAGCCGGTTGGCCATCCGGGCCGACGCGGTGGGGTTCAGCTTGGCCAGGCGCTCACGCATCGCTGGGTCCAGCATGAAGGTTTCGGTGAGCTGCTTGTAGACCCAGGGCTGAACCTGCCCCGTGGTTGCCGACCAGCCCATTGTGTTGGTCATGTGTTGTTCGAGCTGGCGTACGCCTTCGTAGCCATGCTCCAGCATGTTCTCGAACCACTTCGGATTGAGCATGCGGGTGCGCGTCTCAAGCGCGACCTGATCCTGTAGCGAGCGCACGGCGCCATCGCCCTTGGTCTGGTCGCCGATGTACACAGGCGGTGTCTTGCCACCCTTGGCCACCTTCACCGCCTGTGTGATGCCGCCCAGCGTGTCGAAGTAGTTGTCCACCGTCGTCACGCCCAGTTCGACCGAGTCGAGGTTCTGGTAGGTCAGCTGCACGTCGGCCAGCACACTTTGCAGCAGTGCGCTTTGCTGCACGGCCCGGCCGGTCCGGCCGTAGGCAAAGCCCTTACGACGGCTGTAGGTCTCGGCCAGCTCGCCTTCGTCGCCCCACTGACTGCTCTCGACCAGGTTGTTGACGTTGCTGCCGTAGGCACCTTCGGCATTGCCATACACGCGCAGCGCGGCGATCTCCAACGTGCAGCCATGTTCCTGCTGGTAGGCCAGGGCGTGCTTGCGGATCCAGTTCATTTCTACCGGCTCGTCAGCGGCGGAGGCGGCCAGCCAGGCGGCTTCGGCCAGCAACTTGATCTGCAGCGGCATCAGGTCGCGGAAGATGCCCGAGAGCGTGATCACCACATCGACCCGCGGGCGCCCCAACTCGGCCAGCGGAATCAGCTGCGCACCGGCGATGCGTCCGTAGCTGTCGAAGCGTGGCAGCGCGCCCATCAGTGCCAAGGCCTGGGCGATCGGTGAGCCCTCGTTCTTCAGGTTGTCGCTGCCCCAGAGAACCATAGCGATGGACTCGGGCAGAGCGTGGCCGTCGGCGATGTAGCGGTCGAGCAGGCGCTGCGCCTGCTTGGCGCCGTCCTTCACCGCGAAGGCGCTGGGGATGCGGAAGGGGTCAAAGCCGTGGATGTTGCGGCCGGTGGGCAGCACCGCCGGCGTGCGCAGAATGTCGCCCCCGGGGGCCGGACGGATGTAGCGCCCATCCAGCGCGGCCAGTATCCCGCTGACTTCGGTGTCCTCGGCCAGCCTGGCGGCTACATCGGCCATCTCGGTGAGCATAGCCATCGTCGCGTCGTCGCGTGTTAACCCCGAGAGCTTGAGCACGCGCGCAGTAGGCTGCCCGTCGACGACGGCTTCGACGACACTGCGTTCGAGTTGCCTGTTGTGCGTCGCGTCGACCATCGACAGAATCATGTCGACGCGTTCGGCGCGGCTGGTGACGCGGCCGGCAACGTGCAGGCCGTATGGAATCAGTGCGTACTCGAGCTCGAGCATTTGCTGGGCCAGTTGCATCACGATGCGGTCGGCGTCGTCGATGTTCCACAGGGGCTCTGCCGGCACCAGGTCCAGGTCAGCGGCCTGAGACTGCATCAGTACAGCGAGCTCGCCGCGCTCGGCCGCCTGCGGCTCCATCTGGCGCCAGCGGTCGACCGAACTCTTCAACTCATTAAGGCCCTTGTACAGACCGGCCTGGGCGATGGGCGGCGTGAGGTAGCTGATCAGGGTGGCGCCGGAACGGCGCTTCGCGATCGCGCCCTCGGACGGGTTGTTCGATGCGTACAGGTAGATGTTGGGCAGGTCGCTGATGAGCCGGTCGGGCCAGCAGTTGCCCGACATGCCGCTCTGCTTGCCAGGCATGAACTCCAGCGCGCCGTGGGTGCCGAAGTGCAGCACTGCGTTGGCTTGGAAGTCCTCGCGCAGGTAGCGGTAAAAAGCCGAGAAGGCGTGCGTGGGTGTCAGGCCCTTCTCGAACAACAGCCGCATCGGGTCGCCTTCGTAGCCGAAGGAGGGCTGTACGGCGACCAGCACGTTGCCGAATTGCCGGCCGAGTACGAAGATGGCTTGGCCGTTGCTCAACTGGCGGCCTGGTGCCGGGCCCCACTGGGCTTCGATCTCTTTGAGCCAGCGCTCGCGGCGGACGTGATCGTCCGTCTTGATGAGCGCATGCACGTTGGCGTCCGCCCCATGCAGCGCGGCATTACCCAGCAGTATTGAGTCCCGCAGGGCATCGGCGCTCTCGGGCATGTCTACTGTGTAGCCCTGAGCCTTCATCGCGGCCAGGGTGTGGAACATCGACTCGAAGACCGAGAGGTAGGCGGCGCTACCGACGTTGCCAGCGTTGGGCGGGAAATTGAAGATGACGACCGCCACCTTGCGCTGCGCGCGATCGCCTCGCTTGAGGGCGACCAGCTTCTCGACCCGGGCTGCGAGCATCAGCGCGCGCTCCGGGCAGCTGTGCATGTCCTGCGCGCTGTCGCCAGACTTGAAGGTGCAGGCGTGGTCACAGCCGGTGCAGGTGACACCGTCGGCACCGGCGCGGCCGCCGAAGACCATGGGGCCAGTCGAGCCGTCAAGCTCGGGGATGGCCACCATGATGGTGCTTTCGACCGGCATCAGGCCGCGGTCGTTGCCACCCCAGGTGTCCAGTGTCTGAAATTCGACCGGATGGGCGGCCACGTAGGGCACGTCGAGTTTCGCTAGGATTTCCTCGGCGGCGTGCGCGTCGTTGTAGGCCGGGCCGCCGACCAGCGAAAAGCCGGTCAGCGAGACCACGGCGTCAACCGCGCTCTGCCCGTTCTTCATGAAGAACTGCTCGATCGCCGGGCGCGAGTCCAGGCCAGCGGCAAAGGCCGGCACCACGCGCAGGCCGCGCGCTTCCAGTGCCGCGATCACGCCGTCATAGTGGCCGGCATTGTTCGCCAGCAGGTAAGAGCGCAGTAGCAGCACGCCCACCGTGCCCCCTGCCGGTGCGCCCTTGGGCAGCTTCGGCAGGGCGCTGATGTCTTCGGTCAGCCGAGTCGCCACGCTGTTGCCCATGCGCGGGTGATACAGACCGACTTCCGGGTAGTCCACCGGAGGCTGTACCTTGACCCGCCCGCGCAGCGCGCGGCGGGGGCCTGCGGCGCCGCGGTCAATCACGTGGCGCACGAGGTTGAGCATGTTCTCGTCGGAACCGCCCAGCCAATATTGCAGGGTGATGAAGTAGGTGCGGACATCCTGCGCCGCGCCCGGGATGAAGCGCAGGATCTGCGGTAGCCGACGCAGCATCTTCATCTGCGCTGCGCCGCCAGTAGCCTTCGGGTCCTTCTTTCCGCGCAGCTTTTTCAGCAGCGCCATGGGCCCGCTCGCTGGCTTGTCCATGTCGAAGCCGCCGAGCTTTGTCAGCTTCACCACCTCGGCGGCCGAGGCCATGCAGATCATGGCGTCGCAATGGTCACGGCGCGCGCGCAGGTCGTCGAGGATGGGCAGGAAGTGGTCTTCCAGGAACAGCATGCCGGCGACGACGATATCGGCTTGCGCGATATCGGCCTTGGCGCGGGCGATCAGGCGGTCATTGCCGGCGTACTCGCTGGCGGCATGCAGGCTGATCGACAGGCCGGGAAACTCGCGTGCCAGGATCGGGGCCGCGCGGTCGGTGGCGCTGGCCAGGTGTGTGTCCATCGTCACGATGCACACGCGGATGGGGGTGCGGGCGACCTGCCCCGCGCTGACGTCAGCGGCTGAAATGAGCTTTGGCGTCATATAGGGTGTCCACGGTGATCGTCGCCAGCTGCTTTTCGGCGGCATAGCGCTCCGTATTGCGTCGGGCCTTGCCGCGCACGAAGAAGGGAATCTTTTTCAGCTCCCTCTCGGCATCAGCCTGCCAGGTGGCAACCCAGGCCGCTGCAGCGGGGTCGCTCGGTGTAGCCGGAGCGAGGGTTGGCTCCGAGGTTGCCGCGGAGGCCGTATCCGCCGGCTGTGCCGGCGCCGCCCGCAGCTCTCGGCGCACGCCGCCCAGGTGCGAAGGCGCGGCGTCTTCATGGAATTCGCTGTCGCCACGGAACATCCCGATCAGGTGTTCCTCCAGCCCCATCATCAGCGGGTGCACCCAGGTGTCGAACAACACGCAGGCACCTTCGAAGCCCATTTGCGGCGAGTAGCGCGCCGGAAAATCCTGTACGTGCACCGGCGCCGAAATCACGGCGCAGGGGATACCCGCGCGCTTGGCGATATGGCGCTCCATCTGCGTGCCCAGCACCAGCTCGGGTTGGGCCGCCAGGATGTGTTCTTCCACCTCCAAGTAGTCGTCGGTGATCAGCGGCTCAACGTCATAGAGCTTGGCGGCTTCGCGGATCTCGCGGGCAAACTCGCGGCTGTAGGTGCCCAGGCCCACCACGGTGAAGCCCATTTCCTGAGCGGCCACGCGCGCGGCCGCGACGGCATGCGTGGCGTCACCGAAGATGAACACCCGCTTGCCGTTGAGGTAGGTGGAGTCGACCGAGCGGGCATACCAGCGTGCGCGCGAGGCCGTGCGAGCCAGCAGCGGCTCGGGGTCCAGGCCGGCCAGTTGCGCCACTTCGCGGATGAAGTCGTGGGTCGCGTTCACGCCGATCGGCACAGTGCGCGTGAAAGGTTGGCCAAAGCTGCGTTGCAGCCAATTGGCGGCCACCGAGGCGATCTCGGGATACATCACCACATTGAACTCGGCGTCTTGCAGGCGCCCCAGATCAGCGGGCGTGGCATCTAGTGGTGCCACAACGTTGACCTCGACCCCGATCTCCTCGAGCAGGCGGCAGATCTCGCGCAGGTCATCCCGGTGGCGATAGCCCAGTGCCGTGGGGCCCAGCACGTTGCAGCGCGGACGCCCTGGGCCTGCTGTGCGTTCGCGCTTGGCGCCAGCCAGCGCGCGCACCATTTGATAAAAAGTCTCAGCCGCGCCCCAGTTTTCCTTGCGCTGGTAGGACGGCAGCTCCAGGGGCACCACCGGTATCGGCAGCTCCAGCGCACGCGCCAGACCACCCGGGTCGTCCTGAATCAGCTCGGCGGTGCACGACGCACCCACCATCATCGCGGCCGGCTGGAACCGTGCAAAGGCTTCCTTCGCCGCGGTCTTGAACAGCTCCGCTGTATCGCCGCCCAGGTCGCGCGCCTGAAAGGTGGTGTAGGTCACGGGCGGGCGCCGGGGCAGGCGCTCGATCATCGTGAACAGCAGATCGGCGTAGGTATCTCCCTGCGGCGCATGCAGCACGTAGTGCACGTCTTTCATCGCAGTCGCGATGCGCATCGCCCCCACGTGGGGCGGTCCTTCGTAGGTCCAGAGGGTCAGTTGCATGGCCTGCGTCTTTGCTCAGGCCGCCAGCTTCAGGCGGCGTGTCAGCGGGCGCGAGAACAGCTCGGCGAGGTCCGCCGCCTGGTCGAAGCCCTGAATGGGTGTGAACACCAGTTCGATCGCCCACTTGGTGGTCAGGCCTTGGGCCTCCAGCGGATTGGCCAGGCCCAGGCCGCACACCACGATGTCGGGCTGCTCGGCGTGGCAGCGATCCAGCTGGTTTTCCACATGCTGGCCCTCGGACAGCCGGGTTCCAGCAGGCAGCATTGCAAGCTCTTCGGCCAGGTGCTGGCGGTGCAGATAAGGCGTGCCCACCTCGACCAGCTGCATACCCATCTCACGCGAGAGAAATCGCGCCAGGGGCACTTCCAGCTGGGAGTCCGGAAAGAAGAAGATTCGCTTGTTTTCGAGCTGCGCGCGCTGGCGTGCGAGAGCGGTTCCAGCCCGCTCGCGGGCAGCGGCTGTCACGGCTTCCAGCCGGGTGCGTGAGACGCCAAACGCGTCGCAGGCCGCAGCCAGCCAAGCCATCGTGCCTTCCACGCCGAGTGGGAAGGGGGCAGGCAGGCGCTGCGCCCCACGCCCTTCCAGGGCGCGCGCGGTGTCTGCCAGGAAGGGTTGAGCCAGCAGGTAGCGCGTGTGGGCGCCGATCGGGGGCAAGGCGTTGGCCTGGCGCGGAGGGAAAAAGCGCACCGGGATGCCCAGCTGATCGAAGACCCTTGCGAATTGGTCTTCCACCACATCCGCCAGGGTGCCCACCACCATGAGCTCCGTCGCGCTCGACGCGGGCGCGGCAGGCAGCTCCGGCACCAGCGAGGCCAGGCAGGCGTCTTCGCCCTGGGTGAATGTCGTCTCGATGCCGCTGCCCGAGTAATTGAGCACCCGCACGTGGGGGTTGAAGCGCTGCGACAGGCGCGACGCGGCGCGCGAGAGGTCGAGTTTGATGACTTCCGAGGGGCAAGATCCCACCAGGAAAAGCATCTTGATGTCTGGCCGGCGCTCCAGAAGTCGCGTGACCACACGGTCCAGCTCTTCGTTGGCGTCGGCAAGCCCCGCCAAGTCGCGTTCGTCAATGATGGCCGTGGCAAACCGTGGCTCGGCGAAGATCATCACGCCAGCGGCTGACTGGATCAGGTGGGCGCAGGTACGCGAGCCCACGACCAGGAAGAACGCGTCCTGAATCTTGCGGTGCAGCCAGATGATGCCGGTCAGGCCGCAGAACACTTCGCGTTGGCCGCGCTCGCGCAGTACCGGCGCATCGGAGCAACCGCCGTCCTGCGGCTGCAGGCGCAGGGGGATGACGGGGCTCATACGGCCGCCTCCTGAAGTCGGGCGGCGCGCAGCTTCAGCAGGAATTGCACCGCGTTGATCACATAGGTGGCGTAGGCCGCCAAGGCCAGGCCCATCAATGCCTCGTCGCCCAAGGCGCCGGTGACCAGTGCGGCCAGGTAGGCCGTGTGCAGGGCGATCACGCCCATGCTCACCACGTCCTCCCAGAAAAATGCCGGTGCGAAGAGGTAGCGGCCGAAAACCACCTTCTCCCAGATGCAGCCCGTCACCATGATGGTGTAGAGCACCCCCGTCTTCACGACGATGGAGGCATGGGCCCAGGCTAAGCCCTCACCGGTAGCCAGGTAGCGCAGCACCAGGCCTAGGCTGATCAGGAACACCAGGAATTGCACCGGCGCGAGCACCCCCTGGACCAGCGTCCAGGCACTCGCGTCCCGGCGCGCCCGTTCCTCCGGCGTGTAAAGGCCGATTGCGGCGCCCCGCTGGCCGGGTGGCATAGCGTGGGCCTGAGCCTGCGATTCCTGAAAAGTCACCATGAGGCCTATTTAGCCCGGCCTCCCGCAAGTTGTCAATCAAGGTTGACATCAATAAAATATGACACTTTTG
>JAURKV010000060.1 GCA_030831585.1 Ramlibacter sp. | reverse complement strand
AATATCGGCACCAGTACTGAATGACACATTCAAAACTCCGATATCAGAAGCTTTTTCTGCATCCTTTGGCTGCCTCCTTCTTAGCGCTCGCTTCTCTAACTGCTCTGCTCTTGAAATTTTTGCCTCAACTACACGCTTGAATGATATTATTTCAATCAAATCTGGAAGAGCCAGCACCTTCACGTGTCCTTTTGTTGAACCCATGACTATGAAACTCTCCGTTCTGTCAATTTCCCCGCATGAAATGCCACAGTTGAACAACTTTGTGCGGCCAATAATATTGGAACGAAACGTGAAAGTTGATTTGGAGTCTGCAGGTGGTGTGGGTGTTAAATTCCCTTGGAACTATTCCGTCGGGCAAACTCCCTCGCACAAACTCTCTCTCAAACGCGCTCGCACCAACCCTCTCGCACCAACCTCCTCGCACTATTGCTCTTGTACTTGTCCGCAGGGCCCGTGGCACGTCGACCACGCTGCGGGCCTTGGCCTCATGTTGAAGCTTTTTCTGTCGCTGATCTGCGCGCTCGCTCTGGGCGTTTGTGCCCACGCCGCCGAAGTCACCGTGGCGGTGGCGGCCAATTTCGCTGCGCCGATGCAGCAGATCGCCCGGGCATTTGCCCAGGACACAGGTCACCAGGCGGTCGTGTCCTTGGGCGCCACCGGCAGCTTTTACGCCCAGATCCGCAACGGCGCGCCCTTCCATGTTTTTCTGTCGGCCGACGATGAGACGCCCCAGCGGTTGGAGCGTGAAGGCCTCGCCGTCGCCGGCACGCGTTTCACCTATGCCCTCGGCCAACTGGTTCTGTGGAGTCCGCAGGGCGGGCGGGTCGACGACCGGGGGGAGGTGCTGCGCACGGGTTCTTTCCCGCGCCTGGCCATCGCTAGTCCCAGGCTCGCGCCTTACGGCCAGGCCGCCATGCAGGTGCTGGACAGGATGGGTGTGACGGCTCAGTGGCAGCCGCGTCTGGTGGTGGGGGAGAACATCGCCCAGGCTTACCAGTTCGTGGCCACGGGTAACGCGTCGCTCGGTTTCGTGGCCCTGTCCCAGGTGTTGGTGGACGATCGCATGGACGATCGCATGGAGGGTCGCACGGACGGTCGCACGGACGGCCGTATTAGTGGCCGTAATGGTGGCCGTATTCGCGAGGGCTCGGCCTGGATCGTTCCCCCCAGCCTGCATGACCCCCTACGACAAGACGCCGTGCTGCTCTCGCGCGGCCAGGGCAACCCGGCCGCGACCGCCTTGCTGGCCTATTTGCGTGGCGACAAGGCGCGTGCGGTGATTCGCGCACATGGCTATAGCCTGGGCGCTGGGGTGGGCTCATGAGCGCCGCGGCCTGGTCAGCGATCCAGCTCACGCTGCAACTGTCCACGTTGACCACCCTCTGCCTGCTGCTGCTGGCCACGCCACTGGCCTGGTGGCTCGCGCAGACCCGCTCGCGCTGGCGCGCGCCGGTGAGCGCGCTGGTCACCTTGCCTCTGGTGCTGCCGCCCACCGTGCTGGGCTTTTACCTGCTTGTCATCCTGGGCCCTGAGGGCCCGCTGGGGCGGCTGACCGAGGCCTTGGGCTGGGGGCTGCTGTCCTTCAGCTTCCCCGGCCTGCTGCTGGGGTCTGTGATTTATTCGCTGCCCTTCGCGGTGCAGCCCATTGCGCGCGCCTTCGAGTCCATCGGGCGCCGGCCCCTGGAGGTGGCCGCCACGCTGCGCGCGCGCCCGCTTGACGCGTTCTTCTCGGTCACCTTGCCATTGGCTCGCCCGGGCCTGGTCACTGCGGCCATCCTGAGCTTTGCGCATACCGTGGGCGAATTCGGTGTGGTGCTCATGATCGGCGGCAATATCCCTGGGCGCACGCAGGTGGTGTCCACCCAGATCTACGGCCATGTAGAGGCCATGGAATATGCCCAGGCCCATACGCTGGCCGCTGGCATGCTGGCCTTTTCTTTCATCATGCTGCTGCCTCTGTACTTGATCAAGCGGCGCAGTGATGGCGTCATGCCATGAGTGACCGCCTTCAACCGGACCCAGGGCTGCATCTGCAGCTGTCACTCCAGCGCGCGGACTTCGGGCTCTCGGTGGATCTGCGCTTGCCCGGCCGGGGCATTACCGTGCTGTTCGGCCCTTCGGGCTCGGGCAAGACCACGCTGCTTCGCTGCGTGGCGGGGCTCGAGCCGGGCGCCCGGGGCCAGGTGCGCGTTCTGGGGGAGGCCTGGCAGGACGATGCTGCAGGTGTGTGCCTGCCGGCCTGGCGCCGCGACCTGGGCTATGTGTTTCAGGAGCCCAGCCTTTTCGAGCACCTGGACGTGCGCCGTAACCTCGATTTCGGCATTCGCAGGGCCGGCAAGCCGGGAGCTGCGCAGGCCCTGGCCGAGGCGGTTGCCTTGCTGGGGATCGGGCACCTGATGGACCGCCGTATCGGCCAGCTGTCGGGTGGGGAGAGCCAGCGGGTCGCCATCGCCCGTGCCCTGGCCACCCGCCCGCGCCTGCTGCTGCTGGACGAGCCCTTGTCGGCGATCGATCCGGCGCGGCGCGGCGAGGTGCTGCCCTGGCTGGAGCGCCTGCGCGACGAGCTTCACATTCCGATGCTGTACGTCACCCATGCGGTCGGTGAGCTCGCGCGGCTGGCGGACCACCTGGTGGTGCTGGAGGCGGGGCAGGTGCGCACCGAGGGGCCTTCCGACGCGCTGCTGGTCGATCAGTCTCTGGCGGTGCTTGCCGGCATCGAGGCCGGAACGCTGGTGAGCGCCGAGGTGGCCGAGCGGGACGCAGACGGACAGCGGCTGCGGGTGCAGTTTGAGGGCGGCAGCCTCTGGCTGCCCGACGAGGGGCAGGCGCTGGGCGCCCGGATCTGGCTGCGCGTGCTGCCGTTCGGACGCGCCGCTACAGATCCCGCGCCGCGGGCAGGTGCTGCGTCTGCCCCCGCGCATTCACCGCGGTGAGGCTCTGGGCCGCCAGCACCGCCCGTACCGTGGCCCGGGCCACTGCTTCGGCCGCCATGGTGGCCAGCACCATCATTCCCGGGTGCTTGTCGTGGCGGCCGGTGGCCAGAGCGAACAAGGTGTCGCCGTCGGCCACCGTATGCACCGGGTTGATCGCGCGCGCCAGACCGTCGTGCGCCACCTGGGCCAGACGGTTGGCCTGAACCTTGGTCAACTTGGCATCGGTGGCCACCACGCCAATGGTGGTGTTGCTGCCCGCCAAAATGGGAATGGGCGCCTCGCCCGCCAGCAGCCTGCGGCGGATGTCCGCCAGGCCCTGACCGTCGGCCGTTCTCGCGCCGGCCAGCACCCGGCCGGTGTCGGGGTCGACCACGTCGCCCAGCGCATTGCAGGCAATCAGTGCGCCGACCGTCACGCCGCCGACCGTCACTGACGCCGTGCCGATGCCACCCTTCATTGCGCGCTCATGGCCAAACACCTTGCCCACGCAGGCCCCCGTGCCGGCACCCACATTGCCCTCGGCGGGGGGCGTGTGTGAGGCGGCCTCGCAGGCGGCGTAGCCGGCATCGGCGCCCGGCCGGATGCGCGCATCACCCACCAGCAGGTCAAACAGCACCGCAGCGGGCACGATGGGCACACGCGCAGCGCCCACATCCACGCCCACGCCTTGTTCCTCCAGCCAGCGCATCACGCCGCCGGCTGCGTCCAGGCCAAAGGCGCTGCCTCCCGAGAGCAGCACGGCATGCACCACGTCCACCGTGTTGACGGGCGAGAGCAGGTCGGTCTCGCGGGTGCCGGGCGCGGCGCCGCGCACGTCCACGCCGCCAACCGCGCCGGCGGGCACAAGCACGACGGAGCAGCCGGTGGGCCGGCGGGACTCGGTGAAGTGACCGACCGAAATACCGGCCACGTCGGTGATGGCGCCGCAGGGCGCGTCCAGGGGATGGGGGCTGCGCATGGGTCCCATTGTGGCCAAGAAATGGGGCAGTCAGCGCCCGCGGTCCTCGTCCTGGCCCCAGCGCGGGAGCGTGAAGCCGGTGGCTATCGCCAGGCCCCGCAGGCTCAGGGTGAAGCCGGCTGACAGCAGCAGGGCGACGCCCTCCGGCAGGCCCAGGGCCAGAGCGCCCACCAGGACCCAGCCGCCGGCGAAGGCGCACAGCGCATAGGGCCGGTGGTCGCTGAAGGCGCTGGGGATGTCGTTGCAGACGATATCGCGCAGCACGCCGCCGAAGACCGCGGTGATCATTCCCATCAGCACCGCCACGATGCCAGGCATGCCCTGCTCCAGTGCCATCAGGGTGCCATTGGCGGTGAACAGGCCCAGACCCAGGGCATCGGGCCATTGGGCTGCTTGCAGCGTCGGCGAGAGGTGCCGGGCTCGCAGGAACAGCATCGCGGCCACAGTGAGTCCCAGCAGTACCCACAGCCAGGTGGCATGCTCGACCCAGAAAAAGGGCCGCCGGTCCAGCAGCACGTCGCGCACCGTACCGCCGCCGAAGGCGGTCAGGCCCGCCACCATGCACACGCCCACGGCGTCCAGACCTTTGCGTACCGCGGCCACCAGCCCCGAAAGGGCGAAGGCCAGGACGGCCAGGGCCTCGAGAGCGGTCAAGATGGCGCTTAGGTTGAACGAGTCAGGGACGGCGTTGGGCATGCGGGGTAGGCGTCGGGGGTGGCGCGTGGGGCCTCCATGCTAGCGCCATGCCATGACCTGCCCTTCGGCGCCGCACGCCAACACCACGCTGCAGCCAGTGGGCTGGCGCGGGTCGGTGTAGTGCCCGACTTCAATGCTGGCCACGTCGGTGATGGTGCTGCGATCGTGACCGTGATCAGGGTGGGGGAGGGTGTGGGGCCTAGTCCACTGCCCCCAAGGTCACCTCATGAACAACGAAATGACAGTCCCCGTGCTCATCTCGCTTCTGTGCATCGCCCTCGTGACGTTTATGGTCAGCTGGTTCGTCCGCTCAAACGTCACCATCGTGGCTTCTGTCGCGCTTGGGACCGGGTTCACGATGGAGGCCTACAGCGACTGGCAATTGGGCTATGTCGACCCCTTGATGGCGGTGACGTTTTTCCCGTCGCCCTCACTGCCGTCGCCCTGGGGGGTGTGGTTCCTGCGCGCCAGCTTCACACGAGCCTGACGCCTTTGCGGGTTCCCCTGTCAATGACGACGAGTCTGGCCGCCGAAGACGCGCGCGCTGGTCTTGAATCGCTGCGAATTCCCGGATTCGCAGATCATGTCCATCACCACATTCGCCTTTGTGCAGGCCCATGCGGTCCGTGCTGCCCGCGTGGCCCGTTGCCTTTTGCACGCGCTGCTTATGGCTGGTTCGCTCCTGCTGGCGGCAGCCCCGATGACCATGGCCCAGACGCCGCCCGCATCGGCTGCGCCACCACCCGCACCACCACCCGCACGACCACCCGCGCCGGTGATCTACTTCAACACCTCCCTTTTGGCCTGCCCGGAGGGCCAACAGCTGGGGTACTTCTTCCTTCTGCGCGACCTGCCTCACCTGCGCGGGAGCAGTTGGTGCGACCCGGTCCACGTCAGCACCGTCTGGGCCAATGCCACCGACCCCCTCACCTGGCGCCTGCCTTATCGGGTCGAGCATTGCACGCCCGGTGTGGGCTGGACTTATTCCCACGCCACGGCGGAGGGCGGTCGATACATGAGTTGGCCGCAGCGCGACATTCACATGCTGTGCCTGCCGAATCCGACGCCACCTCTGGGCTGCGCCCTGGGGGCGGGAGGCTTTAGCAGTTGCCCGGCCGCGGTGCCCCAGGTCGACGCCGCCTTGCCCTCGGGCACGCCCTTAGGCGGTGGCCCCTCGGCCGACGCGGGCGCCCCGGGGGGCGATGAGCTGGAGGTCGATGAGACCCTGGCGGGTGGGGTGGGCCCAGCCGGGTCCAGCGCCGGCGCCGGCAGCGGCAGCGGCAGCGGAATGTGCCGGGCCGAGCCGCCCGCGGCCGAGGCGGTGGGCAACCCTGTCTTTGCCGGCAACGGCAACAAGTACCAGCGTGAGCCCGATCTCGACGGGCCGCCCGGCTTGGCCCTGGCGCGCCACTACAACTCGTCCCTGCCCGGATGGGTGCACAACCACGGCATGCAGGTCATTGCCCAAGGGGATCGCGCCCAGGTGTCGCGGCCCGATGGCCGCGTGCTGCGTTTCACCCGCGGTGTAGACGGCGTCTGGAGCGCCGGGCCCGGCGTGGGTGGCCGTCTGGTTCAAGTGGAGGGCGGATGGCGCTTCCTCGGCGACGACGACACGCAGGAGGACTTCGATGCCCAGGGCCGGCTGCTGCGCGTGACTCCGCGCGGCGGGCCTTCGGTGTGGGCGCTGCGGGGTGCAGACGGTCGCTTGCAGGCCATGACCGACGACGCCGGCCGCAGCCTGCGTTTTCGCCATGACCCGGCCGGGCGCATCGTGCAGGCCGAGGCGCCTGATGGTGCCGCAGTGGCCTATGGCTACGACGCGGCGGGTCGCCTGGCGCAAGTGAGCTTTGCCGACGGCACCTCGCGTCAATACCTCTACGAGGACACGGCCTTTCCGCTCGCGCTCACGGGTCTCATCGATGAGCGCGGACAACGCGTCGCCACCTGGCGCTACGACGCCCAAGGGCGTGCGGTGTCCTCGGAGCGCCCTGGCCTAGCACCTGCCCGCATCGAGCCACTGGGGGAGGGGCAGGTCAGCATCACCCAAGCCAGAGGCCTGGTTACCCGCCAGTCTTACCAGCGGCAAGGGCAGCGTCTGCGGCTGGTTGGGCAGGCGGGCCCCTGTATCGGCTGCCGGGGCAATGTGGCGCGCCGTACGCTCGACGCCACCAGCGGCCTGGCGGTGGAAGAGGAAGATTTCCTGGGCATCCGCCACCTCACCACCTGGGACCCGGCGCGTCGCTTGCCCCTGGCCCGCGTCCAAGCAGCAGGGCGCGCCGAGGCCGAACTGCGGCAGGTGGAGTGGCATCCGCAGTGGCGCCTGCCGCTGCGCATCACCGACGCCGATCGCCGCGCCGATTTTTTCTACGACGAGGCGGGGCGTCTGGTGCAGCAGGTGCTGACCGACCTCACCAGTGGCCGCTCACGCCGCTGGGAGTGGGGCTACGACACCCAGGGCCGTTTGGCCAGCCAGGTAGACCCGCGCGGCGGGCGCTGGTCTTCTGCGCGCGATGCCTGGGGCCAGCTGGTCATGCGCACCGACCCGCTCGGTCAGGTCACCCGCTTCAGCCGCGACGCGGTGGGCCGTGTTCTGTCGCGCATTGACCCCGACGGGGTCGAGACCCGCTTCACCTACCACCCCCGGGGCTGGCTCACCCAGACTGATCGTGGCGGTGAGCGCACCGCCTTTTCCTACACCCCCACCGGCCGCCTGGCCTCGGTGGTCACGCCTGATGGCGAGTCGACATGGTTTGACTATGACGCTGCCGACCAGTGGGTGGCCATCCGCGACAGCCGGGGCAACACCCGTAGCGTGACCCGCGACAGCGCCGGCGCGGTCACAGCCGAGACGGTGACCGACGCGCAAGGCCAGCAGGCCCTGGTACGTCGGCAACGCAACGATGCCTACGGTCAAGCTGAGGCCTGGTGGGGTGTTGCCGATGTAGGGGAGAGCCTGCGTCGTGATGCGAATGGCCGTGTTGTGGGCCATGTGAACAGCTTGGGCGGCTTGACCCAATGGGAGCGTGACGCACAGGGCCGCGTCGTCCGCCTGGTCTGGCCCGATCAGGCGCAGGCCCTTCTGGCGTGGGGCCAGCGTGGGCAGCTTGCGGCGGCGACTGACCCCTTGGGCGTGAGCACCCGCTACGCAGCCAACGGCCTGGGCGAACTGGTAGGTGAAGACAGCCCTGACATCGGCCGGCTGCGCTGGCAGTTCGATGCCGGGGGACAGTTGGTGGCGATGGAAGACGCGCTGGGCAGACGCAGCACCGTGGACCGCGACCTGCTCGGCCGCCCGGTTCGCCTGCACCTCGCCGACGGCCAGCAGGTGCGGCTGGCGTACGACCCGATGGGTCGCTTGCTCGTGCTGGAGGACGCATCCGGCAGCAGCAGCTGGACGCGCGACGCCCTGGGCCGCGTGACACAACGCGCGGTGCAGGTGAACGACCACCCCACCCGACCGCGCCGCTTCACCCTGCGCTACACCTGGGGCCCGGGCGGTCTGGCCGCTATCACCTACCCCAGCGGCCTGGAGGTGGTGTACCGGCGGGAGGGGCGTCGCATCATCGGCATCGATGTGCGCACGCCTGCCTCGGGCAACCCAGGGGTGTCGCTGCGGCCCTGGCTCACCGACCTGGCCCATACCGCACTGGGACAGCCACAGGCCTGGCGCTGGGTCAGCAGCGAAAGCGGCGAGAGCCGCGACCGAGGGAGCCGAGGCGACGACAGCTACGGCGGCAACCGCAGTGACGGTAACTTCGGTGAGCATCGCCGTTTTGATATCGCGCAGCGCCACTTTGACGCCGACGGCCGCGTGCTGGCGACCGAATTCGCCCGCTACAGCTATGACGTCGCGGGCCGTCTGGCCACCATCGAGCAAGACCTCTTTTCCTGGCCGGGCCGGAGGCGCTCAGATGACGACAGCAACGGTCACCACGAAGGCCATCACAACCACCCTCACGAGGGACGCAACGAAGGCGATCGCGACGGACAGTACGAGAGCCATCACAGGGGGCGTCAGAGGGGGCATGATTTTGGCCATCACAGCCGCCAGAGCGCCGCGCCCACGGGCTTCACCCACCGCCTGCTGGCCACCTACGACGCCCGCCACCGCCTTATCGCCCTGCAGGGAACGGACCAGGAATATCGCTACCGCTACGACGCCAACGGCAACCGCCTGTCCTTCGTCCGGGAATTGCGGGGCCAGGGCTTGTCCGCCATGACAGCCGCCGTTTCGCCAGCTGTGGTGGCGCGCGCCTACCGCCTGGTGCCGGACAGCAATCAGGTTCAGGGCGTTAACCAAACTCTGGCGCGCCGTCCCCCAAAAGCGAGCGCGCCATCCGCTCCGTCCGCCGCGGGTGGCTGGACGCAAACCACCCGAATCACATTCCCAATTCGGCCCGACGGTCGCCCCGCCAGTGATGGTCTTCGCCAACTTGAGTACGACACCTGGGGCCGCCTGTCGCGAGTGCGCATGCCCCATGACGGCCGGCAACTGGAGGTGCGCTACCTACACAACGCCCTGGGGCAGCGTGTCTTCAAGAGCGAAGCAGAGCCAAGCGGACGCAGCGGCGAGGGCAGCACCGGCACGGCCTTGATTCACGGCGAACCCGAGGGGCCAGTGCCGGCCTGGGCCTTGCTGGGCGAGTACGACGGTGGCAGCGTTCGCGGCGAGGGTGATGCCGAGTACATCTGGCTGCCCACCGAAGACGGTGGCGCCATCGCGGTGGGCGTGTGGCGCCGCGAGCGTCTGCTGGCCATCCACACGGACGGCCTGGGCTCGCCGCGCCAGGTCACCGACCCGGAGGGCCGCTTACTTTGGCAGTGGCCTTACTCGGGATTTGGCGAGTTGGGTCCGATGGAAGCGCAGATCCGCCTGCCGCTGCGTTTTCCCGGTCAGTACGCCGACGCTGAGACCGGCTGGGTCCACCATCCCTGGCGCACCTATTTGCCCAGCCAGGGCCGGTTTCTTCAGCCCGACCCGCTGGGTCTGGTCGGTGGCTGGAACCGGTACCTCTATGCCGAGGGCGACCCACTCTCGCGAGACGACCCCTGGGGACTGGACGCTACCCGCTGGTGGCCCGGCGCAAGGCGCAGCTTTTTCGATGGGCCGCGTAACGGCAACTGGGGCGGCAAGCACTGGAGTGGCGGCGTCGGCGGCGGAACCATCGGCCCAGCGCTACCGACGGACAGCGCCGACGCCTGCTACATGCGTCACGACCTCTGCTACGACGCCGGGGGTGACAAGTCGCGCTGCGACGCGCAGCTGGTCAAGGAGTTGCGCGACCTGCCCGAGGACGTGCAGTTATGGTCACAGCCGCCGCGGTCGGGCACTGAGGCCGACACCTTGCGGTTTCGCTCGGGCGCTTTGCTGTGGTTCCGATGAGGCGCAGTTTGCGTTCGATCGCGTGCGCGCTCAGGCACGCAGTTTCGAGGTCGTCCAGGTCTACCGACCGTCGGTCGCCCTCGCGTGCACGCTGGGCAGCGTTTCTGCTTCTGCTGCTGCTCACCGCCGCCAGCCTGGCCTGGAGCGAAGGGCACCCGGCCTGGAGCGAGAACAGCTGGTGGGTGCTCTGGGCACTGGGCCTGGCCAGCCTGATCACTGGCGTGGTGCTGGTGCGCATGGCGCCGGCACGGCTGCGCGTGCGGCTGCCATGGGCCTTGCTCGTTGGAGCGCTGCTGGCGCTGGGTCAGATGCGCAGCCTGGAGCTGCTGCTAATGCTGGCTGCCTGGTCCTTGAGCGGCTTTGCGCCTTGATGGGAGGCGTGCTGACATCTCTGCGCCGGCATCTCTGCGCCGGAGTACCGACGTCGGCATTACCGCGACTGCAAAAGCCTGTCAGGTGCACCCCTACCTGTAGAGTTTGTGCCCCCCGAGCACTTAGCCGCGCAGTTCCGTCTTGTGCGCGATCACCCGCCCCACCAGGCCGTAGTCGACAGCCTCGCCAGCCGACAACCAACGGTCTCTCTCGATGTCCGTCATGACCGCCTCGAAGCCCTT
>JAURKV010000059.1 GCA_030831585.1 Ramlibacter sp. | reverse complement strand
GCGGAATCGAACCACCGACACGCGGATTTTCAATCCGCTGCTCTACCAACTGAGCTACCGGGCCGACGCGGCGGAGTATAGCAGACGCATTTCAGCTCGGGCCGCAGTTGAGGAACCTTCCGTGGGTCCAAAGCCAGAACTGGGTAGGGACAAAGGCCCCAGGTGGCGCGCCTAGAACGGCTGCCCGTGGTTCATCCGCCGCTGCGCCGACCACGCGACAGGTCGACTCCAAGCTGCTTGAGCTTGCGATAAAGATGCGTGCGCTCGAGGCCGGTCTTCTCGGCCACGCGGGTCATGGAGCCCCCTTCACGCGCCAAATGAAATTCGAAGTAGCACTTCTCGAATTCGTCACGTGCGTCGCGCAACGGCTTGTCGAGGTCGAAGGTTTGCTGCGCCTGGGGGCCCAGGTCGGCCATCGCGGGCACGCCCTGACCGCCGGTCATGGCGCTCTCTACGGTGAGCTCACTGACTGGAAGCGCCGCCGCGCCGACAGGGGCTCCGACGACAGCAACCCCTGGCCTGCGGGCGCCTACGACCGCTGCAGGCGCCTGGCGGTTGAGCCCCGCCTCCACCGCCTTGAGCAGCTTTTGCAAGGTAATGGGTTTTTCGAGGAAGGACTGGGCGCCAATCTTGGTGGCCTCGACAGCAGTCTCGATGGTGGCGTGGCCACTCATCATGATGACCGGCATGGTCAAAAGGCCGGTCGAGCACCACTCTTTGAGCAAAGTGACGCCGTCGGTGTCTGGCATCCAGATGTCCAGCAGCACCAGGTCGGGCTGGGCCTGCTGTCGCAGGGCACGGGCCTGGGCGGCGTTCTCGGCCAACTCGACTTGGTGACCCTCGTCATTCAGGATTTCGGAGAGCAGCTCGCGGATGCCGTGCTCGTCGTCAACCACCAGGATATTTGCCATTTTGAAAAGCGATGCCTACGCGTCAAGCCCAAGTCCCACGCATGGCCCGGATCGGAATTGATGTCAGGCCGCAACGCTGAATGATAGCGAGACTTGAGCCCCCGCCAAACGGCCTTCCTCGAGACGGTTCTTGAGGTCGATACGGGCGCCATGCTCGTCCGCGATTTTCTTAACAACGGCCAGTCCCAGACCGGTGCCCCTGGGCTTGGTGGTGACGTAGGGCTCGAAAGCACGCTTGAGAATGTGCTCGGGAAAGCCGCAGCCACTGTCATTGACCACCAGCCGCACCCGGTTGGAGCCCTCGATCCATTGAGTGCGTAACACCACCTCGTGGGGGCCGGTGCCAGCAGACACCGCATCGGTTGCGTCCTGCGCGTTTTGCAGCAGGTTGTGAATCACCTGCCGCAGCTGCATCGCATCACCGAGGATGGAAGGGCAGGCTGGGTCGAGCTCAAGCCGTACCGGTACCAGGGCGGCAGACGAAGCGGCGCTCGGGTCGCCGGTTTCGCGGCCATAAAGCTGAAGCACGTCGTTGACCAACTCGTTGAGGTCGACTGGCCGGAGTTCGGCTGCGGGCAGGCGGGCATAGTCGCGGAACTCATTGACGAGCCGCTTCATCGCGTCGACCTGATCGACGATGGTCCGGACTGACTTGGCCAAGATGACGCGTTCGGGCTCGGCCACCTTGCCCTCGAGCTTCATCGCGAGCCGCTCGGCCGAGAGCTGGATGGGGGTGAGCGGGTTCTTGATTTCGTGGGCCAGCCGGCGCGCCACCTCGCCCCAGGCCCGCGCGCGCTGGGCGGAAACGATTTCGGAGATGTCGTCGAGCACGAGCAGGTGCGCGCTGCGCCCGCCGGCGTCGGCGGGCATGTCGGCCCCGCGCACGACCACGGTCACCGCCTCGTGGTTACCCAGAGGCGAGCCTGGCATATGGCCGCCGAGCTCGAAGGATTGCTGCCAGTGGTCGAGGCCGTGTTGGCGGTCGGCGTGGTACTCGTCAAAGTGTCGGGTGACTGCGTCGCCGAAGGCCTGCAGACCTTCTACCTGGGCCAGTGGCTTTCCCACGCAGGCGGCCAGGGGCGCCCGCAGGATGCGGGTGGCGCCTGGGTTGCAGGAAAGAATGCAACCCTGATCATCGAGCACGATGATGCCAGCGGTGAGGTTGTCCTGAATGGTTTGCAGGTTGGCGCGGGCGGCATCAACCTGACCGATGCTGCGGTCGACAGCGGCCCGGGCATCGGCCAGCTGCTGCGTCATCTGCGCAAAGGAGCGGGTCAGCCCGCCGAGTTCGTCCTTGCTTTGCAGAACCGGCTTGGGGCTGAGGTCGCCGGCGGCCACCTCGCGCACACCCGCTGCCAACAGCAGCAGAGGCCGCGCCAGGGAGTTACCCAGGACAACGGCCAGCAAGATGGCACCGAACACTGCCAGCACGAGACTGAGCGTGAGCGTGCCGATGTACATCCGGCGCAGACCTTCGCGACCGAGTGCGCGCTCCTGATACTCGCGGTTGGCCTCCTGCACCGCTATTGCGTTAGCAACCAGGCTGCTGGGCAAGGCCTGGGTTACCTCGAGGACCCGCCCATCGGACAACAAACCCAAGGTGGCCGGGGGCGCCAGCACCAGCACCCTCACACGGGGCACGATCGCGGGAGCGGTCCCAGCCGCGCCTGAAACACTCGCCTCCTCCAAGCCTTCGATGGCCGAGAACGTCCGCTGAGTACGCACCGCACGCAGTTGGCTGGAGGTGAGCCGGTCGGGTGCCAGCTGAAAACGCAGCGGGCCGGCGCCAGCAATCAGCTGGCCAGAGCTGCTCCAAAGGTTGACTTCGCCCGCCCCGAGTTGGTCACGCAAGCGCTCAAGGACCAGGCCCGCCCCCGCGTCGGACACACCCGAAAGTTGGGAGGCAGCGTTGCGGGTCTTGTTGACAAGGTCGCCTGAACGGGCATCGATGGAAGCCCGGCCAAGGCTCAGGCCTGCATCGAGGGCACCTTCCACCCTGACGTCAAACCAGCTCTCGATCGAGCGAGAGACGAACTGGTAGGACACGACATAAATGAGCAGGCCAGGCGCCAATCCCACCAAAGCGAAGATGAGAGCAAGCCGCACCAGCAGGCGGCTGCCGAATTTGCCGCGCCGCAGGCGCGAGAGGAGGCGAACCGCCATCCAAGCGATGGTGGCCAGCAGCATGGCGGCGGCCGCCACGTTGACGATGAACAGGGTCTGATAGTTGCGCTCGTAGAGATCGCGGTTGTCGGTGGCTTGAGCGAGCAGGAACAGAAGCACGATGCCCAGCGCTGCGATGACCGCCGCGCCCACCGCCACCGCCCACTGGAAGACCCGGGAGTTGCGCACCCGGGGCGCCAGCCGCGCCGCGGGTGCCGAAGCCGGCGCGGTCGGGTCAAGGGCGCGATCGGGCTCGGTCATGGGCAAGCGACGCGGTCCGCGCTCAGCGAGCTGGTTCGGGGTTCAGCCGCACGCTGCGGCTGGCGTCCAGACCGGCGTCCTCTTGCCCGAGTGCACCGATTTGCACCGGGCGAGGGAGCTGGGCGAGATCGAGACGAAAGCGCAGAGTGACGGTGTAGCGGGGCGCTGCGCCGATCTCGGGCCCGTCGGCGATCTTCCAGCCGCCAATTCGCTCGATGGCGGCCAGCGCCTCCTCGCGAGACTCGAAGGACTGGCCAAGCGCGGCGCCAGTGCTGGTGATCGGGCTGTTGGAGACCAGGAGGCGCCAGCGTCGGGTGAGGGGGTGGAAGGCCAGGCGCAGGTGGCGGGTGGCGCGGGCAACTTCCTTGTCGGTCCAGTACCAGCGGTCGCGAAGGACAGTGGCCTCGGCGAGAAAAAAGAGCGGCAGGCCTTTTTGCAAGGCGTCATCGAGCTGGGCCGGCAGGTCGAGGCGGATCTGGGCAGACAAGATGACCCCCTCATCCACCCGCTCGGCGCTCAAGGCGGTGATCTCGGTCGCGGCGGCGGAACCGGGCACCAAGACCAGGAGGAGCGCCAACAGGAGGACGGCCAATGCCAGCCGCCTGTGCAGCCGCTCAAACCCGTTTGTCCAGGCGCGCGAAATAAAAGCCGTCATACTCACCTGCCTGATTTTCCGGGACGGATGTCGCGATTGCACCGGCCGAGGGCAGCAAATGGCCTGGCGCGGCCTGCAAAACCGCCTCGGTGTTGTGCGCAACAAACGATCGGATGCGGGCCTCTCCTTCGGCGCGGAAAACCGAGCAGGTGCAATAGAGGAGACGGCCGCCCGGCGCGAGCAGGGGCCAGAGCGCCTCCAGCAGACGGGTCTGGGCCTGGGCCAGGGCGTCAATGTCCGAGGCCCGGCGCAGCCAGCGCACGTCCGGGTGGCGGCGCACGATGCCAGAGGCGGTGCAGGGTGCGTCCAGCAAGATGGCGTCAAAGGCTTGGCCGTCCCACCAGTCCTTCGGGCGGGCGGCATCAGCGGCCAGGATCTGGGCTTGCAGGCCCAGGCGCGCCAGGGTCTGGGTGATGCGTTCGCAGCGCAGCGGGTCCACGTCCAGGGCCATCACCTGCGCATCGGCCCGCTCGAGCAGGTGGGCGGTCTTGCCGCCCGGGGCGGCGCAGGCATCCAGGATACGCAGCGGGCGTCCGCCAGGGGGGGTGGGCAGACCCTCCAGCAACAGGGGGGCGGCCATCTGAGCGGCGGCGTCCTGCACGGAAACCAGGCCCTGGTCGAAGCCGGGCAGGGCCTGCACCGGGCAGGGGTGGGCAAGCACCAGGCCGTCTTCGCCGACCCGACGGGACAACAGTCCGGCATCGGCCAGGCGGCGCTGATACGCATCGGGCGTAGACCTTCGGCGGTTGACCCGCAGCGTCATCGGCGGTGCCTCGTTGCCGACCCTCAGGAGGGCCTCCCAGTGCTGCGGGTGGTCGGCCTGCAGTCGGCGGATCCACCAGTCCGGATGGTTCCAGCGGGCCACGGGGTCGGAGTCGGTCGCCGCCACGAGAAGGTCCCGCTCCCGAAGGAATCGCCGCATACAGCCATTGACGAAAGCCGACTGGGGCGCGGTGGCCCGGCTCCGCTTGGCCGCCTCCACCGCCTGGTTCACCAGGGTAAAGGGCTCGTAGGGCGCCGAGGCCGGGTCCCAGGCCAGGGCCAAAGCGGTGCACAAAAGTGCGTCGACCGCCGGTGGTGGCGGACGGCGGGCCAGGAGGGTGCGCAGGGCCTGCGCCCGACCGAGTTGACGCAGCGCCTGAAAGGCCAGGGACTGGGTACCCGCGCGTAGCTCGGCGGGTACCGCAGCCAGCGCCGGCGTGGCCGACTGTCCCTGACGTACCGCCTGCAAGACACGCGCGGCCGATTGCAGCAACTGCCACAGCGGGGGCGCGGGCGCGGGCCCGGCGGAGTGAGCGCGCGCCTGCGTCAAAGGTGACGCCCGCGCCGGAAGCTGAAAGTCCAAGCGATCAGAACGGCGGGGAATTGGGTGATGGCGCGGTTATACCGGTCGACGGCCGCGTTGAACTGGGCCCCGATCACGTCGGCTTGCTTGAGCCGAAGGGCTCGCTCGGTGCTCACGGTTTCCGGCAGCTGCGGCCCAGCGAGGTCGTGGGCGTCCTGGCGCTCAGCGTAGTCCCAGGCACGGGCCCAGCGCTCGCCAGCCAGCCGAACCGCAGCGATGCGCTCGCCGTCGAGCGGCCGCGCGCGCGCCGCGACCAAGGCCGCGGTCAACTCGGAGGAGGCCTCACGGATCGGAGCGAGGAATTTTTCGGAGGGCTGCTGTCGGTCCTCATCCTGCGGATCTGTACCTGCAAGCATGTCGTCGACCAGGCGGGCCAGCGGCTGCAGCTCCCCGTCGATCGCGGCGAAGGCGGTGTTGACCTCCGAGCGCAGCCGGACCAGCCGGTTGTAGGCGCCCACGGCCCAGGCCACGCCGACAACGGCGAGAGCCCAGAGCAGGAGGGAGTCACTCATGCCACAAGCTTAACAAGGTCGAAACACCCGAAGCACAAGCGGCGCACCCGACCTTGAAAGGCCGGTAACGGGCTTTTCCGCCTCGGAAGAAAAAACGCCCCGGGGCCGGCGAACCGACCACGGGGCGCTTGGGGCACAAGGTGCCAGAGTCGCAGATTATTCGGCCGCGGCGCCCTCGCTGGCCTCGGGCAAGGCAGCCTCCTCGCCGCCTAGCTCGGCCGCCTCAGCCTCGGCGATGGCACGGCGCTCGGCGTCGTCCATGGCGTCCTTGACCTTGCGGGCCGCGTGGTAGGCCATGCCGGTACCGGCCGGGATGAGCCGGCCGACGATGACGTTTTCCTTCAGGCCGCGCAGCTCGTCGCGCTTGCCCATGATGGCCGCCTCGGTCAGCACGCGGGTGGTCTCCTGGAAGGAGGCCGCGGAGATGAAGGAGTCGGTGGACAGCGAGGCCTTGGTGATCCCGAGCAGCAGGTTGCTGAAGGTCGCCGGGATCTTGCCAGCGGCGCGCAGGGCGTCATTGGTGTCCAGCATCTCGGAGCGCTCAACTTGCTCGCCGGCGATGTATGAAGACTCGCCGGTGTTCTCGACGACCACACGACGCAGCATCTGGCGAACGATCACCTCGATGTGCTTGTCGTTGATCTTCACACCCTGGAGGCGATAGACGTCCTGCACCTCGTCGACGATGTAGCGCGCCAGTTCCTCGGAACCGAGCAGACGCAGGATGTCCTGCGGATC
>JAURKV010000058.1 GCA_030831585.1 Ramlibacter sp. | reverse complement strand
TGATGGCGGCCCGCGCTGCGTTTCTTTTTGATGCCGGCTCGCCCGATGCCGGCGAGGCCGCCAACATGGCCAAGTTTGCTGCCGCCGATGCCTCTCTGGAGGCGCTCGACCAGGCGATGCAAATCCACGGTGGCAACGGCTTGGCCATCGAATACGGTTTGGCTGACCTGTGGTTCATCGCCCGTCTGCACAAGACGGCGCCGGTGAGCCGCGAGATGATCCTCAACTTCATTTCCCAGCACAGCCTGGGTCTTCCCAAGAGCTACTGATCCCCCCAGGAGCTGCACCATGTCCACGCCCACCTACGCCCAGATCCTGCGCCGTCATGCCAGCCAGCGGCCTGATGCGCCTGCGCTGACATTCGGCGAGCAAACCTGGAGCTTTGCCCAGTTGCATGCGGGCAGTGCCCGTGTTGGCCAGGCCTTGATTGCCGAGGGCGTGCAGCCGGGGGATCGGGTGGCCATGCTGGCCAAGAACTGCGCTGAGTCCTTTGAGCTGCTGTTTGCCTGCAACATGGTCGGCGCGGTGCTCGCCGGCCTCAACTGGCGCCTCTCCGCACGCGAGATCGCCGCCATCGTTACCGATGCAGCACCCAAGGTGCTGGTGGTGGCGCCCGACGAGGAGCCGTTGCTGGCCGAGCTTCCCCTTGAGATGGCAGCCGGCATGCGCATCGTCCGCCTGGGGGCTTACTACGAGCACTGGCGCGAAGTCGCCAAGCAGCAGGACCCTGGCCGCGAGGGTGCGCCGGACGAGGTGGCGCTGCTTCTGTACACCTCGGGCACGACCGGCTTGCCCAAGGGCGTGATGATCACCAACGAGGGCATGTCCTATACCGAGCGCCTGGGCGAAGCCTGGGGCATGGGCCCCGAGAGCGTCAATTTGGTCGCGATGCCTATGTTCCACATCGGTGGTTGCGGCTACGGTTCGAGCACCATGGTCCGTGGGGGGCACACCGTCTTGCTGCGCGAGGTGAACCCGGCGCTGATCGTCGACAACATCGTCCGCCACCGCATCACCCACACCTTCCTGGTGCCCACCGTCATCCAGGCGCTGCTGATGGTGCCCGGGGTGGCGCAGGCCAACCTCTCGAGCCTACAACTGCTGATGTACGGCGCGGCACCCATGGGCGACGTGCTGCTGCGCCGCGCAATGGACATGTTGCAGTGCCGTTTCATCCAGGCCTACGGCATGACCGAGACCGCCGGCACCGTGGCGGTGCTACCGCCCGAGGACCATGCGCCCGAAGGCCCCAAGGCGAGGCTTTTGAGTTCGGTGGGCCGCGCCTACCCCTGGGTCGACCTGCGGGTGGTCGACCCGAGCACCTTGGCCGACGCGCCTGCAGGCCAGGTGGGCGAGCTGTGGATCCGCTCGCGCATGGTGATGAAGGGCTACTTCCAGCAGCCTGATGAAACCGCCACAGCCCTTGTTGGCGGTGAAGGCGGCGCCTGGCTGCGCACCGGTGACGCCGCCTTTTTGGACGAAGAGGGCTACATCTTCCTGTTCGACCGCTTCAAGGACATGATCATCTCCGGCGGCGAGAACATCTACCCGGCCGAGATCGAGAACGTGCTCAATGGCCACCCGGCGGTGCGCGAGGTGGCGGTGATTGGCGTGCCCCACGAAAAATGGGGCGAAACCCCGCGCGCGGTGGTGGTTTGCAAAGACGGGCAATCGGCCACGCCCGAAGAACTCATTGCCTTCACCCGCAAGCGCCTGGCCCACTACAAGTGCCCGACCTCGGTGGTGTTCGCCGATGTCTTACCGCGCAATGCCTCGGGCAAGCTCCTCAAACGCGAGCTGCGCCGCCTCCAGCCCGAGCTGCGCGAGGGGGTGGTGCGGTGAGCGCAGTTGCCTTGACCCGCCGATGGGTGGTGGACTATTTCAATAGCCAGAGCGACGAGGCCGCGCGCGAGTTCATCTGGTCGGAGTACGCGCTGGAGATCGGCGACTACCGCTTCGAAGGCCGCGACACCCAGTGGCTGCCCGCGGTGCGCCAGCAGTTTGAGCAGTTCCCCGGCATGGGCATGACGGTGCACCAGGTGCTGCCTGGCAGCGGCGACAAGGCCGACCGTGTAGCGGTCTGGTTCAGCGAGCATGGCGCCGCTGGGGGCCCCGGCGGCAAGGCGGCGGCCTGGTCCGGGGTGGCGATTTACCGCGCTCGGGGCAACAAGCTCGTGGGCTGCTGCGCGCAAGAGGATTACTTCACCCGCAGCCGCCAGTTGCGCGCGGGTAGCACCGACCCGGTCGACCCGCCGGCTGCCGCACCCTGGGACACCCTGCCGCAAGGTGCGAACCCGGCCGCCGAGGCGGTGGTGCGCCAGTGGCTCACCGGCGCCTGGCCTGCAACCGTGATTGAGGTGCGTGTGGACGACGATCACCTCACCGGCCAGCCGCTGCAGTTCGCGGTGGAGTCGGTGGAGGTGGTGGACATCTTCTCCTCCGGCGACGACGTGGCCTTCCACGCGCGCCAGCGGGGGCGCTACCTCGGCGGCCTGCCCGGTGTGCCGGCACGTGACCGCCTCGAGCTGCTCAATTGCAACGGCATCCTTCGGGTGGGCGAGGGCTCTGTGCGCGCCGGCCGCGTGATCCGTGACCGTGGCGGCCTCAGGGCCCGACTGCAAAAGGACTGATGCCCATGGCCGCCCCTCACGCCCTGAACGCCGCTCCGTTGCACGCCGCCGCCGGTGACACAGTGCGCGCGGCGCGCCATGGTGCGGTGTGGGTCGTCACCATCGACCGGCCATCGGTGCGCAACGCGATCGACCGCGTCACCTCCGAGGCGCTGGCTGCGGCGATGGACCAGCTCGATGCCGACCCGACCCTGTCAGTGGGCATTCTCACCGGCGCCGGCGGAAACTTCTGCACCGGCATGGACCTCAAGGCCTTTTTGCGCGGCGAGCGGGTGGAACTGCCTGGCCGGGGCCTGGCCGGCATCGTGCAGACCCCTCCGGTCAAGCCGCTGATTGCTGCGGTGGAGGGCTATGCGCTGGCCGGTGGCTGCGAAATTGCTCTCGCCTGTGACCTGATCGTCGCCTCTGAGGTGGCGCAGTTCGGTATTCCCGAGGTCAAGCGCGGGTTGATCGCCGGCTCTGGCGGCCTTTTACGCCTGCCCCGCCGCATCCCGCCGCAGATCGCGATGGAGCTGGCCCTCACCGGTGACCTGCTGCCTGCTACAGAGGCGCGCCAGTGGGGTCTGGTCAATCGCCTGGTCCCTGCGGGCCAGGCCCTCGAGGCGGCGCTGGCCCTGGCAGAGCGCATTGCCGCCAACGGCCCGATGGCGGTGAGGGTGGCCAAGCAGGTGGTGAGCGAATCTCCCAGCTGGCCCGCGCAGGAAACCTGGACCCGGCAGAACGCGCTCTTGGAAACGGTGATCAATTCCGAGGACGCCAAGGAGGGTGCGCGCGCCTTCGCCGAAAAGCGTCCCCCGGTGTGGAGCGGTCGATGAACGCCCGGCCCCCCATCCACCCGCTCGACCCGGACGCCGCGCGCCTGCTGCAAGCAGCGGCCGAGGCCGGCTACCCGCCCTTCGAGGCCCTCACGCCGGCCCAGGCGCGCAAGGCCTACGCCGCCAGTTGGAGCGCCATGCAAACGCCGGGCGGTGAGGTGGCCTCTGTGGTCGACACCGAGTTTGCCGGCCCGGCAGGTTCTCTCGCAGTTCGTGTTTATCGCGGCCAAGGCACCGACCCACAGGCGGCGCTGCCCTGCTTGCTGTTCTTGCATGGTGGCGGCTGGGTGATTGGCAATCTGGACAGCCACGACCGCCTGTGCCGACGCATCGCCAACCGCGCTGGCCTGTGTGTCATTGCGGTGGATTACCGCCTAGCGCCTGAACACCCCTTCCCGGCGGCTTTGGACGACGCCGCTGCCACGCTGCGCTGGCTGGCGTCGCAAGCCCAGGCGCTGAACATCGACCCCACGCGCCTGGCCGTCGGCGGCGACAGTGCCGGCGGCAACCTGGCTGCGGCCTTGGCGCTCATGGCCCGCGACGGTACGTTGCCGCCAGTGGTTTTTCAGGCCCTGTTCTACCCGGTGCTTGATCTCACCGCCAGCAGCGATGCCTACCGCCGCATCACCCAAGGCGTACCCCTCACCGCCGCCACGATGCATTGGTTCATTGGCCACTACACCCCCCAAGACCAGGACCGGCTCGACTGGCGCGCCTCGCCTTTGCGCGCGCCTTCGCTGGCGGGGGTGGCGCCGGCGCTGGTGCTCACCGTGGCCCACGACCCGCTGTGCGACGAGGGCCGCGCCTACGCGCAGCGCCTGGATGCGGAGGGCGTGCGGGTCACCTCGGTCCACTGCAATGACCAGATGCATGGCGTTCTCACCCAGGGCCGGCAGATCCCTGCCGGCGATGTGATCGCCGACGCCCTGTGCCTCACGATTTCGCACGCGCTCCACCGCGCCGTGCCCGCTGATTTTTCAACCCCTACTGCCAGGACGGCAGGACAACCCAAGGAGACAACGTGAAACTGCAACTCAAGACCAAGGTCACCCTCGCGGTGGCAAGTGGGCTGCTGGCGCTAGGCGCCATTGCCCAGGAAACGCCTGCGGACGGCGTCTACAAGGACCGCATCGACTGGGGCCTGCTCATGGACATGAGTGGCCCAACCTCTGCCTCGCAAGGCATCTGGGTCAACGGCTTCCAAGACTACATGCGAAGGGTCAACGAAGGCGGTGGCATCAACGGCCGCAAGATCAACGTGCTGGCCGAAGACAACCGCTTTAACGCGGCCACCGACAAGATCGCCTATGAAAAGCTGGTTGGCCAGACCCCGGTGATTGCCATCTCTGGCATGGGCACCTCGGCCTCGCAGGTTGCCCTGGCGCCCACCATCAAGGCGGGCAAGGTGCCGATCGTTGGCACCTACACCGCCACCAAGGCGCTGTCCGAGCCCGTCTCTCCCATGGTCTACAACGGCTTCTGCGGCTACAAGCAGATGGCCCAGGCTGGCGTGGGCTACTACGCTGACGCGCTCAAGCTCAGGGCCCCCAAGGTGGTAACCGTGGCCATTGAGAGCGCGGGCGGCAAGGAGTACCACGACTACATCGCCGAGGCGGTGGGCAAGCTCGGCGGCACTGCTCACCACGTGACCTTGAAGGTCACTGCGGTGGACGTGACCCCGCAGGTGCTGGAGATCATGAACCTCAAGCCCGACTTCATCACCATTTATGGCGTGTCCAACACCGCCATCCTGACGATGAAGGCCTTGGCTCAGTACGGTATGAAGACGCCGGCTTTCGGTATCACCTACCTGGGCGCTCCGGCCATCTTCCAGGCCATGGGTCCGCAGGCGGGTGCTAACTACAACTTCATAAGCTGCTTCACACCGGGCGGCGCCGACCAGTCCGCCGGCAACCGTGACATGTCCGCCTATGCCGACAAGATCGGCCGCAACGGCATGCAGGCCGACATCAACTACGTGTCTGGCTGGATCACGGGTCAGATGGCCGCCGAGGCGATTGCTCGTCTGGGCGCCAACCCCACCCGTGCCCGCTTGGTCGATTCGCTGTCCAAGGGTTTTACCGTGGACAGCAAGGGCCTCGCGGCACCTATCGTCTACACCCCGACCAATACCACCGGACCGGTGGTGTTCAAGTTGTTCGGCTATGACTACGGCACCAACAAGTTCAAGGCCTTCGGCGACTACGCCGATTACGCCAAGTACACCCGCTGATCCACGGATGATTTGAAGACGAGGACCCACCATGTTCGGACAAGTACTTTTCAGCGGCCTGGCCCTGGGCAGCATCTACGGGCTGGTGGCCCTCGGCTTTGCCGTCATCTTCAAGGCCACGGATGTCTTCAACTTCGCCCAGGGCATGTTCGTGGTGCTCGGCGCTTATCTCGCCGTCACCGGGATCTCGCTGCTGGGGTTGCCCTTTCCGTTGGCCATTCTTTTTCTTGTCATCGCGTCAGCCCTGATTGGCGCGGTGATTCATGTGCTACTGATCCAGCCGCTCTCGGGCCGGCCGATGCTGTCGGTCATCATGTTGACCATTGCCCTGTCCATCGTCCTGCGCTCGGTGATCGAGCTGATCTACGGCCCGCAGGGCCGCACCCTCGCCACGCCGCTGCCCATGGGCGTTTTGGTGGTCGGTGATGTGCGCATGTCCTACCTGCACCTATGGGCTGCGCTGGTCAGCTGGGTCTGCATGGCCATCTTCGGCGCCTTCTTCCGGTTTACCTCGGTGGGCCTTCTGATGCGCGCCACCGCGGACGGGCACGAGGCGGCCGTGGTTTCTGGCATCAACGTGAACGCGATGAATCGCGTGGCCTGGGGCATCGGCACCACGCTGGCGGCCATTGGCGGCCTTTTTCTGGGCCAGTTGCAGATCGCCTCGCCAGAGTTGGAAAGCATTGGCCTGTTGGCCCTGCCAGCCGTGGTGATCGGCGGCATGCAAAGCATTCCCGGCGCGATTATTGGTGGCCTGCTAGTGGGCGTCATCGAGCAAATGGCCTCAGCCTACATCTCGCCCAAGTCGAGCGACATCGTCATTTACCTGCTGCTGCTCGTGATCCTGATGGTCAGGCCCTGGGGGCTGTTCGGCCAGCGCGAGCTGGGCCGGGTCTGAGTCAGCGGAGGCGCACACCATGAATACCAACACCTCCCTGTCTCGCGGGCACGCTTGGCAAAAATGGCTGTGGCGCCTGTTGGCTGTTGCAGCCCTGGCTTATCTGCCAGTGGTTCTGACCGACCGCGCCGCCTTTGGCGTTGCCCTTTCGAACATGCAGCTCCTCAATCTCGGGCTGACTCAGGTCAACCTGATGTTGATCGCCATGTTGGGCGCTCTCTCCCTCAACTACCTGACCGGATCCGCGGGTCTCATTTCCATTGGGCATGCCGCGTTCTACGCAACGGGTGCAATGACCGCCGCCATCACCGGCAGTCAGCTGGGCTGGCCCTTTCCGCTGGTTTTGCTGTCTGCTGCGGTATCCGGCGCCCTGGTGGGCGTTTTGGCGGGCCTGCCCTCATTGCGGGTGCGGGGCCTGTACTTCGTGTTGTCGACGTTGGCGGTGCACCATGTGATCGTCTATGTCTTTCTGGAGTACCAGTTCAAGTTCTTCGACGTGGTGGGTATTCCTTTTGCTGGCGCCAAGCTGGGCGGCTGGGAGCTCAATACCCCCATCCGCTGGTACTTCTTCCTGCTCGCGCTGGTGGTGCTGGTCTACGCCGGTTTCGCCGCAAGCCTGCGCACCCGAGAGGGCCGGGCCATGCAGGCCATGCGGGACCATGAACTGGCTGCCACCTCGATGGGGGTGGACGTTCGCATCCTGCGGCTCAAGGCCTTCGGCCTGAGTTCGGCGGTCGCTTCGGTAGCCGGCGCACTCTTTGCGTACCTCCTCACCAACGTCACCTCTGAGGCCTTCGGCATCACCTTCGCTATTCAATTCATCGCGATGATCATCATCGGCGGCATGGGTTCGCTGCCCGGCGCGCTGGTGGGTGCTGCGATCTGGCTGCTGCTGCCCTCGATCATTGGCGGCCTGGCTCCACGCTCGTCGGAGGCGGTTGGACTGACCCGGCTGTTCCTGGTCGAGGGGCGTGCCCAGTTTGTTCAGCTGATCTTCGGCATGCTGGTCATCGTGCTTCTGATCTTCGCGCCCCGCGGTATCACCGGCCTGGGGCGTGACATCCGCCAGCTGCTGGCATCCTGGAGGGGCCGCTGATGTCTGCCGCGCTCGAAATCGAGGGCCTGTCGGTCGCCTACGCCCGTAAGGGCCTGGCCTTGCAGGATGTGAACCTGTCCGTGCCCAAGGGCGGCATCGTCGCCCTTCTGGGTGCCAATGGCGCCGGCAAGACGACCCTCATCCGCGCTGTCACTGGCCTGCTCGACCTGCACCACGGCGCAGTCACCGCCGGCCAGATCCGCTTTGGCGGTCAGTCCATGCTCGGAGTGCCGGCGCACAAGCGGGTTCGCTTGGGTATGGGTCAGGTGCCCGAGGGGCGGCTGGTGTTCAAGCACCTGTCGGTCGAAGACAACCTGCGGGTGGGTGCCGATATCCTGCCGCGCGGCCAGTTGCATGAAGGTCTGGAGGCGGTCTACACCCTGTTCCCCCGGCTGCGTGAGCGGCGCCAGCAGGCAGCAGGCTGGATGTCGGGCGGCGAGCAGCAGATGCTGGCCCTGGGCCGGGCGATGATCGGCCGGCCGCAGCTGCTGCTGGTGGACGAGCTCTCCCTGGGCCTGGCGCCCCTGATCGTCAAAGACATCTACAAACAGCTGCGCGTCATCGGTGAGACCCTGGGCACCACGATGTTGGTCGTGGAGCAAAACGCCCGGCTCGCGCTGGATTTTGCCGAGTCGGCCTACATCATTGCAGGCGGTCGCATCGCCTTCTCGGGCACCTCGGCCGAAATCGCCGCCAGCCCGGCGATCCAGCAGTCGTATCTGGGTGGCGCGGCCGAACTGCCCGCCGGTGAGGAGGCAGCGCGATGAACAAGCCGCTATTGACCCTCTCGGGCCTGACCATGCGCTTTGGCGGCATCAGCGCTTTGGAGGCAGTGTCGTTCGAGGTAGAGGAGGGCAAGACCACCTCGGTGATCGGCCCCAACGGTGCCGGCAAGACCACGCTGTTCAATTGCATCACCGGCATGTACCGGCCGACCAGCGGCCAGGTGAGCTTGCGTGGTGAGGACATCACCGCCGCGCCGGCCCACCGCATAGCGCGCCATGGCATTGCCCGCACCTTCCAGAACCTGGCGCTGTTTGGTGGCTTGAGTGTGCTGGACAACCTCATGACCGGCGCCTATCTGCAAGGGCGCTCGGGCTTGCTGCAAGGCGCCTTCCTCACCCCGGCCGCTCGTGCCGAGCGCCGTGCGGCCGAGGCTGCGGCCCGCGAAACCCTGGCCTTTCTGGGTATGGAGGACGTGGCGGATGCCGCGCCCGCGGAGCTTTCCTACGGCAAGCAAAAGCAGGTGGAGTTCGCTCGCGCCCTGATGCAAAACGCCCGCCTGGTGCTACTCGACGAGCCCATGGCCGGTATGAGCAAGACCGAGAAGACCGCGATGAGCGGCCTGATCCAGCGGGTCAAGCGTGAGCGCGGTATCACCTTCCTCATTGTCGAGCACGACATTCCGGTGGTGATGGACCTGTCCGACCACATCGTGGTGCTGGACTTCGGCCGAAAGATCGCCGACGGCCTGCCCGAGGCGGTGCGGCAAGACCCGGCGGTGATCGCCGCCTACCTGGGCAGCGACCCGCACCACTGACCCTCGGGCGGTCCCGGGAAGGGACCTACCGGCCCTGTTCGTTTGATTTTTGAACTCTCTTTCCAAAAGGACATCTGCCATGCGTGAAGCCGTCATCGTCTCCACCGCTCGTACCGGCATCGGCCGGGCCTACCGCGGCGCTCTTAACAACATCAAGTCACCCACCCTGCTCGGGCATGTGATCGGCGAGGCAGTGCGCCGCGCCGGCGTCGAAGGCGGCGAGGTGGAGGACGTGGTCATGGGTACCGTGCTCACCTCGGGCACCGCGGGCATGAACCTGGCCCGCAACGCTGCGCTTACCGCCGGCCTGCCGGTCTCGGCGTCTGGCCAGACAATGGACCGCCAATGCGCCTCCGGCCTCATGGCCATTGCCACGGCTGCCAAGCAGATCATGGTCGACGGCATGGACATCGTGGTCGCGGGCGGGCACGAGAACATCACCGCCGAACAAAAAGCCTATTTCGAGTCCGCCATGGCCGGCAAGGACCCGGCGCTCGAGCAGCGCGCCCCCCATGCCTACATGCCCATGCTGATGACCGCCGAGGTCGTGGCGCGCAAGTACGGCATCTCGCGCGAGGCGCAGGACCAGTACTCCCTGCAGTCGCAGCAGCGCACCGCGCAGGCGCAGGCTGCCGGCCGTTTTAACCAGGAGATCGTGCCGATCACCGCCCAGATGGCGGTGGCTGACAAGGCCACCGGCGCCATCAGCCACAAGAGCGTCACCCTGGACCGCGACGAGGGCAATCGTCCCGAGACCACGCTCGAAGGCCTGCAGTCTCTCAAGCCGATCATCGAAGGCGGTTGCATCACTGCTGGTAATGCCAGCCAGCTATCTGACGGCGCCAGCGCCTGCGTCCTCATGGACTCTGGCTTGGCCCAACGTCGCGGCTTGGCGCCCTTGGGCATTTATCGCGGCATGATGGTCGCCGGCTGCGCGCCCGACGAAATGGGCATCGGCCCCGTCTTTGCTGTGCCCAAGCTGCTCAAGCAGCATGGCCTGAAGGTCGACGACATCGGCCTGTGGGAGCTCAATGAAGCTTTCGCCTGCCAGGCCCTGTATTGCCGTGACCACTTGGGCATCGACCCAGAGAAGTACAACGTCAACGGCGGCGGCATTTCCATTGGTCACCCCTACGGTATGACCGGCGCCCGTCTGGTTGGTCACGCCCTGATAGAGGGCAAGCGCCGCGGCGTCAAGTATGTGGTGGTCACCATGTGCGTGGGCGGTGGCATGGGTGCCGCGGGCCTGTTCGAGGTCGTTTGATCGCGCAGCGGCAGGCGGTGGCGCGGTGTGCCGCGCCTGTCACTGCCCCTGAGACAATCTGGTAATGACTGAACCCAGCTCTTCTCCTGTGCTGCTTCGCCGCGAAGGCGCAGTGGCGCATCTGCGCTTCAATCGCCCGCAAGCGCTCAACGTGATTGACCTGTCGCTGGCCCGCGCCTTCCACGCGGCCTGCCGCGAGCTGGCCAGCGATACCGATCTGCGGGCCGTCGTCATCTCTGGCGAAGGTCGCGCCTTCATGGCCGGCGGCGACCTCGCCGCGCTGGTCTCTGACCCGCTGCACATGCCGGCGGCCGTCATCGGTGAGGTGCACCCGGCGATTGAACTCCTGGCCGGCCTGCGCGCGCCCGTGATCGCCGCGGTCCATGGCGCAGTGGCCGGCGGCGGCTTGGGGGTGACCCTGGCTGCTGATTTGGTGATTGCCGCCGAAGGCACCAAATTCGCCATGGCCTACCCGCGCATCGGCACCAGCGCCGACTGCAGCACCTCTTGGAACCTGGTGCGTCTGCTGGGCCCGCGCAAGGCCATGGAAGTCGCCCTGCTCTCTGAACCTTTTGATGCTGCCGAGGCCTTGCGCCTGGGCCTGATCAACCGGGTCGTGCCCGCTGAATCACTGCAGGCCGAGGCCGGCCTGCTGGCCGCTCGTCTGGCCGCTGGGGCGCCAGTGGCTCTGGCCAACCTTAAGCGTTTGGTGCGGGAAGCCGGGGACAACGACCTGCACACCCACCTGGCGCTGGAGTCCAGCCTGTTCCAGCAATGCGCCGCGACCGCTGACTTCGTCGAAGGGGTGGGCGCCTTCCTGGGCAAGCGCGAAGCGAAGTTTCAGGGGCGCTGAGGCGCGCTCCATCTAGGCCTTCGGCGAGGCGAGCTTGCCGATCGACTCCGCGAGGAAGTCCACAAAGGCCGTCACCCGCGCCGCTGTTTGGTGTTGCGGCAGGTAGACCGCGTATAAGTCTGCATCTGGCAGGCGGTACTGCGGCAGCAGTTGCCGCAGGCGCCCGCTGGTTAGGTACTTGCGGATGTCCCACTCGGCGCGCAGCAGCACGCCATGGCCATCCAAGGCCCATTGCACCGCAATTCCGCCGTCGTTGGTGACCAGATTGCCTCGGGTCTTCACGCTCTCAACTGGCGCGCTGCGGCTCAAGCGCTTTGTCAGGCGAAGCACGCCCCAGGCCTCTTCGCCCTGGCGTATGCCAATGAAGTTGTGCTGCGTCAAATCTGCTGGCGAGCGGGGCTCGCCGTGGCGGACCAGGTAGGCGGGTGAGGCGCAGAGCAAGCGTTCGTTATTGGCCAGCCGGCGAGCGATCACCCGCGCATCCTGCGGAGGACCGAAACGGATACAGACATCGAACGCATCTTCGCTAAGCGGCGGTGGGTCAGCCGAAAGCTGCAGTCGCACGTCCACGTTTGGGAAGCGCTGGACGAACCGTGATATCAGCGGCCCCACGTGACTTCGGCCAAAGCCTAGTGTGGCGTTGACCCGCAGCACTCCGCTGGGGGTGGTGCGCGAAAGGCCCAAGAGACGCTCGAGGTCTTCGAGGTCGCCCAGGATCCGGCGTGCATGCACCAGGTACGTCTCCCCCTCGGCGGTCAGCCCCATGCGCCGCGTGGTGCGCGTGAGGAGGCTCACACCGAGACGCGCCTCTAGCAGCGACAGTCTCTTGCTCACCGCAGGCGTCGAGATTCGTAGCTCACGGGCCGCTCCGCTCAGGCTCCCGGCGGCCACCAGAGCGGAGAAAAACTGAAGATCTGCTGGGAGAAGGCGTCCGCTCACCATTAACTCCTGGGTTAACGATGGTTTGACTTTATCGCAATTGCGAGGAAGCAGTTCCAGCCAGAATTTGGACATTTCGAAACTCAGCAGCGCCTCCATGCGCCTAGGAATGACCGTATGAAGATCTATCGGATCGCCACAATTCCCGGAGACGGCATCGGCAAGGAGGTCATTCCTGCCGGGCGCGAGGTGATGCAGGCCCTGGCCGAGGCCTGCGGCGGCTTCACCTTTGAATTCCAAGATTTCGGCTGGGGGGGCGATTACTACCGCATGAACGGTCGCATGATGCCCGAGGACGGCCTCGACGCGCTCAAGGACAAGAACGCCATCCTGTTCGGATCGGCGGGTGACCCGCACATTCCGGACCACATCACCCTGTGGGGCCTGCGCCTGAAGATCTGCCAGGGCTTTGACCAGTACGCCAACGTGCGGCCCACCCGCATCCTCCCGGGCATCGACGCGCCTTTAAAGCGTTGTGGTCCTAAGGATTTGGACTGGGTGATCGTGCGCGAAAACTCCGAGGGCGAGTACGCGGGCGTGGGCGGCCGCGTCCACCAGGGGCATCCGCTGGAGGCCGCCACCGACGTGTCGATGATGACCCGCGCAGGCGTCGAGCGGATCATGCGTTTCGCTTTCCGCCTGGCGCAGTCACGCCCGCGCAAACTGCTTACCGTGGTCACCAAGAGCAATGCTCAGCGCCACGCCATGGTGATGTGGGATGAGATCGCGATGCAAGTTTCCAGGGAGTTCCTGGATGTGAAGTGGGATAAGGAACTGGTCGACGCTGCTACCGCCCGTATGGTCAATCGCCCGGCGACGCTTGACACGATCGTCGCCACCAACCTGCATGCCGACATCCTGAGCGACCTGGCTGCCGCCCTCGCCGGCAGCCTGGGCATCGCTCCCACCGGCAATATTGATCCGGAGCGCCGTTACCCCTCCATGTTCGAGCCGATTCACGGCTCGGCTTTCGACATCATGGGCAAGGGCCTGGCCAATCCCGTAGGTACTTTCTGGTCGGTGGTGATGCTGCTCGAGCACCTGGGGGAGCAGGCCGCAGCTGCGCGCCTGATGAAGGCGATCGAGTCGGTCACCGCCAACCCAGCTCTCCACACCGGCGATTTGGGTGGCAAGGCTCGCACAGTGGACGTGACACGCGCCGTCTGCGAGGCGCTGCGCGCCGGCTGATCGCTCCCATTTGGTTTCCCTCTCCCACCCGGCGGCACGTTAGCCCCCCGCGCCCGAACAAGGCCCGGCCGCCTCCCTTCCCACGCTATAGGAGACACCATGACTGCTCGTTTCGCCTCCCCCGTTCGCCGCCTACTGATCCAAGCAGGTGCGTCCGCCCTCGCAGCCGCCTGCTTATGCCTGGCTGCACCCGCCGCGCTGGCCCAGGCCTGGCCATCGAGGCCGATTTCCCTGGTTGTGCCCTTCGCGCCTGGCGGGACGACCGACGTGCTGGCCCGCGCAGTTGGCCAAGAGTTGTCCGCTGCCCTGGGGCAGCCGGTCCTCATTGAGAGCAAGCCTGGCGCGGGATCCACCCTGGGTGCCGACTTCGTAGCCAAATCCAGAGCAGACGGCTACACCCTCCTGATGGGAGCGGTGCACCACACCATCGCCACCAGCGCCTACCCCAAATTGCCCTACGACTTCCAGAAGGATCTGGCGCCTGTGAGCATCGTGGCCCAAGTGCCCAATGTGCTGGTCGTCGGCTCCAGTGTGACGGCCAAGAGCGTGCAGGAACTGGTCACCCAGGCCAAGGCGCAGCCGGGCAAGTTTGCCTTTGGCTCTAATGGAGCTGGCACCGCCCAGCATCTGATCGGTGCCCAGTTCAGCGGCATGGCCGGGGTCGACATCCTTCACATCCCCTATAAGGGAAGCGGCCCCCTTACTACCGACTTGCTCGGTGGGCAGATCCAGATGTCGTTCGACACCGTTACCCCAGTCCTCCCCCACATCAAAGCCGGCAAGCTTCGCGCCCTCGCAGTGACCACTGCCAAGCGTTCACCTGCCTTGCCCGATGTACCCACCCTGGATGAGACTGGGCTCAAGGGCTTCAACCTCGGCACTTGGTTTGGTGTACTGGCTCCAGGCGCGACGCCGGCGCCCATCGTCGAGCGCCTGCACCGTGAGATCGCTCGCATCGTCGCCTCGCCAGACTTCCGCAGGAAGATGGAGGAAATCGGTGCCGACCCGATCGGCGGTACCCCTGCGCAGATGGCGCGCCAGATCAAGGACGATACCGAACGCTTCGCCAAGCTGGTCAAGGACGCCAAGGTCACGCTGGAGTGAGCTAGGTGAAGGGCGCTACGATGCGGCCATGCCCCCCCGATCTAGCCTCCAGCGCGCGCGATGATGGTGCAGACCGATCCCGCCACTCATCCTCTGGATTTCCTGCGCGCCCTTTATGGGCGGGCGGTGGCGCGGGCCTTGCCCTCGCAGTGCCTGCCGCCGCATCTGCCGCCCCCGCCCCAAGGCCGCACCGTCGTGATTGGCGCGGGCAAGGCCGCAGCCGCCATGGCCCAGGCGGTCGAGGCCCATTGGCCGGCAGATGCGCCCCTGTCTGGCCTGGTCATCACCCGCTATCACCACACCCCCTCGCGCCCGGCCGGCTTGCCTGCACGCATCACGGTGCGTGAGGCCGCTCACCCGGTGCCCGACGCTGCGGGTCTCGCGGCCACCCGCGAAATGCTCGGGGTGCTGCAGGGCCTCACCGCCGACGATCTGGTGTTGTGCCTGATGTCTGGCGGCGCCTCGGCCCTCCTCACCGCGCCAGCCGAAGGGCTGACGCTGGAAGACAAGCAACGTATCAACCGCGAGCTCTTGCTCTCGGGCGCGCACATCGGCGAAATGAACTGCGTGCGCAAGCATCTCTCGCAGATCAAGGGCGGACGTTTGGCGGCCGCCTGCGCGCCGGCGCGACTGGTTACGCTGGCTATCAGCGACGTGCCTGGCGACGACCCGGCGGTGATCGGCAGCGGGCCTTCGGTACCCGACCCCACGACCTGTGCCGATGCATTGGAGATTTTGGGGCGCTATCACATCGAGGTGCCGGCACCCTTGCGCCAGCGGCTCGAAAGCGGCGTGCTCGAATCGCCCAAGCCCGGCGACGCGGTATTTGGCAGGGCCCGCTTCGAGATGGTGGCTGCGCCCATGGCCTCGCTGCAGGCTGCCGCCGAAGCGGCGCGCGCAGCAGGCCTGGTGGTTCATGTATTGGGCGACGACCTCGAGGGGGAGTCACGCGAGGTCGGCCGGGCGCATGCCGAACTGGCTTTGCATGTTTTGGGTGGAGGCACAGCGGCCACGGGACTTGCGCAAGGACGCATTCAAGGTCCCCTGAACGCGCCCTGCCTCATCCTCTCAGGTGGCGAGACCACGGTGACAGTACGGCCCCAGCCCCCAGGAACGCCTCGCGGCCGTGGTGGGCGGGCGGGTGAGTTTTGCCTCGGCTTCGCGCAGGCGCTCCATGGCGAGGCGGATCACTCTGCCGCCATCTGGGCCCTGGCCGCAGATACCGACGGCATCGATGGCGTGGAGGACAACGCCGGGGCCTGGGTCGGTCCGCCGCTGCTGGCGCGGGCAAAGGCGCAGGGCCTGTCCATCGACGCGCACCTGGCGCGCAATGACGCCTATGGATTCTTCAGCGCGGCGGATGGACTCGTGGTCACTGGGCCAACGTTTACCAATGTGAATGATTTCCGGGCGGTGCTGGTTGGAGCTTCGAAGGGGTAAGCTGTCTGCATGGACGACAACCAACTCGAGGTGCCCACCTCCTTCTCGCACCTCTACGCCACCCCCAGCGGCCGCCTGTCGATTGCGCGCGCCGAACTCCATGACCGCTACGAGTTGTGTGAGGACCTCTCTCAGATGCTCACCGAAAAAGCCTCCGAGATGCTGCACCGCCTGGGCGTGGCCGAGTCCGATGTGGTCGAACGCATCCAACGCGGGCTCGAGGGTGAAGGCTCGCCGGTGACGCCGCCGGAGGCGCGCTGGGTGGTCTGCCGCCTGGCGGAATTGCTCGGGTGGGATTTCCCCGCAGGGTTGCCTGCCGAGCCACCTGCCGAGGGGCAGTAGCCCTGCGGCCAAGCTGCAGCACTTTCCCCGCTCCAGGCAAAACGACTCTGGCAGCCTGCTTTAGGCGAATTCACTCGCTTTTGTGAATTTGACCGAGCACCTTGTGATTCACCTCACACACCCGCCGAAACCCCGCGCTGATTCGCTTGTCTTGTGCCGCCATGCCCCAAAAGGCCTGCGCAGCCGGCAGTGCCTCTCGCCAGGGGCCTGCTTCCGACGGGAGAGGGCGCTGGGGTGTGAAGGCGGGCGTGAGCACTTCCGCGGCGCGGGGCGGCGCATAGCGCATCGGCAGCATGTCGTAGATGGGAGCCAGCGAGAGCAGGGGGCGCCTTGCCGAGGTCGGTGATATCGACGCACCCGGTCGGAACGCCAGGTTGCCGTCGTGCATGTCGGTGTTGGCGATGAGGTGGCCGAAGTGCCAAAGCCTGGCGATGGCCGAAGCCGTGTCACCGGCCAGCCAGCCGCGTGTCTGCAGCGCCTGCGCGCCCAGCACCCAGGCGTGTGAGGGCAGTCCGAGCAAGCCGCCATTGAGGGCAGCCCATGAGCAGACGGGCGATCGCCCGCGAAAACCGTGCCGGTCGAAGCGGTCGATTTCCAGAAAGGTGCGGCCTCCTGCCTGAAGCAGGCGGGTGCTGGCGGCCGGCAGTTGCAGGTGGTCTGCAATGACCTGGCCGGCCAAATGCTCGCAGACCAGCAGGTCTGTCCAACGCTGTGTCCCGGGTGAGTTGTCGGCTCCGGAAAACTTCACCAGCACATGACGCAGTTGTCCGTCCACCTGGCGCAGGGCGGTGAACTTCGGAAACTCGCCACCCGCCGAGGAGCCGACCTCGCCTTCGGACAGAGCTGCATCGGCGAGCTGGGGGTATGCGGTGCGCAGTTGTTCGTCTGTGAGTGGCTGAGGCTCGTCACTCGCTCGGGCCAGCCAGGCCCGCAGCGCCGGCTCGCCGACCACGTAGCACCCGACGCTGTCCTGCCCCAGCAGGCTGAGGGCATGCAGAGCATCGTCTTCCGACCAACGCTGTGGATCCGGCCCAACTTGCAGCATGTGGGCATGCGCACGGGCGAAGTGACGCCCAAGAAAGCCTTGTGGACGCATGTCATCGAGCAGATAGGGCAGGCCGTCGAACCAGCCATCCTCCATGGCGGCGTCCAGAGGCCAAGGGCTCGCCTCTCGCCAGGTGAGCGCGCATCCGGTGGGGTGCAGTGGTGCCAGTGCCGCTACTTCATGCGCTTGACCGCTCTCGTCAATTCGGTAGACGGGCAGTGCCGCCAGATGTCCGCGCAAGGATCGGCGTGCCGCATAAGCCGTGCGCCGTCCCAGGCCCAGGCTCACCACCTGCGGTCCCAAAGTGCGCACTGCGCGCATCAAGGTCGGTCGGCTGATGCCCAGGCGAGAGGCGACTTCTCCCGCACTTAGCCGGCCCCAGGTGCGCAGCAGATGAAGGAGGTTTTCTGGGGTATCCATGAAACGATATAAAGATTTATAAATGCATGATATTAAAGTAAAAATCTAGATTATGTGGATTTTATGAAACGATTTATGAAACGAATTTTGTGAGGCCTGGTGTGCGGTGCACTTGCCCTTCCCGAGAGTGGCACGCAGTGCCTGCCCGCCGCGCCTTGCTGGCCTCAGACTGGCGCGCCCAGGAACTCCAGCACCAGCTTGTTGAACGTCTCCGGCTGGTCACGCGACACCGAATGCCCGCTTCCGGTCACCTTGTGCTTGTGGGCCGCGGGCATGGCCTCACACACCGCCTCGAAAATGGCTGCATGCACCGGCGGTGTGTTCTCGCCCGAGAGCAGCATGACCGGCATGGGAAGGGCCTGTAGTTCCTCTGGCGAGATCCACGGGAACTCATCCCTCGAGAGATTGAGCATCTTCATCGCCCGCATGTTTTGCATGCGCCGCGTCATGGCCTCACTGCCCGCGGGCGGCGCACCTGCGCCGCCAATGCCGGCCGTCATGATTTGCGAGGCCTGCAGGTCGTCGCCGGCGGCAAAGGCCACGCGTGCCGGGTCGATTACCTCGCGCCGGAAGGCCCGCACCACCGCCGCACCGCGCGCGCTGCGCTCTGCGTACTTCATCATCGGCGGCTCCACCGCCACCAAGGCGCGCACGAGGTGGGGATGCCGCGCCGCCAGCGCCAGGGCAACGAAGCCGCCGTAGGAACTTCCCACCAGGATCACGGGCTCGCGCAGGTCCATGGCCTCCAGCAAAAGACGCAGGTCTTCGGCCTCGTGCAGCGCGCCATGGTCTGGCGAAGGCATGTCGTTGCGATTGGGGTGGCTGTAGCGACGGCTGTAGCTGATGCAGTCAAACTGGCGCGTGAGCACCGGCCATTGCCCGCCCCAGCTGCGCCAGTCGCCCATGGCGCCGTGAATTAGCACCATCGGCCGGCCTTGGCCCGCCCGCACGGTGTGCAACTCCACCCCGTTCGACAAATGCCAGGCCTGGGGCGTGAGGTCTTCAAGCCGGAGGCCACCCATCCTCTCTGTGGCTCCCATCGCGGTCAACTGCCCATGGTGAGACCTAGCGCGCGGATCAAATCGCCCATGCGCTGGTTGTCTTGCTGCACGAAGCGGACGGCGGCCGCGCGGTCTGTCAGGCGATCGGGCGCCATCATGCCGAGGCCGCCCAGCTTCTCCTTCACCTGGTTGCCGGCGCGGGCCTTCTTCCACTCGCCCGCCAGGGCGTCAAGCACGGCGGGCGGTGTGCCGCCCGTGGCGAACAGGCCCACCCATCCGAGGTACTCGAAGTCCTTGAGGTCTTCGGCCATGGCGGCCACCTCGGGGAACAGAGGCAGGCGCTCCCCCGAGGTCACCGCGATCACCCGCACACGGCCTTCCTTTGCCGCCGCCAGGGCCACGTTGGGCGCGACGAAGTGCATCTGCACCTGGCCTGCCATCAAGTCGGTAAAGCCCTGGGCGTCGCCCTTGTAGGGAATGTGCGCCATCTTGATGCCGGCCTGACGGCAAAACAGCTCGGTGCACAGGTGGCTGCCCGAGCCGATGCTGCCGCTGGCGAAGGCCATGCCGTCCGGCTTGGCCTTGGCCAATGCGATCAGCTCGCGCAGGTTACGCGCCGGCACCGAGGGGTGAACCGCCAGCACATAGGCGCCGGCGCCCAGCAGGGTGACAGGTACGAGCTGCCTCATCGGGTCGTAGTTCATCTTGGCACCCATGTGCGAAACGACAGTGATGGCTGTAGCCCCCGACACCAGCAGCGAATAGCCGTCGGGCGCGGCACGAGCCACCTGTTCGGCCGCCGGCATGCCGCTGGCGCCGGGCTTGTTCTCAACCACGAAGCTCCCGCCGGTCAACTGCGACAGCTGGTCGGCGGCCACGCGGGCGGTGAAGTCGGTGGGGCCGCCTGGAGCCGAGCCGACGACGATCTTCACCGTTCGGCTGGGGTAGGCCTGGGCCAGGGCAGCCATGGGGCTGGCGGCCAGGGCGGCAGCGCCAGCGAGCCATTGGCGTCGTTGCATCAGGGGGTGCATACGTGTCTCCTCAAATGGTTTTTATGGTGGCAATTGTGGTCAGGTGAGCCATAAACGGCCAATAAAATAAGCGGTAGTTCCATTACCAAATCACATATGTCGACCTCGGCACTGGTACTGCGCACCCGGCTGCTGCTCAAGGCACGCTTTCGCCACCTGCAGGCACTGGCCATGCTGGTCGAATTGGGTAGCGTCCAACGCGCCGCTAGCGCCATGGGGCTCACCCAGCCGGCGGTGACCCGCTTGCTGGCTGATCTGGAGGGGTGGCTGGCTACGCCCCTGTTCCATCGGCATGCGCGCGGGGTGCTGCCCACCAACGTCTGCCGTGACCTGATGCCCATGGTGCGCCAGTCGCTTCGCGGGATCGACGCTGCTGCCGAGGCGGTAGCGGATCGTTCCGCGCTGGGGCAGGGCGTGGTACGGGTGGGGGCGAGCACCGCCGCTATCAACGGCCTGCTGCTGCAGGCGCTACCGGCCTTTCATGGCCAGCACCCTGGCATTCAAGTGCAGCTGCGAGAAAGCGAGTGGGTCGATCAACTCGCCGCAGTGGGTCGCCAAGAGCTCGATCTCGGGCTGGGGCGGCAAAGCTCGGTGCCGCCCCAGGGCTGGCGGTTTGAGCCGCTTCAGGCCGACACCTTCGCAGTGGTCTGCGGCCCGCAGCATGCCTTGGCACGTAAGCGACGCCTGCGTTGGTCAGACCTGCAAGACCAAGTCTGGCTGGTGCCTCCAGTTGACGCGCTGGCGCGCCACCGACTCGAGGCATTGGCGCAGGAACACGGCCTGCGAATGACGGTGAGCCCGCTGATCACGCGTGTCTCCGCCATGACCTGGGCGATGCTGCAGCAGCAGGAGTTGCTTACCTTGGTCCCAGCTTCGGTTCTCGCTCACGCCTGTGCCAATGGCGCTCTGGTAGCTTTGAAGCTGCCACAGCCTTTGCCCTACGCGCCCTTGGGGCTGCTGCTACCGGAGACGGAGGTTTCAGGCGCCAGTGGGCGAATGGCGGATTTCCTGCGCGCATGGAGTCGCTCGCGGGACCCCCATTGAGGGTGCCGCGCAGCCTGGCCGGGCATACTGCCCTGATGTCCGATGACGACCACGCCTCGATCTGGTCGCCCCTGAGGCACCGAACCTTCGCCACTCTCTGGGGCAGTTGGGTCATCGCCAACCTGTGCATCTGGATGGCCGATGTGGCCGCCGCCTGGCTTATGACCTCGCTGACCGACAGCAAGTTCATGGTGGCCATGATCCAGACCGCCACCACCCTGCCAGTCTTCCTGCTCGTGCTGCCCGCCGGCGTCCTGGCCGACCGGGTGAACCGGGGCAACGCCTTTCTTTTTGCGCAGTTGTGGGCAACGACTGTGCTTGCGCTCATCGCTTTCCTGGTCTGGGCCGACTCCATCAATCCCGTCTTGCTTCTGGTGCTGGTGTTTGCTTCCAGCTTGGCCACGGCGATTCGTTGGCCGGCGATGGCGGCCCTGCTGCCCGAGGTGTTGCCCCGGGGGCAAATGTTGCAAGGCATTTCACTCAATGGGGTCGGGGCCAACGCCTCTCGCTTGGCCGGGCCTTTGCTCGCGGGTGCCATCCTTGCTGCCTGGGGCGGGATGGCGGTATTTGCGCTGTGCGCGCTGCTGTCCCTGATGGCGGCGGTCTTGATGGCGCGCTCCGGCTACCGGCGGCCGCCTGCGCAGGCGCCGTCGCTGCCATGGCTGCAGTCCCTGGCGGCGGGTGTGCAGCATGTTCGCGCAAGCGTGCGTTTGCAGGCCATCCTGCGACGCGCCTTCCTGTTTTTCTCCATCGCCACCGCGCTCATGGGGCTGTTGCCATCGGTCGCCCGGGACCTGCAGGGCGGCCCCCAGGTCTATTCCTTTCTGTTCGCATGCATGGGGGCAGGTGCGGTAAGCGTGGGCCTGGTGATGCCGCTGGTGCGAAGGCGGCTCGGCTTTCAGGGCATGTCCACCGCGAGCATGCTGGTCATGGGTCTGTGCGCGCTTGTGATCTCGCTGGCTCCGAGCCCCTGGCTGGTCGCGCCCGCGATGCTCCTTGTGGGCATGGCCTGGATGACCGCCTCCAACACCTTGAGCACCAGTGCGCAAATGGTGCTCCCTGACGGCCTGCGGGCCCGAGGCATGGCCCTCATGTACATGGCGGGCATGGCAGGCAGCGCCATCGGTGCGGCGTTCTTTGGGGCCCTGGCCGATGCCATAGGCCTGCGACCGGGGCTGCAGGTGCTGGCGGCCTTCGGTGTGCTGGTGGGGTGGGCGCTCCGCCACCGTCTGCCGATTGCCGACGCGGAACCCAATGACAACGCCAACCCGGGCTAAGGTTTGGATCGGCTCGTTGAGTCGCCGGTGGAACCGCTTTCTTCAGAAGCTCCGGCTGGCACGCCCACGATGCCTTCCTCGCGCAGCCGAGAGATCGCCGCCGCGTCATAGCCAACAGATTGCAGCAGTTCCTCGGTGTCGGCACCTAAGGCCGGCGGGTTGCGCCGCAAGGCCAGGCGCTGGCCATCGAGGGCAATGGGCAAGAGCGGTGATCGGGTCTCGATCGCCCGGCCTGCGCCGCTGCCGTCGGCAGGCACCGTGATGGGTGCCAGCCCGCCGGTGGCTAGCAGATGCGGGTCGTCAAACAGTTCGTGGGGCTGGGTGATCGGCGCGTAGGGCAGGCCCACCCGCTCGAAGCGCTGGCTCAACTCGTGCGCAGTGAACGATTCAAAGCGATCGCGCAGCAGCGCAATCAGCCACTCGCGGGCCAGCACCCGGGCGTTGTTGCTCCCCAGCCGGGCGTCGGCCTTCAGGTCGGCAAAGCCGAACTCTTCGCACAAGATCGCCCACTGGGTGTCGCTCACCGCAGCCAGGAAGATTTGCTCCCCGTCTTTCACCGTGAACACGTCGTACACCCCCCAGGCGCTGATGCGACTGGGCATGGGCGCGGCCGCCTGGCCGGTGACGGCGAACTGCATCATGTGTTGGGCCACCAGCATCACGTTGTTCTCGAACAGGCCGCTTTGCACCTCGCGACCACGGCCGGTTTTTTCGCGCTGCGACAGGGCGGCTAGCGCACCGATGGCGCCAAACATGCCGCCCATGATGTCGTTGACACTGCTGCCCGCGCGCAGGGGTCGGCCTTCGGGCCCGGTCATGTAGGCCAGGCCCCCCATCATCT
>JAURKV010000057.1 GCA_030831585.1 Ramlibacter sp. | reverse complement strand
TGATGGGCCTGCTGCCCGAGGGTGCGCAGGTCAGTGGCAGCATCCGCCTGAACGGCCGCGAGCTGGTCGGCCTGCCCGAGCGCGAGATGGCAGGGCTGCGCGGCGACCGCATCGCGATGGTCTTCCAGGAGCCCATGACCGCGCTCAACCCGGTGCACACGGTGGCCCGGCAGGTGGCCGAGCCGTTGCGCCTGCACAAAGGCCTGAACGCCGCCGAGGCTCGGGCCGAGGCCATCGCCCTGCTCGATCGGGTCGGCATACCCGACGCCGCGCGCCGCGCAGACGCCTACCCGCATCAGTTTTCTGGCGGGCAGCGCCAGCGCATCACCATCGCCATGGCCCTGGCCTGCGGGCCCGACCTGCTCATTGCCGACGAGCCCACCACCGCGCTCGATGTCACGGTGCAAAAGCAGATACTCGATCTGGTACGGGGCCTGGTGGCCGAGCGTGGCATGGCCCTGATCCTGATCTCGCACGACCTGGGCGTGATCGCCCAGAACGTGGCCCGGATGGTGGTGATGTACGGCGGCAGCCAGGTTGAAACCGGCCCGACCCGCGAGGTCTTCGCGCACCGGCGCCACCCCTACACCCAGGGCCTGTTCGCCGCCCGCCCAGCGCTCGTGGCGGTGCATCGGGAACGCGGCACGCGGCTGCCCACCATCCCCGGCACGGTGCCAGAACTGGCCGACCTGCCGCCGGGCTGCCCCTTCGCCGGCCGCTGCGGCTGGACAGCCCCAGACTGCCATGTCACGCCACCGCCTGCGATCGACATAAGGCCGGGTCACCAGACGCGCTGCCTGCGGCTGGACCAGGTGCCCAGCGTGGGGGTGGAGGCATGAACACGCCGCTGCTGCAGGTGGAAAACCTGGTACGCCACTACCCGCTGCCACGCGAACGCCTGCTGCAGCCGCCCCCGGTGGTGCAGGCCTTGCGCGGGGTGAGCTTCACCTTGCAGGCCGGGCACAGCCTGGGCATCGTGGGCGAGTCCGGCTCGGGCAAGTCCACCCTGGCCCGTCTGGTCATGGCCCTGGACAAGCCCACCGCAGGTCGGGTGCTGCTCGATGGCCGCGACCTGCACACCCTGCCCCGGGAGACATTGCGCCACGCCCGACGCGACTTCCAGATGGTGTTTCAAGACCCCTATGGCTCGCTCGACCCGCGCCAGACGGTCGAGCGCATCGTGACCGAACCGCTGGCGGCCCAGGGTGAGCGGGACCGGACGACCCTGCGCCGGCAGGCCAGCGAGGTCATCGAGTCGGTGGGCCTGCGCGCCAGCGACCTGGACAAGTACCCGCACGAGTTTTCGGGTGGCCAGCGCCAGCGGATTGCCATCGCACGGGCCCTGGTGACCCGACCGCGCCTGATCGTGGCCGACGAGCCCGTGAGCGCGCTCGACGTGTCGGTGCAGGCCCAGGTGCTCAATCTGCTGCAGGATCTACAGGCCCAGTTCGGCGTGACCTACCTGTTGATCAGCCATGACCTGGCCGTGGTCCACCACCTGTGTGACGAGGTGGTGGTGCTCTGGCAGGGCCAGATCGTCGAGCAGGGCCCGCCCGAGCAGTTGTTCACGGCCCCCCGCCACCCCTACACCCGCCAGTTGCTGGAGGCTGTGCCTCGCACAGAGCCGCCGGTGGCTTTATAGTCAACTTGGCCACTCCGGCCAATTCACCCAGAGGAGAGTGATCCCATGAAGAGACGCAGCCTGCTCACCCACTCGGCCAGCCTGGCTGGCCTTGCCGCCATCGTCAGCCTGCCCGCCAGCGCCCTGGCCCAGAGCCGCAAAGACAGCATGACCCTGGGCATGGCCCTGGAGCCGCCGGGCCTGGACCCGACCGCTGGTGCCGCCTCCGCCATCGCCGAGATCACCCAGTACAACATTTACGAGACGCTCACCAAGATCAACCCCGACGGCAGCGTTTCCCCGCTGCTGGCCGAAAGCTGGGAAATCTCGCCCGACCTGCGCACCTACACCTTTCGCCTGCGCAAGGGCGTGAAGTTCCAGAACGGCGAGGCATTCAACGCTCAGACCGCCAAGTTCTCCTTCGTTCGCGCTGGCGCGGAGAAGTCCACCAACAAAGACAAGCGCACATTCGCCACGATGGAAGTGGTGCAGGCGGTGGACGACCACACCCTGGTCATCGTGAACAAGGAGCTGGACCCAGACTTCCTCTTTCTCATGGGGCAGGCAACCGCGATCATGGTCGAGCCCAAGAGCGCAGACACCAACGCCACCAAGCCGGTCGGCACCGGCCCCTTCACCCTGGACAACTGGGTCAAGGGCTCCTCGGTGAGCCTGAAGAAATGGGACGGCTACCGCAACGCGGCGGCAATCAAGCTCAAGCGGGCCAGCTTCCGCTTCATCTCCGACCCGGCCGCCCAGGTGGCCGCCCTGCTGGCCGGCGACATCGACGCCTTCCCGCGCGTCACACCGCGCAGCGTGCCCCAGTTCAAGGACAACCCGCGCTACCAGGTGCAGGTGTCCGGCTCACGCGCCAAGACCATCCTGGCGATGAACAACAAGAAAAAGCCGCTGGACGACGTGCGGGTGCGCCGGGCAATTGCCGCCGCCATTGACCGCAAGGCTGTCATTCAGGGTGCGGGCGACGGCTACGGCGCGCCCATTGGTAGCCACTATGTGCCTGGCTCGGTCGGTTATGTCGACACCACCGGCGTGAACCCCTACAACCCGGAAAAGGCCAAGGCCCTGCTCAAGGAAGCAGGCGTCACCAACCTCGAGCTGACCATCACCCTGCCCCCGCCGCCTTACGCGCGCCAGGGCGGTGAGGTCATTGCCGCGATGCTGGCCAAAGTGGGCATCAACGCCAAGCTGCAAAACGTCGAGTGGGCGCAGTGGCTGTCGGGCGTGTACGGCAACAAGAACTACGACCTGACCATCATTTCCCACGTCGAACCCTTCGATATGGGCAACTTCGCCAAACCCGACTACTACTGGAACTACCAGTCGCCCAAGTTCAACGACCTGTACAACAAGTACAAGAACTCACCGCGCGCCCAGGACCGCACGAAGCTCATGGCCGACATTCAGAAGCTCCTGGCCGAAGACTGCGTGCACGGCTTCCTGTACCAGCCCCAGTGGGTGACGGTTGCCAACAAAGGCGTGCGCGGGCTGTGGAAAGACATGCCGGTGTTCGTCAACGACCTGTCCAGCCTGGGCTGGGCCTGAGCGGGCCGCCTTCGACCCTGATCAGGCGTGACGGCATTGCATGACCTGCCCGCCACCGCAATGGTGGCCGGCTACCGCGCGGGCACGCTCTCGCCGGTGGAGGTGACCCAGGCGGTCCTGGCGCATATTGGACGCTGGGAGCCTCACCTGCAGGCGCTTTACCTGCTCCGGCCCGAGCAGGCCTTGGTGCAGGCGCGCGAGAGCGAGGCGCGCTGGCGCGCCGGCCGGCCGCTGGGGCCGATCGACGGGGTGCCTCTTACCCTCAAGGAAAACATCGCCACCCAGGGCGACCCCATGCCCCTGGGCACCCGCGCGGTGGCCCTCACCCCGCAGCCGGCCGACGCACCACCGGCGGCCCGGGTGCGCGAAAGCGGCGGCGTGCTGCTGGCCAAGACCACCATGCCCGACTACGGCATGCTGTCCTCGGGCCTGTCGAGCTTTCACCCGCTCACCCGCAACCCCTGGGACCTGCGCATGAACCCGGGCGGCTCCAGCGCGGGCGGCGGTGCAGCCGCGGCGGCTGGCTACGGCCCGCTGCATGTGGGCACCGACATCGGCGGCTCGCTGCGGCTGCCGGCCAGCTGGTGCGGCATCTACAGCCTCAAGCCCAGCCTGGGTCGCATCCCGATTGACCCGCCCTACACCGGCCGGGTGGCCGGGCCCATGACCCGCAGCGTGGCAGACGCCGCCCTGTTCATGCAGGTGCTGTCCCGCCCCGACTGGCGCGACAGCATGAGCCTGCCCGCACAAGACATTGCCTGGCAGACCGCCGAGGCTGGGCCCGAGCGTCTGAAGGGCCTGCGCATCGGCTTGCTGATGGAAGCCGGCTGCGGCATGCCAGTGGCACCCGAGGTGGCAGAGGCGGTGCAGGCAGCGGCGCGCCTGTTCGAGCAAGCCGGCGCCCATGTAGTGCCGATGCGGCCCTTTATGACGCCCGCGCTGCTCGATGGCATGGACCACGCCTGGCGCATGCGCTCGAATGTGGACCTGCAGGCGCTCACGCCGGCCCAGCGCGAGAGCCTCCTGCCCTTCATCCGCACCTGGGCAGAAAGCGCCGCTGGCATGGACGGCCCTTCGGTGTTCCGCGCCTTCCACCAGTTTCACCTCACCCGGGTGGCGGCAGTACAGGCCTGCCAGCCCTACGACTACGTTCTCTCGCCGGTAGCGCCGGTGACCACCTTCCCCGCCGAGTGGGCCATGCCGACCAACGACCCGATGCGGGCGATGGAACACATCGGCTTCACTGTGCCTTTCAACATGTCGGAGCAGCCAGCGGCCTCGATCAACTGCGGCTACACGCAGGCAGGGCATCCGATCGGCTTGCAGATCGTCGGGCAGCGCTTTGACGACCTGGGGGTGCTGCAGGTGTCGTCGGCCTTCGAGAAGATGCGCGGGCCGCAGCGGGCCTGGCCGCAAGCTCCCTTGCAAGCACCCGCGTAACTTCCCACTAGGGGCCTGCATGGTGGCTTGCCCCACCGGCGAACGGGCGGGCGGGCGAACGAGCGAACAGGGAAGATGGGCGCTCAAAAAAATCGGGCCTCGGAGCCCGTTTTTTGGCGTCAGCCGCGCGCTGCGTGCACCTTGTCCATGAGCCGCTGCTGCACCTCGGGCGAGACGAACTTGTCGACCTCGCCGCCGAGCGTGGCGATCTCGCGCACGAAGGTGGAGCTGATGAACTGGTACTTGTCGCCCGGGGTGAGAAATACGGTCTCGACGTCCGGCATCAGGCTGCGATTCATGCCGGCGAGCTGGAATTCGTAGTCGAAGTCGGTCACCGCGCGCAGGCCGCGCACCATGGCCTTGCCGCCTCGGGCGACGACGAAGTCGCGCATCAGGCCGGAGAAGCTCTCGACCTGCACCCTCGGGTAGGGCTTGACCGCCTCGCGCACCATGTCCATGCGCTCTTCGAGGCTGAACAGGGCCTTCTTGTGATGGCCGGCAGCCACCGCCACGATGAGGGTGTCAAAAAGCTGGGTGGCGCGGCGCACCACGTCCTCATGCCCCAAGGTGATGGGGTCGAAGGTGCCGGGGTAGACGGCGATCACGGATTGGGCCACGGCGGTCTCCTGCACGGGGGCTTGCTGGTACGCGCCGGATTATGGGGCCTGCGCTGCGGGGACAGACTCAGCCGCTGGCTGCGCCGCATCCGCCCGCTCGAAGAGATGGGCATGCACCGCACCAGCCCGCAGATGCCGGCGCAGGGCCAGCCCGGGTGGCACCCGGTGCGCCGAGTCCGCATCGGCCGTGCCAGGCCTTGCGTCTGCCTCGGCCCAGGCCGCAGACGCCTCCAGGTACAGCCAGCCGCCTGTACGCAGGGCGGGCAGGGCGGCGGCGAGGGCCGTGGCATAAAGCTCGGCCTCGAAGGGCGGGTCGAGCAACACCAGGTCCAGGCTGGCCGGCGCCTGCCGCTGCAGCACCGTGATGCCGCTGGCGCGCACCACCTGGACCACCTGCGCGGCACCGGCCAGGCGCTGCAACACCGCCTGCAGATCGCGGGACTGGGCGGCGTCCTGTTCGACCAGGGTGACGCGATCCGCGCCGCGCGAGGCGGCCTCGAGGCCGAGTGCACCGGTGCCAGCAAAGGCGTCGAGCACCTGCCAGCCGGCGAGGTCCTGACCGAGCCAGTTGAACAGGGTTTCGCGCACCCGGTCCGGCGTCGGCCGCAGGCCTGGCCGGTCGGCCACCGGCAGTCGGGTGCGCTTCCACAGGCCACCGATGATGCGCACCTCGTGCGGGGCGCGCTGCGCCGCTGCAGCGGCCTTGGCGGCCGTGCCGGGTGCAGCGCGAGCGGAACGTCGGGGAGCGGGAGCAGGCATGGGCGCAGAGCTTAACGGCAAGCCGGAGCGGGTCTGAACGGCCTCAGCCTGTGGCCCGCCTGTCTTCCTGCGAGCCCCTCTGGCCCTAAGGCGTCAACAACGGTCCTAATAACGGCCTAAAGAGCCGACCTAAGGCGCGGGCCGCGTCGCGGCAGGCGCGTCCGGGCGGGCGGGCTTTCCGCCCACGATGACGGTCACCATACGCGCAGGCTGCAGCTTGCGGGCGAAGGCGGCGCGCACCTGCTCGCGGGTGATCGCCTCGACCTTGGCGGTCCAGGTGTCCAGATAGTCGAGGGGCAGGTCGTTCCACGCCATCGCCGCCACGTTGTCCAGCAACTTGCGGTTGGAGTCGATGCGCAGCGCAAAGCCGCCCACGAGGTTGTCCTTGGCAGCCCTCATCTCAGCCTCGGTCGGTCCCTCCGCGACGAAGCGGGACAGCTCGGCGCGCACCACGTCCACCGCCTGCTGGGCCTGGTCAGGGCGGGTTTGCAGGCCGACCCAGAAGGAGCCGACCTGAAGGCCGGGAACAAAGTTGCTGTTGACGCTGTAGGACAGTCCCCGCTTGTCGCGCACCTCCTGCGTGAGGCGGGAAACGAAACCACCAGCGCCGAGGATGTAGTTGCCCACCAGCATCGCCAGGAAGTCCGGGTCGGACCGCCGCAAGCCGGGTTGGCCGATCAGCACATGGGCCTGGGCTGATTCGAGGGGCAACAAAATTTCTACGGGGGCGGTCAGAGGCTTGACCTCGGGCAACGCCGGCAGTGGCGGGCAGGCGCCCTGCCCGGCCTCGGGCAGGCGGGCGAGCAACTCGGCGGCGATCTGATCTGCCTGGACCCGGTTGACCGCGCCCACCAGGGTGATGCGGGCGCGGCAAGCGTTCAGGTGGCGGCGATGAAAATCACGCAGGTCCTGCACCGTGATGCGGCGCATGCTGTCCTCTGTGGACATGTAGCCATAGGGATGGTCACCGAACACCGCCGGGTACCAAGCTCGCGACGCCATCGTGCCCGGCCGGGTGAGGGACTCGCGCAGCGAGGCAATCTTGCGGGCCTGGTCACGCGCCCACTGGTCGGCTGGGAAGGAGGGCTCTCCAAGCTGCCGGGCGGCCAGGGCCACCGCACGCGACAGCAGGTCGGGCTCGGTCAGCGAGCGCAGGATGGCCGACAGCCGGTCGTCGCTAGCTCCGACGGAGAGGCTGGCACCCAGCTCGGTCCAGGCCTCACTGAGGGCGTTCTCGTCCATCGCACCGTCGTAGCGGCCGTCGTAGCGCCCTGAAAAGCCGGTCGGATTGGCAGCGGCGCCACGGCCCAGGTCACGCGGCGCCAGACCGCTGTACAGCATCGAGGTCATCGCACTCAAGAGTCCGATCCGGTCTGCCGGCGCACGGCGCTGGCCGGCATCGAAGTCGATCTGCACATCGACCATCGGGATGGACGGGTTCTCTATCAGGTACACCCGCGCACCCGAGGGCTGCACCCAGTGCTGAATGGGCAGCGTCGCCCGGGCCAGGGGTGCGGCGACCAGCAGCAGCAGGGCGAGGGTCGCGGGCATCAGGGACCGCAGCACAGGCATTGATCGGCCGGCGCGAGAGTTCAGGGCAGCAAAGGGCATCGGTTTCTTCCTGGCGATTCAGTTCAGTGGCGATGTCCGGCCGCCGGCGGGGTGCGTGGGGCGGCGCCGGCCTCACGCGGCACGGGGCGCAGGATACCGACCGTCAGCGTGTCGTCGCCGAAGTAGCGTGCCGCCACCGACTGCACCTGGGCCGGGGTCACCGTCTGCAAGCGGCGGATCAGGCGCTCACCGAAGTCGAGCGGCAACTCGCTGACCCAGTAGACGCCCAACTCGCGGGCCTGGTTGAAGACGGCGTCGAGCTTGTAGACCTCGCTGGCCATCCACTGCGTCTTGATACGCGCGAGTTCGGCCTCCGACACGCCGTCACGGGCCACGCGAGCCACCTCGGCGCGCAAGGCGGCCAGCACCTGCTCCGGCGTCTTGCCGGCGGCGGGCACACCGGACAGCGTGAACAGCTGGGGCCCGCGGCCCCACAGGCCGTTGCCCGCGCTCACGCTGTCGGCCACCCGGTCGGGGCCCTGCGTCAGGCCGCGGTCGAGGCGCGCGCCCGGATAGCCATTCAGAACCGAGGCCAGGACGCCCAGCGCGAGGGCATCCTCGTTGGTGGACGTGAGCTCGTCCAGCGAGGTCAGACGCGGCACCTTGAAAGCCAGCGACACCACGGCCTGCTCGGCGGGCACCTTGACCTCGATCTGGCGCAGACCGCGCTGCGGCGGCTCCTCGCGCGGCTTGCGGGCGGGCACCACACCAGCGGGTATCTGTCCGTACGTCCGGCGAGCGATGTCCAGCACCTGAGCCGGATCCACGTCGCCGGCGACCACCACTGCGGCATTGGACGGCTGGTACCAGAGCTTGTGGAAAGCGCGCACATCATCGGGGGTCATCGCGTCCAGGTCGGACATCCAGCCGACGACGGGCGTGCGGTAGGACGAGGCCTGGAAGGTCATCGCATTGAGCGCTTCGAACAGGCGGGCACGGGGCGAATCTTCGGTGCGCAAGCGCCGCTCCTCCTTGACCACCTCGATCTCGCGGCGAAACTCGTCGTCAGGCCAGCGGTTGTTGGCAAAGCGGTCGGCCTCGAGCCGCATGACATCCTCGAGCCGGTTGGCGGGAATTTGCTGGAAGTAGCCGGTGTAATCACGGGCGGTGAAGGCGTTCTCGCGGCCGCCCAGCGCCGCGACCCGGCGCGAGAACTGGCCCGGGGGCACGGTGGGTGTGCCCTTGAACATCATGTGCTCGAGCACATGGGCCACGCCAGTGGTACCGTCAACTTCGTCCATCGACCCCACCCGCACCCAGAGCATGTGGACAGCGGTGGGCGCGCGCCGGTCGGGTCGGACGATCACGGTCAGGCCGTTGTCCAGGGTGTACCGATAGACGCCGGCAGCAGGGCTGGAAGCAGATGCCGCCGCAGCGGGCACCGATGCCCCCTGGGGCTGACTCATGCGCTGCTGTTGGGTCTGCTGCTCGGCCAGCGGCTGAGGCTGGGTTTGAGCCTGGGACGGCGCGGCCACAGCCAAAGCCAGGCCCAGCAGCCCGGCCCCGTACCAACCTGCTGCCCTCGTCGAATGGTGTTTCATAGAATCCTGAGAGTTACCCGAGCCCATCGATGTTCAGCTTCTTCCGGAAAAAGCCCCCTGCGCCGATCCCTGCGGCCCCGGCACCCGCCGTGCCTGCCGCACCCGTCGGCGGGCGGATCGGCAGCGCCTTGGGCCAGGCCCTGCCGGTGCCACAGGCACCTGCAACACCCGCCGAGTCTGCCACCTCCGGCACCGCCACCCGCAGCGGCTGGTTCGGGCGGCTCAGCGCCGGCTTGCGAAAGACCGGCTCGAGCATCAGCCAGGTTTTCACCGGCACCCGGATCGACGACGCACTGTACGAAGAGCTTGAATCCGCCCTCCTCATGGCCGACGCCGGCGTGGCCGCCACCCAGTGGCTGTTAGACGAAGTCCGACGCAAGGTGCAAGCCACTGGCGCGAGCAACCCGGCACAAGTTCGGAACATTCTGGCCGACCTGCTGACACAGCTGCTGGCACCCCTGGAAAAGCCCTTGGTCATCGGCCAACATTTGCCTACGGTGATCATGGTGACCGGCGTCAACGGCGCCGGTAAGACCACCTCCATCGGCAAGCTCACCAGGCACCTGGCCGATTCCGGCGCCACCGTGCTGCTGGCTGCGGCCGACACCTTCCGCGCGGCCGCCCGCGAGCAGTTGGCGGTCTGGGCCGAGCGCAACACGGTCGAAATCGTGAGCCAGGCCGGGGGCGACCCGGCAGCGGTGAGCTTCGACGCGGTGAGCGCTGGCCGGGCCCGGGGCAAGGATGTGGTCCTGGTCGACACCGCCGGCCGACTGCCCACACAGCTTCACCTGATGGAGGAGCTCAAAAAGATCAAGCGCACGATTGCCAAGGCGGGCGACGCGCCTGGCGCCCAGGGATCGGCGGCGCCGCCGCATGAGGTGCTGTTGGTGATCGACGGCAACACCGGCCAGAACGCGCTCGCTCAGGTCAAAGCCTTCGACGCCGCCCTGGGCCTGACCGGGCTCATCGTCACCAAGCTTGACGGCACTGCCAAGGGCGGCGTGCTGGCTGCTATCGCGCAATGGGGCCAGGAGCGCGCCAAGACCCAGGCGGGCGCAGGTCCGGTGCCGGTTTATTTCATCGGTGTCGGCGAGAAACTCGAGGACCTGGAAACCTTTAAGGCGCGAGAGTTCGCGCTGGCCTTGCTGGGGCAGGACGGTTGAACGTCACGTATCGGGCAACACGCCACCCCCACGCAAGCTTCTGAGGTCGGCCACCCCCAGCGCGCTGGCCCGCAGAGCGCTGACCCGCTACCTCGCCATCGCCCACCGCGCCGTCACGCTGGCCGCATCCACCGCCAGCACCTGCAGCAGCATGGCCGCCAGCACCGCGCTGGTCTCAGGCATCTGAAACAGGCCCAGGTGAAAGGCCAGCATCTGACCCAGGCCGCCTGCACCCACCACGCCCAGCACCGCGGCAGCGCGGATGTTGTTCTCCCAGCGGTAGAGGGTGTAGCTCACGAGCTGCGGCAACAGCTGCGGCAGGGTCGCATAAAGCAGCACTCGGCCTTCGCCCACGCCGCGTACCCGCAGCGCAAAGGCCGGACCGTCGGGGGCATTCTCGATCGCCTCAGCAAACAGGCGGCCCAGCACGCCGGTGGTGTGCAGTGCCAGCGCCAGGGTGCCCGCCATCGGTCCCAGGCCGGCAGAAATCAGCAACAGGGCGGCCCACATCAGCTCGGGCACGCTGCGCAGCGCATTGAGCACCAGCCGGGTGAGCGAACGGCCGCGCGCCGGGTCGTCGACATGGGTTCGGGCTGCCGGCAACGCCAGCAGCAGGCCAAAGAAGGCGGCCAGTAGCGTGCCCACCACCGACATGGCCAGGGTCTCCAGCGTGGCTGGCAGCAGCTTGGCGAGAAAGCGTGGGTCGGTGCTGGGCGCGAGCAGCTCGGAGAGAAAGCGGCCCATGCGCCGCAAAGCTTCGGCGGAGAAGAAGCGGGACCACTGCAGGTCCAGCGAAACAAAGCTGGCCACCACCAAGGCCAGCAGACCGACGAGCAACCAGCAGGCGGGACAGCGCTTCATCCCAGCACCCGCCGCAAGGAGGCGCTCAGGCGGTCCGTCAGCGCCACCAGCGCCATGAACACCAGCAACAAGGTGGCCACCTCGCTGCCATTGAACATCTTCATCGAATTGTCCATCTGCTGCCCCAAGCCGCCGGCGCCGACGAAACCCAGCACCGCCGAGGAGCGGATCGCGCACTCCCAGCGGTAGACGGTGTAGCTGGTCAGCTCGGCCGCGTTCTGCGGCAGCAGCCCGTAAAAGAAAGCCTGCAGCCGGCCCGCGCCATTGCGCAGAAGGGCCTGCGCGGCATGGCCGTCGCCGCTCTCCAGGATTTCAGCGTAGACCTTGCCCAGCATGCCCGCGTAGGTGAGCGCGATGGCCAGTACGCCTGCGGTGGGACCCAGGCCGACCACGCGTACAAAGACCAGGGCCCAGATCAGTTCGGGCACGCTGCGCAGAACGACCAGCACCGTGCGTGCGACCCAGCGCAGGGCCCAGGGGCCGCGGGCCATGCGCCCGGTGAGGGCCGACAAGGACAGCGTGCGCGCCGCTAGCAACGCCAGCGGCACCGCCGCCAGCAGGCCCAGCGCCAGGCCGGCGGTAGCAATGGCCACGGTGCGCCAGGTCTCACGGGCGACCAGGCTCAGGAACTCGGCATCCAACCGAGGCGGAAAGAAGTCGGCCAGGAAGCGCAGCGCAGGTCGCAGGCTGTCCTCGGACAGCAGCAGCCAGGGCTTGAACTCGGCCAGCACCAGCAGCGGCCACAGGGCGGCGGCGGCGGCCAAGGTCCAGAACAGGCGCCCCTGCCAGGCCGGGTCGCGCCGTGCGGGCACAGCGGTGTGCGCAGTGGCGGACGACATGGGTGACGGCATGGGGGACGGAGTGGATGTCGCGGGGCGCACGCCGGCCGTCGGACTTGCCGGGTCCGGCCCCTCGGCTGATGCGCCTGAAGGGGCCAAAGGGGCTGGCGGGAAGCCGCCGCTCATGGCCAGGCTCTCATCGGCATTGCATCGCCGTAGGCGCGAGGGCCAGCGCTGGCGCCATGGCGGCTGCGGCGGCATTCGGGATCCCAGCCCCCTCGAGCTCGTCGAGGTGCTGGGCATAGAGCGCACGCAGTCGCTCGGGCGTGACCTCGGCAGTCGGCAGGTCAAAGGCCAGCTGCCCCTCCTGCAGACCGATCACCCGGGTGAAATGACGCAGCGCCATCGGCACCTGATGCAGGGTGCAGACCAGGGTTGCACCCTGCTCGCGCGCCGCGGCGGTAAGCGCCTGCATGGCCTGCTCGGCACGGGCCGGGTCGAGCGCAGACAGCGGCTCGTCGACCATCAACAGGCGCGGCTGCGCCACTAGGGCACGCGCGAGGCCCACCCGCTGGCGCTCGCCGCCGGAGAGGCGGTCGACGCGGGTGAAAATCTTGTCGGCCAGATCGAAGCGTGCCAGCGCCGCCTCGGCTTGCGGCACCGCGCTCGGAACCACCAGGCTGCGCAGGCTTTCCCACAGGCCGATGCGGGGCAGCCGCCCAGCCAACACCGAGGTCACCACCCGCTGGCGCGGCGGCAGTGGTGGCACCTGGGTTGCGAGAAAGCCTTGCCCGCGCAGCCGGCGCAGCGCACGAGCAGGGAGTGACCAGGGATCGCGACCGTCCAGACGCAGCCCGCCCGAGGCGGGCCGCAGCGCGCAGGCCAGACCCAGGAGCAGACTGGTCTTGCCGGCGCCCGAGGGGCCGATGACGGCCACCTGCTCGCCGGAGGCGATGTCCAGGTCGAGGGGACCCAGGGCCGGTGCGGCGCCGCGCGCGGCGGCCGGATGGCACAGCTTCAGGCCTCGCAGTTCGATGTGCATGGGGGTGTCCCGCCAGGGGCGCCTGCCGCGAGGACACCGACCCCAAGTGCGGTGCCGGCGCGCTGGCGTGACGCCCCTGGGCGCCTGTTTCTATTTCAGGAGGCCCGCGCTGCGCGCAGCCGTCTCAATGCCCTTGTAGTTGGCCGCCTGGGTCGAAATGAAGCGGGTGGCCCGCTGCAGCGACAGGATGTCTCGGCCCTCCGGCGTCGCAGAGGACAGATCCAGGAACGCGCGGGCCAGTCTCTCGCGCTGGGCGGCCGGCATATCGGCGTGGACCGTCCAGTTGTAGTCGAAGTAGGTCGGGGTGGTGAAGAAGACGCGCACCTTGGCGGGGTCGACCTTCTTGTCCTCGACCAGCTTTTCCCACACCGACACATTGAGCGCGCCGGCATCGACCTTGCCCGAGGCCACGGCCGCCGCGGTGGCATCGTGCGCGCCGGAATAGGCCACGCGCTTGAGGTCCTTGTCCGGATCCACGTTGGCGGCGAGCAGGAAACTGCGGGGCATCAGGTGGCCCGAGGTGCTGGAGGCCGAGCCGAAGCTCAGGGTCTTGCCCTTGAGGTCGGCCAGGGTCTTGATGCGGTCGTCGGTGGTGATGAAGACCGAGCGGAACTTGGCATCTTCCTCGCGCTGCACCAGCGGGATGGCCTTGCCACCGGAGCGCACCAAGGCCTGCACGAAGGTGAAGCCGCCGAACCAGACCAGGTCGGCTTGCTGGTTGGCCAGGGCCTCAACCGCGGCGGCGTAGTCGGTGACCGGCACGTACTCGACCTTCATGCCCATCTTTTGCTCCAGGTATTTGACCAGGGGCCCGGCCTTGCGGGCCAGTTCGGTGGGCGACTCGTCGGGGATGGCGGTGACGCGAAGGGTGCGCGACTGGGCGAAAGCCAGGGGGGACACGGTGGCAGAGGCGGCCGCTGCAGCGACCGCAGCCATCGCAGCGCGACGGGATACGGAAATCCTCATGTTTTTTAACTCCTGTTACGGCTGATGTGTAAAGGCACCGGCCAACTGACAATTAGACCCTATCGACCCGAAACCTCCCCGCCGGTGGGTATGAGCCGCTGGGGGTGATATTGACCGCCTCGGGCAGGCCGCCCGAGCGGCTCGCCTATGCTTAGGCTCCGTATGCCCCGCCCTTCGCTCGTCATCGTCAGCCCCGCCCTGGCCGACGCCAACAACGGCAACTGGCAGACTGCGCGCCGCTGGCAGAGGCTGCTCGCACCCGAATTCGCCTCCCGCATCGTCACCCATTGGCCCGGCGAGGGACCCGAAGCACTGGCCGCGGCAGAACGTGACCTGGGCATGCTGGCCCTGCATGCTCATCGCTCCGCCGGGTCGATCCGGGCCTGGGCGCGGGCGCGCGGGACCCGGGGGCTGGGGGTGGTCCTCACCGGCACCGACCTGTATCACGACATCTTCCGCGACCGCGATGCAAAGCGCGCACTTGAACTGGCGCAGCGGCTCGTGGTGTTGCAGGAGCAGGGGCCGGCCAGCGTGCCACTGCCCCACAGGTCCAAGGTCAGGGTGATCTTCCAGTCGACGCCGGCGCGCGAGCCTGCGCTCAAGGCCAGACGCTGGCTGAGGGTGGTCAGCGTGGGCCACCTGCGGGCAGTCAAGAGCCCGCAGACGGTGATGCAGGCTGCCCGCTTGTTGCATGACCGCGCTGACATCCGCATCGACCACATCGGCGATGCACTGGCGCCCGAATGGGCCGAGGCCGCCCGCGCCACTGAGGCCGATGCGCCCTATTACCGCTGGCTCGGCCCACTGCCGCACGGCCAGGCGCTGCGGGCGATACGTCGGGCCCATGTGCTGGTCAACACCAGCGCAATGGAAGGCGGCGCGCATGTCGTGATGGAAGCCATTCAATGCGGCACCCCGGTCCTGGCCTCCCGGGTACCCGGCAATGTCGGCATGTTGGGAGCGCAGTACACGGGCTTTTTTACCCACGACGATGGCCAGGCTCTGGCCGACCTGCTGCATCGCTGCCGCCTGGAGCAGAGCCAGCCCGACGGCCTGCTGGCCCGTCTAGCGGGACAATGTGCACTGCGCGCGCCGTTGTTCGCGCCCGAGACAGAACGGGCGGCACTACACCAACTGATTGAAGAACTGCTCGCCAATTCGGCAGCACCCACCCGCGAGGAAACCGCCTCATGAACGCCCCCCTGCACCCCGGCACCCCCGCCACGAATCCTTCCGAACCACGCCTGACTTCCCTGTCCCACGGCGGCGGCTGCGGCTGCAAGATCGCGCCCGGTGTGCTCTCCGAAATCCTGCGCGGCACCGCGCAGATGCCGATTCCGCCCGAGTTGCTGGTGGGCATCGAGACCGCCGATGACGCCGCGGTCTACCAGCTCAATGAGGAACAAGCACTCATTGCGACCACTGATTTCTTCATGCCCATCGTCGACGACCCCTTCGACTTCGGGCGCATCGCGGCCACCAACGCCATCTCCGACGTCTACGCGATGGGTGGCCGGCCGATCATGGCCCTGGCCCTGGTGGGCATGCCGATCAACGTGCTGTCCACCGCCACCATCGGCCGCATCCTGGAGGGTGGCCGCTCGGTGTGCGCCGCGGCGGGCATCCCGATCGCCGGTGGCCACACCATCGACTCGGTTGAACCCATCTACGGGCTGGTGGCCCTGGGGCTGGTACATCCCCAACGGGTCAAGCGCAACGCCGACGCCCGAGTCGGCGACCGGCTGATACTGGGCAAGCCGCTGGGCGTGGGCGTGCTGTCCGCCGCCCTCAAGAAAGAAAAGCTGAATGCCGAGGGCTACGCCCGGATGATCGACACCACCACACGGCTCAACACGCCCGGCCCCGACCTGGCAGCCCTGTCAGGTGTGCACGCACTCACCGATGTCACCGGATTCGGCCTCGCCGGCCATGCACTGGAGCTGGCCCGCGGCGCCAACTTGGCCGTGGCCCTGGACTGGGCCCGGGTGCCGCTGCTGGCCGGGGTGGAAGACCTCGCGCGCGCCGGCATGGTGACCGGTGCCTCCGGCCGCAACTGGGCCGGCTACGGGGCCGAGGTGGGCCTGCCCGCCGGCTTCGACCCGACACACCAGGCCCTGCTCAGCGACCCCCAGACCAGTGGCGGATTGCTGGTGTCTTGCACCCCGGAGGCGGTCCCCGCCGTGCTGGCCACCTTCGCACGCCACGGCTTTGAGCAGGCCGTGGAGATCGGCGAAGTCATACCGGCGGGGGGGCCTCGGCTCCAGATCCGCTGATCGACGGGTCGACCTGCTCGTGCACCCAGTCGGCATAGGCCGGACTGGCCTCGAGTGTCTGCCAAAGCAGTTGCGGCAGCTCGTAAGGGTGGTAGCGGGCGACGAAGTTCTCGACCGCAGCTCGCGCCTGCGGCAGGGTCTTGACGGTGAGACGCACCTCGGCAGCCGCCTGAACCTGCCCCTCCCAGCGGTAATGCGACTGCAGCCCGGGCTCGACCTGCACGCAGGCCGCCAGGCGGGCCTCGACCAGCCCCCGGGCCAGGGCCTGGGCCTCGTCTTCGGAGGGCACCGTGGTGGTGAGGCTGGCGATGGTGCGCGGGCTGGCAGCTGGGGCCATGGATTCGCTCCTCGATCTGGCGGCTCGGCAGGGGACCGAAGCGGTCATTGTGAGGCATGACCGGGGGGCTGGGTGCCGGGTCGACCTGGCAGTATCCCGAGGCGCCAGAACGGCCCCGGCGCCTTGGCTGGCTGGGGTACCCGAGGGGGTTTTAGCACTCTCCCGCGAGGAGTGCTAATATTTGGGCCCCTATGAAAACAACTGATGTCATGACCCCTTCCGTGCTCCATGCAGGCACCGGACTGGCCGTGGCCAGCCCCTGGTCCATGGTGCCCTCGCTGGGCAATCTGGACGCCTACATTTCAGCCGTCAACAGGCTGCCCCTGCTGACCCCCGAGGAAGAGCAGGCCTACGCCCGCGCGCTGCGCGACCACGGGGACCTGGACGCCGCCGGGAAGCTGGTGCTTTCGCACCTGCGCCTGGTGGTCTCGGTCTCGCGCAAGTACGTCGGCTATGGACTGCCGCAGGGCGACCTGATTCAAGAGGGCAATATCGGCCTGATGAAGGCCGTGAAGCGCTTTGACCCTGACCAGGGCGTGCGCCTGGTGTCTTACGCCCTTCACTGGATCAAGGCGGAGATCCACGAATACATTCTCAAAAACTGGCGCATGGTTAAAGTGGCCACCACCAAGGCCCAGCGCAAACTGTTTTTCAACCTGCGTTCGATGAAACAGGGCTTCAAGGACGAGGCCGACGCTCCCACGCACCGCGACACCCTCACCGACGCCCAGGTTGATGTGATGGCGCGCGACCTCGGGGTCAAGCGCGAAGAAGTGCTCGAAATGGAAACCCGCATGTCCGGCGGAGACGTGGTGCTTGACCCCACGCCAGCGGGTGATGGCGAGGAGGCCTTCGGACCCATTTCCTACCTGACCGACGCACGCCATGAGCCCACCGCCGTGATCGAAGCTCACCAGCGGGATCGCCTCGCCACCGACGGCCTGGCCGCCGCCCTCGAGCAACTCGACCCGCGCAGCCGCCGTATCGTCGAGCAGCGCTGGCTGCAGGTGAACGACGACGGCTCGGGCGGCCTGACCCTGCACGACCTGGCCGCCGAGTACGGCGTGTCGGCCGAGCGTATCCGTCAGATCGAGGTGGCGGCGATGAAGAAAATGCGCCAGGCGCTGGCGACCTACGCCTAAGGCCCTCAGGCGCGGCCTGTCACCGCGCCCGGCCCTCGCGAATCCGCTTCCCGGGTGGGAACAGCCCCGTCCGCTCCATCTGCTGCCATAGGCGGCGGCCTCAGGGCAAGCACTGCTTTTTTCCGTGCATGCGGGCAATCACAATTGCACACCATGAACCCACAGCCGCCCACCTTCCCTACCCGCCGCGCCACCCTCGGCGCCCTGTCCGCGCTGGCCCTGGCCGCTGCCGCCCCCGCGGCGCTGGGCCAGCCGGCCGTCTGGCCCAGCCGCCCGCTGCGTCTGGTAGTGGGCTTTCCCGCCGGCTCTTCGCCTGACCTGACCGCCCGTACCCTGGCCGAGCCCCTGTCCAAGGCACTGGGCCAGCCGGTGGTGGTGGAAAACCGCGTCGGCGCCGGCGGCAACATTGCCGCCGATCTGGTGGCCAAGGCCACCGACGACCACACCTTGGGCTTGATGATCAATGGCAACATGACCATCGCCAAGCTCCTCAATCCGGCGCTGCCCTACGACCCGCTCAAGGACCTGGCACCGGTCAGCCTGATCGGCAGCGCGCCCCTGGTTCTGGTGACCGATGTCACGACGCCCGGCGAGACCGGCCGCGACCTGATGGAAGCCGCACGCAAAGGCGGTAAGGCCTGGAGCTACGGCTCACCGGGCGTGGGCACGGTGGCCCACATCGGGATGGAGCTGCTCAAGGGCAAGGCTGGCATCGACCCGGTGCACGTTCCCTATCCGGGCAACCCGCAGGTGGTCACCGCCATGATGGGGCAACAGGTGCAGTTGGCGCTGCTGCCCCCTGGCATCGCCCTGCCCCAGGTGCGCGCCGGCAAGCTCAAGGTGATTGGCGTCACCTCCAGCGGCCGCAGCGAGCTGGTGCCGGACTTCGGCAGCCTGGACGAGCAGGGCCTGACCCGCGGCTACCGGCTCGAGGTCTGGAACGCGGTGGCAGCGCCAGCCGGCATGTCGCGCGCAAACCTGGCGCGGCTTTCAACCCTGGTGTCCGAGATCGTGCGCAGCCCCGAGATACGCCAAAAACTCACTGCCCAAGGCTGGCAAGTCGCGGGCACGACAGCCGAGGGCCTGGCAAGCCGGGTGCAGGCCGACACCGCCGACCTTGGCGCGGTGATCACATCGCGCGGCATCAAGGCCGAGTGAGGACAGTGAGGGCCGGAGGCGCGGGCCTGCGCGAGGGGCTTCAGCGCTCTTTGAGCAGCAGCCGCAGATCGCCCAGTAACACCTGAGGGCCAGCGCCCGGCCGCAGGTACAGGCGCAACCGGCCCTGCGTGTCGTAAATGAAGCTCGCGGCCGAGTGGTCCATGGTGTAGGCCCCCGGCGTCTTGCCCTCGACCTTTTTGTAATAGACCTTGAACTCCTGCGCCACCTGGGCGAGTTGCTCGGGCGTGCCGCGCAAGCCGACGAAGGAAGGGTCGAAGTTGGCCATATATGCCTTGAGCACCTCGGGCGTGTCGCGCTCGGGGTCAACGGTGACGAACACCGCCTGCAGCTTGTCGCCGTCGGCGCCCAACTGGCGCTTGACCTCCACCAGCTGGGTCATGGCCGTGGGGCAGACGTCGGGGCACTGGGTGAAGCCGAAGAAAACCACCACCAGCTTGCCGCGAAAGTCTTGCAGGCGGCGCGTCTGGCCGTCGAAGTCAGGCATTTCGAAGCCGCGCGCGTACTTGGCGTCGGTCAGGTCGATCGACTGAAACGGCTGCTTGCCCTCGCAGCCGGCCAGGCCCATCGTGCCGGCGAGTCCCACGCCCAACAAGGACAGCGGGGAAAACAGCGACAGGAGGCGACGGCGTTGCATGGCAGGGGGCCTCACAGCAGGAAAGGCAGCGGCGGCAGGTAGTGGTCTACCAACAGGGCGGCAAAGAGCAGGCTGAGGTGCACCAGAGAAAAGCGGAAGGTCTTGCGCGCGAGCGCGTCGGAGTATTCGCGCCAAAGCCGCCAGCCGTACTGGCAAAAACGCAGACTCAGGGCCAGAGCCGCCACCAGATAAAGCCAAGAGCTCATGCCGGCGGCAAAGGGCAGCAGGCAGGCTGCGCCCAGAACCAGGGTGTAAAGCAGGATCTGAAGCCGAGTGAAGTCGCTGCCATGGGTGACCGGCAGCATGGGCAGGCCCGACTTGCGATAGTCCTCCACCCGGTAGAGGGCCAGCGCCCAGAAGTGCGGCGGCGTCCACAGGAAAATGATCAAGAAAAGAATCAGTGCGTGCGGGTGCACATCGCCGGTCATGGCGGCCCAGCCCAGAACCGGCGGCATCGCACCCGAGGCGCCGCCGATCACGATGTTCTGCGGGGTGAGCGGCTTAAGGATGACGGTGTAGATCACCGCGTAGCCAACGAAGGTGGCGAAGGTCAGCCACATGGTCAGCGGATTGACCAGCACATAGAGCACCCAGGAGCCAAAACCACACAGCAAGGCCGAGAACAGCAGGGTCTGTTTGTCGGAGAGCTCACCCTTGGCGGTCGGACGCCAGGCGGTGCGCTTCATCTTGGCATCAATGCCTTTTTCGACCAGGCAGTTGAAGGCGGCGGCGGCGCCAGCTACCAGCCAGATGCCGGCACTCGCGATGACGGCCAGGCGGATGTCCGCCCAGGTGGGTACGCCGGGTACAGCCAGCACCATGCCGATGAGGGCGCAAAAGACGATGAGCTGAACGACACGCGGCTTGGTCAGGGCGTAGAACTGGGCAATACGGTTCATGGCTTCGCCCCTTCGGGCGGACGGGAAGAAGCGAAGACGGCAGTCGCCGCAGAAGGGACACGGCGTACCGCCTGGCTGGTGCCAAGCGCCCAGGTGAAGGCCATCACCAAGGCGCCTGCGCCGCCCGTGTGCAGCACCGCGGCCGCGAGCGGCCAACCCATGATGACATTGGACAGGCCGGTGGCCAGCTGCAGCAGGGCCAGCAGGCCAAGCGCGCGTCCCTGGGCCCGCATCCCGGCGCGGCCCAGGGACCAGGCCAGGGCCCACAGTACCGGCAGCAGCAGGTAGGCCATCAGCCGGTGCGCGTAGTGGATGGCGGTGAGGGCGGCCATGGTGATGGACTCGCCCGCGCCAGTCTGGCCCAGCGGCCGCCAGAGCTCGAAGGCCTGGCGCCAATCCATTGCGGGCCAGAAGCTGCCCTGGCAGGCCGGAAAGCCATCGCAGGCCAGTACTGCGTAGTTGGTCGACACCCAGCCGCCGAGAGCCAGTTGCAGCCAGAGCAATGCAAAACCGGCCCAAAGGGACGCGCGCAATGCAGGCGATATCGACTGGCGCAGATGACGTCCATTCGCCTGGGCATAGGCCAGGGCCTGCCGGGCGATGAGGGCCAGCAGCACCAGACCTCCGAGCAGGTGGAAGGTCACGATCAGCGGCTGCAACTTCATCGTCACCGTGAGCGCGCCGAAAGCGCCCTGCACACACACCCAGATCAGGGTGGCGAGCGGCCAGCCTGGGCCGGTGCCCGCGGGCAGTTCACGCCGGCGCAGCCAGCTGGTGAGGGCCAGAGTGAGCAGCAGTACGCCGACGCCGGTGGCCAGATAGCGGTGGATCATCTCGATCCACGCCTTGGTGTGGGTCACCGGGCCATTGGGCATCGCGGCCTGAGCCTGGCTGATTTCGGTGTGCGCGCCGAAGGGGCTGGCGTCGCCGTAGCAGCCGGGCCAGTCGGGGCAGCCCAAGCCGGAGTCGGTGAGCCGGGTGAAGGCGCCAAACATCACCAGATCGAAGGTGAGAAAAAGTGTCAGCGCGGTCAGCGCCGCCAGCCGCTGAGCGAGGGGCCGCTGCCGATTGCGCAACCAAACCCAGGCCAGCGGCCCGGCCGCCAGCACGAGGCCCAGGGCCATCAGGCGAAAAGCCGGCGCCAGGTTGTAAAGCGGGACCGCGTCAGCCGTGTTCATGGACGGCCTGCCTCGTCCCAGCTCGCAGACGCACGCATCAGGCGCTCGAGGTCGCGTTTGGCGCTGGCCGCACCTTCGCGATCGAGCCGCGCGGGAAACCGCATCATCCAATGACCCCGAGGGTCGACCAAGTACAAGTGATCAGCCAGGGCCTGACCGGCCGCAGGCACCAGCCACTGCGAAAGCTGCTGCGCGTCGACGCGCAGCACCGAGGCGGTGGCCAGCGCAGGCTGCAAGGCCTCGCGCACCGGGGCTTCGTCACTGACCAGCCATACCCAGTCGATTCGGTCCTTGTACTTGCCCAGTGACTCGCGCAACTGGCGCTGCAGGTAGAGATGCTGCTCGCAAGCGGCGTCACAGGCGCCACCGGCAACGGAGATCAGCAACCATTGGCCCTGCAAAGAGGGCAGTGGCACCACGCGGCCGTCCAGCGAGCGGGCGTCGAAAGCAGGCAGGGGGCGCTGCGGCTCGACCAAGGCGCCAAAGTTGCGTCGGCCCTCGGGTCGCACCACGTAGTAGGTGAAATAAGAGGCGATCACCGGCGCAGCGCAGACCAGCAGCACCGCCAGCATCTTCCAGCGGCCGGAGCGGGTACGGACCGCCTGCCCTCCCTCGGCATCGCCCAGCGAAGGCAGCGAGTGGACGGTGAGGTCCAGCGGCTGTTCAGCGTCGCGCTCAGCGCGGCTCGCGGGCGGCGCGTCTGCGGGGGGCAATGAATTGGAACCAGACATAGAGAGTGAAGATGAGGGCCGACAGGGCCCACCACTGAAAGGCATAGCCGAAGTTTTTGTCCGCACCGCTGGCGGCTACGGGCCAGTCTCGCAACAGGCCCTCCGACGGCGGGCCCACCTGCACCACTGACCCGTCCACCAAGGGCAGGCCGGTCTCGGCGCGGAAGGACTCGAGGAGCAGATTTTGCCGGATGGGACCAGTGTCGGCGCCCTCGAAGGCATAGAGCCTGGCAGGCGCAAGGGCGATACGGCCGGTCACCATGACCTCTCCGGTTGAACTTGCCACCGGCGCCAGCCGCGTGCGGTCCTGGAAGTCACGCGGGATCCAGCCGCGCTGGACCAGCACCACCTCATCACGTCCAGCCAGGCGCAGCGGGGTGAGCACGTAAAAGCCAGGGCGCCCCTGCATCTGCCGGTTGTCCAGGTAAACGGTGCGCTCTGCCACCCATTGCCCACGCAGGGCGACCCGGCGATGAAGCAGGTCAGAGGCAGGTGCCGCCGCTTGAGGTGCGACCAGCACCTCGGCCTCGAGCGCCGGCATCGCCTGTCGGGCTTCCAGGGAGGCCTGCAGGGCCAGTCGCTGCTGACCGCGGCCCCACTGCCAAAAGCCCAGGCCCAGGGTGAGCGCCATGGTGGCCAGAGCAGCCAGGGCCAGACCCACGCGCCACCAGGGGCTGCGCGCTGGCGAGGGCGACTCTGGAGCGCTCACGTGATAATCGCTTTCATGAAATCGATTCTGGTCATCGCGGCATTTGCCGGCATCCTGGGTAGCCTCGGGACGGCGCTGTACTTCATGATGCGCTCACGCGAGGACGAAGCGGGGCAGCCCCGTCCCAATCGGATGGCCACCGCGCTAGCGATGCGGGTCGGATTGTCCATCCTCTTGTTCCTTTGCGTCCTGCTGGCCTGGAAACTCGGCTACCTGCAACCGACCGGCATTCCGGCCGGCGCCTGAACCGCGCCTGCGGAGGCTGCGCCACTGCAAGAACCGCTGACGCGGCGCTCCCACTGCAAGGACCGCTGGCGCGGCAATCCCACTGCAAGGACCGCTGGCGCGGCAATCCCACTGAAAGGACCGCTGGCGCGGCAATCCCACTGAAAAGGGCCGCTGGCGCGGCCCTTGTACCTCTTCCTGAAGCGGCGATCGGCTACATCCAGTAAACGAGGATGTACAGACCCAGCCAGACCACGTCCACGAAGTGCCAATACCAGGCGGCGCCTTCGAAGCCGAAGTGCCGCTGGCTGGTGAAGTGACCCTTTTGCAGGCGCAGGGTGATAAAGAGCAGCATCAGCATGCCAACGAACACGTGGAAGCCGTGGAAGCCGGTGAGCATGAAGAAGGTGGAGCCGTAGGGGCCGGAAGAGAGCTTGAGGTTCAGGTCTTTGTAGGCGTGAACGTACTCATAGCCCTGCACGAACAGGAACACGATGCCCAGCGCCACGGTGGCCCACATCCAGGTGATGGTCTTGGCGCGGTTGCCAGCCTGTAGCGCGTGGTGAGCGATGGTCAGCGTGACGCCCGAGGTGAGCAGCAGCGCGGTGTTGATGGTGGGCAGCCAGAACGGGGTCATGGTCTGGAAGGGTTCCACCGTGCCCGCGGGCGCGCCGGTGGCACCTGCCATGACCGTCGGCCAGGCGGCCTTGAAATCGGTCCAGAGGATCGCGTTTTCAACGCTGGCCAGCGCCGGCAGCGAGTGCGCGCGCAACCACCACAGGGCGGAGAAAAAGGCGCCGAAGAACATCACTTCGGAGAAGATGAACCAGCTCATGCTCCAGCGGAAGGAGATATCAATCTTGCGGCCGTACTGCCCGCTCTCGCTCTCGCTGATCGCATCCTTGAACCACTGGAAAAGGATGACGGCAAACCATGCCAGGCCGAAGAACAGGGACCACCTGCCCCACTCCACGCCGTTGATCCACTGGCCAGCGCCCAGGATCACAAAAAACAGGCCAAAGGCGGCCAACGCCGGGTGGCGCGATGGCTGGGGCACGTAGTAGTACGGCGTGGTGCCGGGTGCGCTGGTACTCATCTCAACTCCTCGTTCCGAAATCTCGTCGGTAGAACTCAAAAACTCAACAAAATCAAACGATCCAGTGGACCAGGGCCACCAAGCCCCCCACGAACAGGCCCACCGCGATCAGCGCGACCAGGACCACATGCAGGGGGTTGAGCCGACCCATGTCGCGCTGGTAATCGGCGTTCTTGCGTACGCCCAGAAAAGCCCAGCCCACCGCCTGGAGGGTCTGCAGCAAGCTGCCGCGCCGCTGAATGACTGCCTCGCCTGGACGGCCACCTTCTACAGGGTCCTGCGCCAAGTTCATGAGCTGCGCCCCATAGTGGTCAAGGGCAGGGGTACGACCGGAGCCACCAGGGGCTCGGCGACCACCGTGGGCGCCAGGGGCACAGCGGCGGACGGGGCCGCCGGCGTGCGTGCGCCCACCTCGAAGAAGGTGTAGGACAGGGTGATGGTGGTCACGTCCTTGGACAGCTTGGGGTCGATGACAAAGGCCACCGGCCACTGTTTTTTCTCACCCGGTTCGAGCGTGTACTGATTGAAGCAGAAGCACTCGAGCTTGTTAAAATGCGCCGCCGCCTGCTTGGGCGCGTAGCTCGGAATGGCCTGAGCCGCCATGCGCCGAGGCTGCATGTTCTGGAACTCGTACATCACCGTGGTGAGCTCGCCCGGGTGAACCTGCAGCGTCCGCACGGCGGGCTTGAACTCCCAGGGGCCGCGGGCGTTGGCGTCGAACTCGACGGTGATGGTCCGGCCGGTGTCGACCTGGGTGTTGGCGGGCGTGCGGGTGGCACCCCCAGGCACCTGCTTCTCGCCCAGGGCAAGAATGTTGATGCCGGTGACCTCACAGATCTTCTCGTACAGCGGCACCAGCGCGTAGCCAAAGGCGAACATGCCGCTCACGACAACGGCCAGCTTGCCGACCATGCGTGCGTTCTCGCGAGCCAGGGCCATGCGTGGGTTTTCCTCAGCGTCCCAGCAGGAACATCTTGGCGACGAAGCCGACGAAGAAGGCGGCCACGATGGAAACCAGGATCAGCGCGAGGCGCAGATTGGCTTTCTTGCGGTCGTCCTGCTCAGACACGGTGAGCTCCATCGGCTTCTATCAGTTCAGCCAGATCAGTGCGCGTCGCCGACGATGCGGTTGGCGGCGGCGTTGAGCTTGGGCGGGTTCTCGAAAGTGTGGAAGGGGGCCGGCGAGGGCACTTCCCACTCCAGACCTTCAGCACCCTTGCCATCGGCGTCATTCCAGGGGCGCTGCGGAGCCGGCTTGCCCTTGCCCATCATGACGGGCAGGACGATGAAGAAGAAGAAGTAGACCTGGGCAAAGCCGAACAGGAAAGCACCGACGGAGGCCAGCGCGTTGAAGTCGGCAAACTGCATCGCGTAGTCGGCGTAGCGGCGGGGCATGCCGGCCAGGCCGAGGAAGTGCATCGGGAAGAAGGTGATGTTGAAGGCGATGAGCGACCACCAGAAGTGGATCTTGCCCCGCGTCTCGTCGTACATCACGCCGGTCCACTTGGGAACCCAGTAATAAAAGCCTGCGAACAGCGCGTACAGCGAGCCAGCCACCAGCACATAGTGGAAGTGGGCCACGACGTAATAGGTGTCCTGCAGCAGCAGGTCGACCGGGGCGATGGCCAGGATCAGGCCGGTGAAACCACCCATGGTGAACACGAAAATAAAGCCCACCGCGAACAGCATCGGGGTCTCGAAGGTCATTGAGCCCTGCCACAT
>JAURKV010000056.1 GCA_030831585.1 Ramlibacter sp. | reverse complement strand
CACGCGCAACAGACTCACGTCAACAGGTTCAGACGTTGAACAAGAAGTTCATCACGTCGCCGTCCTTGACGACGTACTCCTTGCCTTCGCTGCGCATCTTGCCCGCGTCCTTGGCGCCCTGCTCGCCCTTGTGGGCGATGTAGTCGTCAAAAGCGATGGTCTGCGCGCGGATGAAGCCACGCTCGAAGTCGCCGTGGATCACGCCGGCCGCCTGCGGTGCGGTGTCGCCGATGCGGATAGTCCAGGCGCGCACTTCCTTCACGCCGGCGGTGAAATAGGTCTGCAGACCCAGCAACTGGAACGCGGCGCGTATCAGGCGGTTGAGACCCGGCTCGGTCTGGCCGATCTCGGCCAGGAACATGGCCTTGTCCTCGTCGGCCATGTCGGCCATGTCGGCCTCCATCTTGGCGCAGATGGCTACCACCGGCGCGTTCTGCGAAGCGGCGTATTGCGTGAGGCGCTCGAGAAAGGGATTGTTTTCGAAGCCGTCTTCGCTCACATTGCCTACGAACATGGCGCGCTTGGCCGTGATCAGGCACAGGGGCTTGAGCAGGGCCTGTTCTTCGGTAGACAACGACAAGATGCGCGCCGGCTTGCCCTCGTCGAGGACGGCCTGCACCTTGGTGAGCAGCTGGGTGAGCTTGCCCGCTTCCTTGTCGCCGCTACGGGCGAGTTTCGAGGCGCGGTGCTGGGCTTTTTCGACCGTCCCCAGGTCGGCCAGGCACAGCTCGGTCTGGATCACCTCGATGTCGGCAATCGGGTCGACCTTGCCAGCCACGTGCATTACGTTTTCGTCTTCAAAGCAGCGCACGACGTTGACGATGGCGTCGGTCTCGCGGATGTGGGCCAGAAACTGGTTGCCCAGGCCCTCGCCCTGGCTGGCACCGGCTACCAGACCGGCGATGTCGACAAACTCCACGATGGCCGGAACGATACGCTCGGGGCTGATGATCTGCGCCAACTGCTGCAGGCGCGGATCAGGCACCTCCACTACGCCGGTGTTGGGCTCGATGGTGCAAAAGGGGTAGTTCTCGGCGGCGATGCCGGCCTTGGTGAGGGCGTTGAAGAGGGTGGACTTGCCGACGTTGGGCAGGCCCACGATGCCGCATTTGAGGGACATGGAGAAAACCTTGTGAGAGGGGAGCAATTGTACTGACAGGCCTCCGCGGACCCGGATGCGCCTCCCCCCGCGCAGCGGCCGGAAAACCCTGCGTGGGCGCGGCGGACGGCGGCAGATTACAGTCTCGCGTTCTTTCTTTCCCCCTACAAACACAAGATGCGCTGGCTCAACCTCCTCACCCAAACCCCGGCTCTGGCCGAAATTTTTCTCGAAGGCCACAACCCCTACGCCCACCAAAAGCTGGACGCTGCCGATGTCGACGGCTTGCGTCAGGCGCTGCAGTCGAACGAGATTCTGCAAGCCTATGCGATCGGCCGCATCGTGGGCGCCGGGCGTGGCGTGTGGGCTGTGACCGATCAAGCCGTGCTGCTGCGCGAGGACGGCCAACAAGGCGTGACCCGCATCGCGCTGAACCAGGTGCAAATGGCCCAAGCCGTCCGGGGCCGTTTCGGCCATGTGCTGCGCGTACACACCGGCGGCGGCGCATACAGCTTGTTCGGCGTTGCGCGAGAACTCGCCGCCGGCTTTCACCAAAGCCTGGCTTCCCTGGAAGTTGCCAGCCAGTTCGACGACGCGCAAGCCCACAGCCGCCACTGGCGCGACGATGCACCGGAAGGCTGGCTGCGGGACTGCCTGAGCGACGCGCGTCAAAGGCTTGCGTCTGGCTAAAATCTTTGCATGCAAATCTCCAGCGCCTCCCGCCGAATCCTTGCCCTGATCCTGCTCGCCGCCAGCCCGCTACTCGTCTTCGCACAATCTGGCATGCGCGACCTATCGCTGGGCCGCGGTGATGCGGTCCAGCCACTTTATGTGGCGGGACACCCCCAGGCCCAGGCCACCATTGTCTTGCTGCCCGGTGGAGACAGTGGTGTCGGCCGGGTCAAAGATGGAGAGCCTGGTAGCGGCAACTTCCTGGTGCGGTCCCGTGAAATATTTCGCGAGGCGGGCTTCAACGTCGTGGTTGCCTTCCGACCGTCGGACCTGAAGGAACTCGACTACCGATACCGAACGGGGCGAGAGCACATGGGCGAGCTGGAAAAGGTCGTGGACTTCGCAGCCCGTGAATTTGGCAAGCCGGTCTGGTTAGTGGGCACCAGCCGCGGCACCGTTTCTGGTACGGCAGCGGCGATCGCCCTAGGCCCGAAGGTGGCAGGCTTGGTACTGACCTCCTCCGTCACTTCCCGTGCCCCCGGTGCGGTGCCGAGCCAGGACATCGGCAGCATCAAGGTTCCGGTGCTGGTGGTGCACCACCAGCGCGATGCATGCCGGATTTGTGTGCCCGAAGAGGCCCGGCGCATGGCCTCTGGCTTTCGCTCTGCCCCAGTGCGAAAGTTCGTGATGATCGAGGGCGGCTCAGACCCGGAAGGCGACCCCTGCGAGGCTCGGCATTGGCACGGCTTCATCAATTACGAGAAAGAAACGGTCAAGCTGATCACTGACTGGATCATCAAACCCTGAACCAAGCTTCAGGGCTACACCCCAGAGACCTGAGCTTCGGCCACCATCACTCCGGGCCGCGGCCACCTGGGCACGCGCCCCTCGGGTCACCTCACTCAGGCCGGCGTGATCAGTCCCAGCACCCCGCGCAGGTCGGGTGCCTGACCGAGCTTCCAGCAGGCCGCGAGGATTTGGTCCACACGGGCCCGGCCCAGGACGGGGTCGGACAGGTCATGGAACTTGGACTCCAGGTGGGCATCGGTCATCGGCCGCTCGAGCGATCCGATGGCGTGCTCCACATGCACCGTGACGACACGGCCATCGGTGAGCGTGGCTGTGGCAACCACGCTCTCCTCGCGGATGCTGTCGTCCACAACCGCCACCACCTTGCGGCGCAGCGCCACCACGTCCTCGCGGCGCACGATCGCGTCGGAGAACTCCTCCTCACCCGCGCGGCCGAAGATGAGGCCAGCGGCGCAGCCGTGGTAGACGCTGAACTTGCTCTGCAAACCGTCCTGCGGCTCCTTCTTGCCGGTGAGCTCGAGCACCAGCGAGTGCACCCGCAGCTCGATTTTTTGCACCTGCTCCGGGGTCACACCCTGGTCACGCAGTTGGGCACAGGCGTCAATGCTGGGGTGAATGACGATGCCGCAGGCAAAGGGCTTGTAGGCGTTGAAGCTGATCTCGAAGCGCTGACCGAGTTCATCGCGCGCCTCGTTCCAGTCGTACTTGGTCGATACCACCTGGGCCCAGCCGCGCGGGGCTTCGAGCGCGCGCGGGCTGGAGGTGAAGCCTTTTTGCGCCATCAGCGCCGCCATCAGGCCGGCACGCGCGGCGCCGCCCGGATGGAAGGGCTTGGTCATGGTGCCGAACTGCTCACGCAGGCCGACCGGCTGCGAGGCGGCAATGCCCAGCGCCATCTGGGTCTGCTGGGCGGAAAGGCCCAACAGACGCGAGCAGGCCGCAGCCGCGCCCAGGGTGCCGGTGGAGCCGGTGATGTGCCAGCCGCGGTCGTAATGTTGCGGGTAGACCAGGTTGCCCATGCGGCAGGCCACGTCGATGCCCAGCACGGTGGCGTCAATCACCTGGCGGCCGCTCGAACCGATCTGCTCGGCCAGGGCCATCACCGCCGAGGCCACCGGGCCCGCAGGGTGAATGATGGTCTTGAGGTGGGTGTCGTCGAAGTCGAAGGTGTGGGAAGAAATGCCGTTGATCAGCGCGGCGTTGGCGATGTCCACCCGCTCCGGCCGCCCGGCCAGCGTGGCCTGGGGTGCGGGTTGCAGCATCTGCACGGCCGCCAAGGCGGCATCGACCGCCTCGTGGCGGGCGGCGCCAATGGCGCAACCCAGCCAGTTGAGGAAGGTGCGGTGCGCCTCATGCTCGACCGCGTCGCTCCAACCGCGAGAGGGATGTTCGGCGACGAACCGGGCCAGCTCGTGGGTGATCGGCGGCGCCTGGGTGTCGGCGGCCACATGGGTGTTGACGGTCATGGGATCAGGATTCGAGGTTGATGTTGCGGGCCTTGGCCAACTGGGTCCAGCGGGCGAGATCCTTCTTCATGTAGTCGGTGAACTGGGTCGGGTTCATCGGTGTCAGCTCCACCGCCTCCGCGCTGAGTTTGTCGCGGAAGTCGGGCTGCGCCAGCACCTGGGCGATGGCGTCGTTGAGGGTCTTGACCACCGCCGCAGGCATGTTGGCCGGGCCGACCACGCCGTACCACTGCTGGGCGTCAAAGCCCTTGAGGCCGCCCTCTTCCATCGTCGGCACCTCTTTGAGCGCGGGGTGGCGCTGGGTGCCGGTCACGGCCAGGGGCTTGAGGCGACCACTGCGGATGTGCGGCAGCGCGGCGGCGAGGCCCGGGAACATCACCTGGGTCTGGCCAGCGATCAGGTCGGTGGTGGCCGGGGCGATGCCGCGGTAGGGGATGTGCACCATGAAGGTGTCGGTCTGCAGCTTGAAGAGTTCAGCGGTCAGGTGGGTGAGCGAGCCAGCGCCAGCCGAGCCATACGACAGGCGGGCCGGGTTCTTCTTGAGGTACTCAACCAGTTCCTTGACGTTGTTCACCGGCAGGTTGGTGTTGACCACCAGCACGTTGGGCGTGCTGCCGATCATGCCGACGGGCGTGAAGTCCTTGAGCGGGTCATAGGGCAGCTTGCGGGTGGCCGGCGCGGTGCCGTGGGTGGCCACATAGCCCTGCATCAGGGTGTAGCCATCGGGTGCAGCGCGCTGGGTGGTCTGGCAGGCCACGACACCACCACCGCCGCCGATGTTCTCGACCACCATGGATTGGCCGAGCACCTTGGACAGGCGCTCGCACAGGTTGCGGCCGATCATGTCAGAGCCGCCGCCGGCGGCCACCGGCACGATGTAGCGCACAGGCTTGGCCGGGTACTGCTGCGCAGCGGCCTGGCCAGGCAGCAGGGCAGGCGCCAGCAGCAGCGGGGCCGATTGCAGGAGGGTGCGTCGCTTCATGGGGAGTCTCCTTCGTTTGGATGGATCGGGTTTCGAGTTGGGGAACAGATTGGGAAACAGGGAAGGGAGTAGGCGGGAGTGCTGTCGCTCATGCGGGAACGGGCTCGGCGGACAGCCGCCGGTGCGCGTCGCCCACATGACGGGCCAGGAGCGCGCGGGTCGCGGCGGGATCGCCAGCGTCGATGGCCTGCACGATTTGCTGGTGCTCCTGGATGGAGGTGCGCATTGCCAGACCGCGGGACAGGCTGCGCAGGCGCGAGAGATGGAGTTTTTGCACCAACTCCCGGTAGCTGGCCCGCAGCGCCAGGTTGCCTGCCGCCTCCACGATCAACCAATGAAATCGCAGGTTCTCTGTGTAGTAGTCGCGCACGCCCTCGCTGGCCACCGCATCGGCCATGGTCGTGGTGGATTCGCGCAGCGCCTGCGCCAGGCTTTCGCGCTCCGCTGGCGGCAGGGCGGCAGCCTTTTCGCCGGCAAAACCGTCCAGCAAGGCGCGCATCTCGTACAGGTCACGCACCTCTTCGGGCTCGATGCAGCGAACAAAAACGCCCGCATGCTTGCGCGACACCACCAGCCCCGAACTCTCCAGCTCACGCAAGGCTTCCCTGACCGGAACACGCGATACAGATAAGCGCGCGCTCACATCTGGCTCGCTGATCCGGTCGCCTGGGCGCAGCTCACCGCCCAGAATGCGCTCGAGCAGGTCGTCGCGTACCAGCTTGGGCAAGGAGGTGTCGCGCACCGCGCGCAGGCGGCTGGAGGCGGTGTCGGCGTCGGGGGCGAGCCAGGGAAACATGGGCGGGAGTGAAAAAAGGCCGTGCTGACCCCATGGGGCGGGCAGCCATTCGAATATCGTATACGTTAGACGATCGGCCTCGGACTCGGGTTTTCCCGCAGAGAGGCCCGCGTCGCCCTAGCGAGCGTTCGCGAGCGTTCGCGAGCCTTCGGAACCTTCGGGGCGTTCGCGAGGGTTCAAGAGGGTTCGCGCCCCCCGCGCGGAGTCTGTTTAGTCGAAGCGCCAGTCGCCGACCACGGACTGCCCAATGCGCAGCCGGGCGCCGTCACCGGCGCGAACGATCGCGTTCATGCCGAAGCAGACCGCGCCACCCATCGACGGGAGGCTGCGGTAGACCTGAAGGGCGTCGCCCAAGGCCGGGTCGGACAGGCCGGTAGCCGGGTCGACATCGGGAATGCTGCAGCGGGCGCAGGGCTTGACCAGCTGCAGTTGCACCGGCAGGTCCGCCTCGATCGAGAGCAGGCCCAGGCCGTCCTCGTCGTGCGCTACCAAACCGTCCAACACGATGTTGGGCCGAAAGTGGGCCCAGGTGGCGGCCGGCCGGCCAGCCGCCTGCAGCCGCTGGTTCAGCCCGTCGAGCGAGGCTTGGCTTAGCACGAGAAGCGGGAAACCATCGCTGAACTGGTTGGGCGCCTCCACCCCGCCGGTCCACTTCATGGACGACAGCCGCTGGTGCTCGGGGTCAAAGCGCACCAGCCGCAGGGGCTGGCCGAGGAAGTCGGTGAACCACTGCGCCGCCACCGCGCCCATGTCATAGGCCGGCACCTCGTCGTCCCAGATTCGCACCCGGGCCGGCGCCTCGACCCGGTCGATGCCCAGGTGCAAGGCCAGCATGCCCGGCGCGCGCAGCACCACCTCGGCGCCGCGCAGGCTCACTTGCACCAGCGCCATCCGCGGCAACTCGCGCTGGGAAACGAACTCGCCCGATGCGTCGACCACCATCCAGGCGCGGTCCAGGTCCAGGCCGGCGTCGGTGAGTTCTGACTCCTGCAGCGTCACACCGGCGCAGGACTTCACCGGGTAGATGTACAGCCCGGAGATGCGGGCTTGGGCTTGCGCGCCCGGTTCGCGGGGGCTGTTGGAAAGGTCGGCAGGGGTTCGGGTTGAAAGTGACATGGTCGTGAAATTCTGTGCGGCAGGCTCAAGCGCTGCGGTCTGAAACAGGTGGCGGGAAAAACGTGCGCCAGAGGCAGGGCCAAAGCCCTCTAAAGACCCTTCAGTGGCGTCACGCCATTGTGCCGGCTCCTACAATGGCCCGATGACTTTGCCCTTGGATGTCTGTGTCCGCGGCGGCGGCATCGTGGGCCGCACGCTGGCGCTATTGCTCGCGCAAGAACGCCTGCGCGTCGGCCTGGTCGAGTCGCCAGAGGCGGTGAGCGCGGCGCAGACCGACCTGCGCGCCTACGCCATCAACGCCAGCTCTCGCGCGCTGCTGGACCGGGTGCGGTCCTGGCCGGAGGCACTGGCCACACCGGTGCAGTCCATGGCGGTCTACGGCGACGCAGGCGGAGAGGTGCGCTTCGCCGACACCGCCGCCGGCGCACGCCAAGAGGCAGGCGCGGGCCCCGCCCACAGCGGCCGGCCCCTGGCCTGGATCGCCCAGGCCACCGACCTGCTCGGCGCGCTGGACCAGGCCCTTCACTACCAACCCCAGATCGAGCGCCTCGCCGTGCCACAGACCGCGACACTCACGGTGGTGTGCGAAGGCAAGGCCAGCGCCAGCCGCGCCGAGTTCGGTGTCGACTGGCGCGTACAGCCCTATTACCAGCACGCCATCGCCGCCCAGCTGCGGGCCGAGCGGCCGCACGACCAAGTTGCTCGCCAGTGGTTCCGCCCGGGCGAGATACTGGCCCTTTTGCCCATGGGTGGCCCGGTGACCAGCCTAATGGGGGCAGCGGAAGATCGAGCCCATCACCCGGGTGCTGGCGCAGCAGCGGGCCATGCGCTAGCCCTGGTCTGGTCGGTGCCGGCCGAGCGCGCCGCTGAACTCGCGGCGCTACCCGCGCAGGCTTTCGAAGACCTGCTGCATGAAGCCACCGGAGGCACGCTGGGACGCATCAACCTCACCTCCGAGCGCGCCCGCTGGCCCTTGCAACGCGCTGAGGCCTCGCGTTGGTGCGGCCCGGGCTGGGCCCTGGCGGGCGACGCCGCCCACACCGTCCACCCTCTGGCGGGCCAGGGCCTCAACCTCGGGCTGGCCGATGCCAACACCCTGGTGCAGGTGCTGCGGGCACGCGAGTACTGGCGCAAGCTGGGCGACGAAAAACTTTTGCGCCGCTACGAGCGCGCCCGCAAGGGCGAGGTAGCGGCCCTGCAATGGACCACCGGCGGCCTGCAGTGGCTGTTTGCCCCGCCCGGCCCCGCCTGGCGCTTTGTCCGCAACTGGGGCATGCGGGGCTTCGACCACAGTGGACCACTCAAACACTGGATCGCCCGGCAAGCCGCCGGCGGCCTGTGAAGCGTCGCGCCTGCGTCAACGCACCTTCAGGCCCGCCCTGCGCCTCAACCCACAACAAATTGATCGCCATGAAACTGCTTCGCCTCCCCCTCGCCGCTTGGCCCTCTGCGCTGCGGGCCCTGCCGCTCGTGACGTTGCCGCTTTTGGTCCTGGCGCTGCTGGGCCCGGCCCCGGCCCGAGCCCAGGAGGCCCAAATTCGCAAGGCCATCACCGAGCGCCTGCCCCAACTGGGCGCGGTCGAGGAGGTTCGCAAAACGCCCATCGCTGGCCTGTTCGAGGTCCGCATTGGCCTCGACTTGTTCTACACCGACGCACAGGGCAACTACCTGATCCAGGGCCAGATCCTCGACACGAAAAACAAGCGCAACCTCACCGAGGAACGCGTGGAAAAACTGAGCGCCATCGACTTCGCCAGCCTGCCAGTGGCCGACGCCTTCACCATCGTGCGCGGCAGCGGCAAACGCAAGGTGGCGGTCTTCCAAGACCCCAACTGCGGCTACTGCAAGCGCTTCGAGAAAGACCTGCAGGGCGTGGACAACATCACCCTGCATGTGTTCCTGTACCCCATCCTGGGTCCGGACTCGCTGGAGAAATCGCGCAACCTCTGGTGCGCCAAGGACAAGGGCCGTGCCTGGCAAGACTGGATGGTGCGCGACCAGCTGCCAGCCAAGGCCAGCTGCGACAGCGCGGCGCTCTCACGCAACGTCGAGTTTGGCCGCAAGTGGCGCATCAGCGGCACTCCCACACTCGTCTTCACAGACGGCAGCCGAGTGCCAGGCGCCATCAGCGCCCAGCAGCTCGAACAGAAGCTGGCCGAAATCAAATGACCTTCACGGACCGCCTGCATTGATCGCTCCCCTGCATTACCAGGTCGTACCCGCCGACCTGCGCGCCCACCTTTGGCGCGTCACCCTCACCCTGGCTGCGCCCGCAGAGGCGCAGCAGTTGTCGCTGCCGGTATGGATCCCCGGCAGCTACCTGGTGCGCGAGTTCTCGCGTCACCTGCAGTCCCTGGGCGCGCGCCAGAACGGCAAGGCCATCGCCCTGCATCAAGTGAGCAAGTGCCAATGGCAAGCCGACTGCGCAGCCGGCTCACCGCTCACCTTGAGCTACGAGGTCTACGCCTTCGACAACTCGGTGCGCGCCTCTTGGCTAGACGAAGGCCGCGGCTTTTTCAACGGCACCAGCCTGTGCCTGCGGGTGCATGGCCAGGAGCAAAAGGCCCACGCCCTCGAGCTGCTGCCGCCGCCAGGCGCGGCCACGCCCTGGGAAGTAGCCACCGGCCTCACGCCACACAAGGTGAACAAACGGGGCTTTGGCAGCTACCTGGCCGCCGACTACGACGAGCTCGTGGACTGCCCGGTAGAAATGGGCCCGACCGACCGCCTCTGGCGCGGCCAGTTCGAGGCCGCCGGCATCCCCCACCGCATCGTGGTGGCCGGTGCGCCGCCGACCTTCGACGGTGCGCGCCTGGTTGAACACACCCGCGCGATCTGCGAGGCCGAGATCGGTTTCTGGCATGGCAAGGGGCGAGGCAAGGGCGCTGCGAAAAGTGCAGGAAAAAGCGCAGGCAAAGCCGCGCCCTTCAAGACCTACCTGTTCCTGCTCAATGCGGTGGACGAGGGCTATGGCGGCCTGGAGCACCGCAACTCCACCGCGCTCATTGCCTCGCGCCGCGATCTGCCGCGGCAGGGTGAGACGCGCACGCCCGAGGGCTACACCACCCTGCTGGGCCTGATCAGCCACGAGTACTTCCACACCTGGAACGTCAAGCAGCTGCGGCCGGCCGAATTCACCCGCTACGACTACACCCAGGAGAACTACACCCGCCTGCTGTGGTTTTTCGAGGGCTTCACCAGTTACTACGACGACCTGTTCCTGCGCCGCACCGGTGTGGTCGACGACACGGCCTACCTGCGGCTGCTGGCCAAGAGCATCAACCAGGTGCTGCAAGCGCCAGGGCGGATGGTGCAGTCGGTGGCACAGGCCAGCTACGACGCCTGGATCAAGTACTACCGGCCCGACGAAAACACCGCCAACGCCACCATCAGCTACTACAGCAAGGGGTCGCTGGTGGCGCTGTGCCTCGACCTCACCCTGCGCGCCGAGGGCAAGACCACGCTGGACGCGGTGATGCGCGCGCTGTGGGCCCGTTGCAAGGGCGGGCCCATGACCGAGCCCGATTTGACCGCCACTCTCAGGGATCTGGGCGGTCGCAGCTTCGCCCGCGAGATCGCGGCCTGGGTGCATGGCACCCGCGAACTGCCACTGCAGGAGCTTTTGCAACAGCACGGTGTCACCGTGTGGCGGGATCCCGCGCCGATGCAGCAGCGCCTCGGCCTGCGTGCAGACGAATCAGGCGGCAGCGTCCGCATCAAGACCGTGCTGCGTGGCGGCCCGGCCGAGCAGGCGGGCCTGGCCGCTGGTGACGAGTGGCTAGGCGTGGAGGTGGGCGGGCAAGGCTGGCGGCTGGACCGGATCGATGACCTGCACCTTTACCTCGGCACCCAGCGCCGCTTCACCGCCCTGGTTGCGCGCGACCGACGGCTGCTGCGTTTGGCAATGGCCATGCCACCCGCCTCCGCCGCCCAGGCCTGGCGGCTGTCGGTGGGCGATTCGGCACGGGTTCGGGCATGGCTGTCGGGAACGGACTGAAGCAGCCACCCGCAGCTGGCCAGGAAAGCAGCACCGGACTAGGCTGGCGGCAGGCGCTGGCGCGGCGCGAAATCGCCAGCGCGCCCAGGCGCATGGTGCGCACGCTGACCCTCACGCTGGCCATCCTGACCTTCGTCGTGGTGCTGGGCCACCTGCTCGCGCTCGAGTGGCTGGCCCGCCTTGCGCCCGGCCTGAGTGGCTTGCAGGCCCTGCCCGAGCCCCTTTTCACCCGGGTGCTGGCGCCATCGGAGAAGGACCCGGAGGTGGTGGCCGTCCCGCCGGCCACGCCAGCGCCGGCTCCGGTAAAGCCCGAGGCAAGCTTAGTAGCCGCAGCACCGGCCAGCCCGGCCTCTGCGCCCGTGCCCGTGGCTGCGCCGGCCCCGACACCCGAGCCCACACCTGAGCTTGCACCTGCGCCTCCTCAGGCATCAGAACCACCGCCGACAGAGGTCGCCACAGCAACACCGCCGCCCGCCGAGCCGGCGCCGCAGGCAATAACAAAGCTGGCCATCGCGGTGGAGACGCCCGCACAGACGCCCGCACAGACGCCCGCACAGGCGCCTGCACAGACACCCACGCAGACGGCGGCCAGCGAGGCCAGCGTCAACCCACAGGCGGTCGTGACGGCGCCGATTGCGGTCGCTTCTGCCACGGCGATGGCAAGCACCGCACCTGTTGCACCTGTTGCACCTGTCGCACCTGCTACGCCGATCGCGCCTCCCGCAAAAATCGAATCGGGCCCACCTGTCACGGCGAGGGCAACGGCCGCTCAGGGTGGTGATGGCGGCTCTTCGGCAGGCGGTCGGACTGCAGCCAACAGCGTGCAGGCAGGAACGAGCGCAACGGGCAGCGCCGCCGCCGACGGACCTGCCGCTGGCGGCGTCCCGCTCGAGCGCCTCTGGCCGGTCGACACCCGCATCACCTACAAACTCTCCGGACTGTTTCGAGGCGGTCCCCTGCACGGCACAGCCAAAGTCCAATGGTTGCGCCAGGGCGACCTCTATCAGGCCCGCGTCGAGCTTTCCGTGTCCCCCTTCTTCAACGCCGCCTACACCAGTCAGGGCCAGGTCACTTTGCAGGGCCTGATTCCGCAGGCCTTCGAAGACACCCGCGGCAGCCGCCGGCGCCTGACCCGGTTCACCGAGAAGGAGGTCATCCAGCACGACGGCCGCAGCTTCGAGCGGCCTGCGGGTGTGCAGGACCTGGCCAGCCAGTTCATCGAGATCGGCCACCGCCTGCGCACGGGCCAGACCACCGCAGCGCCCGGCAGCACACTCACCCTGCCGCTGGTGCGGCCTGGCTCGGTCGACAACTGGACCTACGACATCTTCGCCCACGAGATGTTGCGCACACCGCGCCTGGGCAATCTCGACACGGTGCGGGTCACTCCACGACCCTTTACCAATACGCGCGGCACCCTGGCCTCAGAAGTCTGGTTCGCACCGCGCCTGCAGTACCTGCCGGTGCGTTTGAAGATCAGCTTCGGCGAGGAGGCCTGGGCCGACCTGATGGTCGAAACGATCGAGCAGCGCTGAGGGCTGCGCCGGCTCCGTCTGGCCCCAGCCTCCGGTCACCGGTCAAGGGTCACGGGTCCCTTGGGTATAGTGCCCCGACGCCATTCACACCCACCCATCGCAAGCGGCTCACCGCCAGGAGAAAGCATGTCTTACCAATTCATCGAGGTATCTACCGAGGCTGAGCGCGTCGGCCTTGTACGCCTCAACCGCCCCAAGCAACTCAACGCCCTGAACGGCGAGTTGATGGACGAACTCGGCGCCGCCCTGAAGGCCTTTGATGCCGACGACGCCATCGGCTGCATCGTCATCACCGGCAGCGAGAAGGCCTTTGCCGCCGGCGCCGACATTGGCGCCATGGCCAAGCTCGGTTTCTCTGAGGCCTATGGCGGCGACTTCATCACCCGCAACTGGGAAACCATTCGCAGCATCCGCAAGCCGGTCATCGCCGCGGTCGCTGGCTTTGCCCTGGGCGGTGGCTGCGAATTGGCCATGATGTGCGACTTCATCATCGCCGCCGAGAACGCCAAGTTTGGCCAACCCGAGATCAAGTTGGGCATCATCCCCGGCGCCGGCGGCACCCAGCGCCTGCCACGCGCGGTGGGCAAGGCCAAGGCCATGGATCTGGCACTCACCGGCCGCATGATGGACGCCACCGAGGCCGAGCGCTCAGGCCTGGTGAGCCGCGTGGTCGCCGCTGACAAGCTGATGGAAGAAACCCTGGCGGCCGCCCTGCTGGTGGCTGGCATGCCCCGCCTGGCCGCCTATGCGGCCAAGGAGTCGGTCAACCGGGCCTTCGAAAGCGGCCTGTCCGACGGTGTGATGTACGAGCGGCGCCTGTTCCAGGCGCTCTTTGCCACCGAGGACCAAAAGGAAGGCATGGACGCCTTCATGGCCAAGCGGCCGGGGGTGTTCAAGGGGCGGTGAGGGGCTAGAACGGCCCTGCATCTATCGCAGCAATTTCGCTGGACCGAGTGATCCCAATGCGCGGGTAGCACGAGCTTTACACGCTCGAAACCGGCACGAAACCGGCTGGGGTTGCCGGCTGGAACAATTCAATTCGCGGGGTTACCGATCGTCGACCAACGACGCCACGCAACATGAATGATTTCAGCCGAATCACTGTCTGTGCGGTGGACTGTGTCACCCCGAAGCTCGCCGCTCGAGCGCTCGAGCGGTCCATGAAACAGTGTGATTTCGCAGACGCGCTGTTACTGACCGACCAAGCCATAGACACCCGCGCCCGCGTAGAAAAAATCGGGCCTATCGGCTCCCAAACCGAGTACTCGCGCTTCATGCTGCGCGAGTTAGGGCCATACATCCGCACCGACTACGTGCTGGTGGTGCAGTGGGATGGCTTTGTGCTAGACGCCAGCCAATGGCGCTCTGGTTTCCTTGACTACGACTACATCGGGGCGCCGTGGCCCGTCCACGACCGGTTCGAGGTTGGAAATGGTGGCTTCAGCCTGCGGTCCCGGCGCCTCCTCGATGCTCTCGCCGACCCTGCCTTCCCCCAAGAGGAAGTCAAACTTGAGGATCAGTGCATCTGCATCACCCAACGCCCCTGGTTGGAGGCACACCACGGCATACGCTTTGCGCCGCGATCTTTGGCTCAACACTTCTCGTACGAGCTCGTCGAGCATGATGGCCCCACATTCGGCTTCCATGGGCTTTTCAACATGTGGCGCCATCACAGCGATGAAGAAATTCTGTCGCTTGTCCCGGAGTTCTCAGAGGCCACCCTCACCAGTGATACGTTCAACCTCTTCCTCTACAAATCGATGGCGAGAGGGAAGTACCAATTTGCTCAACGCTTGCTGGAGCGGATCATCGACCGACTCGGTGAGGAGCGGGCGATGGCAGGCTACCGGAAATGGCTGGCCAAGGATCAAGCAACCGCGGATGCCTTCATCAAGATGCGCCGGTCTCAGATGCCCCTCCACGGTTGACGCCCAACAGCGCATGGCGAGGGGCCCGCGCAGTTCATCAGGCACCGGCCAGTCCTCGGCGCCGCCACCTCTGGCGCCAGGGCGCCAGACCGGCTCAGGCTGGCGCGAGTGTGAAGGCCTCGTGCACCGCCGACTGCACGCCTCCGCCCAAGACGGCGCCGCCGCCGGCCACGTAGACCCAGTCGCCAATCGTCACCGCGCCCACCGCATGCCGGGGGATGGGCATGGGCGCGTGCGACAGCCAGCTGTCGCTTGCCGCGTCATAGCTTTCCATCTGGCCAAACACCGTCTGCTGGCCCGGTCGGTTGATGATGCCGCCCTCCCCGCCCATGGCAAAAAGCCGGTCGCGGTAGATCACCAGGCCATGACCCGAGCGCGGCGTGGGCAGCGGCGCGCGCAATTCCCAAGTGTCGCGGTCCGGCAGGTAGACATGGTGCAAGCCGGTGTTGTACTCGAAGGTATTGAAGCGCCCGCCCACCACATGAATGCGCCCTTGGTGGGCGACGCAGCCTACATGGTCACGCGCGCCGGGCAAGGCCTTGCGCCGGCTCCAGCTGTCGGCCTGGGGGTCGTAGACCTCGTGCCAGCCGACGCTGGCGCGCTCCTCGGTCGGTGCCGAAGCGCCGCCAATCAAATGGACCTTGCCCCCCAGGGCGACCGCTGCCCCCGCGCCGCGCGGGCGCGGCAGGGGTGCCACCGCGGTCCAACGGTCACTGGCCACGTCATAGGCAAAGGCCAGACTGTCCGGGTTGCGGTTTTGGTCGAGAAAGCCACCGAAGGCATAAATGCGCCCGGCCAGTGCGGCCACGGCCACGTGGTTGGCGCCCCGCGGCAGCGACGCGCCCAGGTACCAGCGGTCGTCACGCGGGTCGTAGATGTGGTGATAAGCCCGGTCGACCCGGCCCTCGCCATAGCCGCCAATCACATGCAGGCGGCCGGCCCATTCGGCGGCCCAGGCCATCTCGCTGCGCGCAATGGGCAGCGACGCGCGTGTGACCCAGCGACCCGGGGCACCTGCTGGCGCAGGGCTGGCCACCGAGCGCTGTGCGGTCTGGTCGGCGGTGAGGTGGTGCGGCACGCCGCCCTGAAGGCGGGCAAACGGGTCCGCCGCCGGCGCGGCGGCCGGCAAGGCCGGCCCCTGGTGGCCATGATGGCCAGCGTGTCCCTGGGCACGCGCCAAGGGGGCCAGAAGCAGGCCGCTGGCGGCGGCAAGAACGTGTCGGCGAGCAAGCGTCATGGTGTCTCCTTGTGGCAGCCCCCGCTCCCTGGGGCCGGCGCCTCGATGAGCGCCCAAGGGGCCTGCTGGGGTCGTGGAAGCCGCTATAATTCGCGCCTTCGGCGCTTTAGCTCAGTCGGTTAGAGCGATGGAATCATAATCCACAGGTCCGCGGTTCGAATCCGTGAAGCGCCACCAAATTGAAGCCCCACAGTTGAAAGACTGTGGGGTTTTTCTGTTGGATTCGCCGTCCCGTGAGCAAGAGTCTCAGCGAAGAGCCGATCGCCAGGCTGGCGGTCTTCCGTTCGGGTCGGCCATTGATTGGGTTGGGCACACCCTCCAGCCACCGCTCAACCGACTGCCAAACATAAATGCGGGTCTTGCCGAAGGCAGCTGGTGGGGGACAGACTCTTTATTTTTTGAGCACCGTATTCAGCAGCCTGAGCACATTCTCCTTGGCCCGCTCCCGTACCTGCTCGTTGCCTACGATGGTGACCTCACCGCCCCTGAAATTCTTTGCCACCGGATCAAAAATGGTCCTGGGAGTCGCGGTGGAGCCATCGAATCCATGCGTGGCACCCTCATACACGTGCAGTTCGATGTTCATGTTCGGATACCTTGCCTTCATGCGTGGGCAGACATCGGGCGCGGTGTCGTAATCATCCTTGGAGCCGTTGTGGATCTGAAGCGGGCTCTTGGACTGTCTGGCCGGATTCGAATACCTCGCACCTGAACTAGTGTCAATCCACATATCGCAGACGGGATAGAACGCCACATGAGCGGCGAAGTTCGCTGTCGTGAGCGAGGGAGGTGCGTTCCTGGGCTTGAGGCCAAAGGCGGCCGATACCGCCATCATGCCGCCCCAAGAAAAGCCCATGATTGCAATCCTCTCCTTGTCGATCCGCGGATTGCCTCGAAGAAATTCCCAAGCTCCCCAGATGTCTGCCAGAGTGTCTCCCGGGTGCGCGGGCCTGCCAGCCGCGGAGGTCACCCCACGCGGAGCCCACATGTCGATTTCGAGTACGGCATAGCCGTTCTTTGCCAGGTAATCCGTGTGGAATGCTCCACGAGCATCGGGACCGGCGCTCCCATGCACAAGCAGCACGGCCGGAAGTTTGCTGCCCACCGGCAAAGTCAATTTGCCGGGGATCTCTGCCGGAGTCACCGCCCCGGGGGAGAACGCCGAGCCCAATGTTTTGACACGGACATCGAGGACATCCATTGCCCGCACGTGCAATGAAATCAAGCTGATGGCCACAAGCAGGGAGAGTTTCACTGGGCCTCCTGGGCGCTTTAGCTCAGTCGGTTAGAGCTATGGAATGATAATCCCCAGGTCCGCGGTTCAAATCCATGAAGCGCCACCAAACAAGACCCCGCTGCTCGCAAGGCGGCGGGGTTTTTCTTTGCGCGTCTCGCAGGCCGATTGAGTCACGGATTGACGCAACTCGTATATTTCCATAACATACATCCATGATTGACTTTGACTCCGTTGTCGGCTTCGAGTGGGACGCCGGCAATCAACGAAAGAGTGAGGTCAAGCACAGCGTGACTCAGGTTGAGGCTGAAGAAATATTCTTCAATCAGCCTCTGCTGATCAGCGCTGATGACAAGCACAGCGATGAGGAGCGACGCTATATGGCGCTGGGCAAGACCAATCAGGCCAGGGCACTCACCCTGATCTTCACACTCCGACGAGATGGAGCACTGATTCGGGTGATTTCCGCCCGTGATCAGCATCGCAAGGAAAGGCAGTTGTATGAACAAGCCCACACATAAAACCAAGGCGCCGCCGAAGTTCCGCTCGGAGGCTAAAGAGCGTGAATTCTGGGAGTCCAAGGACAACGATGCGACCCAGTTCTTTGACCCTGCCAAAACGTCTGCGGTCACGTTCAAGAACCTCAAGCCGTCCACAACCAGCATCTCGATCAGGCTCTCCGACAGCCTGCTCGATGGCATCCGGCAACAGGCCAATAAGCTGGATGTCCCCTACCAGTCATTGATGAAGGTCTGGCTGACGGAAAAACTGCGTGAAGCAGCCAAGGAGTGACGTGCTGGCATCGGCTGCCGGCATCTAGAGGTCTGCGGCTTCAATCCGTGAACCGCCAAAACAAACACAAACCCTTAGCGCTCATGCCAGGGGCTTTTTCTTGACCTAACGCACGATCGAACGCAGTGACACGCTTGGGCGGCCTGGGGCTGTAACAGCTAAATAGCGATTTGAGCTGAACGAGAATTTTCAGGTCTTGCCGCTCTTGGGCTCGCGCTCCGGTGACCACTCACGCATTTCCTGGGCGATGAACTGGGCCAACGGTGTGATTTTTCCTTCAACACTCGCAGCCTCCAGAGCCTTCATGTAGGCATCCCTTCTGCTCATGCGGAT